>JAWLEV010000087.1:0-3805 GCA_041685915.1 Anaerolineae bacterium | reverse complement strand
GCCATTTGGCAGTGGGAACAGGCTGAAAATGGTGTTCGCGGTTGTGCTAGATCACCTATTGTAGCCCCCTGGATTATCAATCTGGAGCCAAGATTAGCAATGTGCGTCAGTTGTAACGATTGGGTTTCACCGTGTTGAATCTAGCACTTGAAACCTGTGCTCCTGGCTTGTCCTCAAGACCTTTTGACGGCTTCCCCCGATTATGCTAGAGTAGCTCCGTTTATACTCTGGTTCCTCCTTTGTGAGAGTCAGATCTTTTTCCCTATCGGAGGCGATGTATGGACTATGAGCAGGCGGAACGTGAATTTCAACGCATCGAGGCCCTGCGCCAGGCAGGATCCATCGATGAGGAGGCCTACCGAATTCAACTCGATGCCCTACGGGTAATCGACGAGCACGGTCGGACCTGGATGCTCCAGGAAAGAACAGGCCAGTGGTTCGTCTATGATCAGGGACAGTGGATGGCCTCCACCCCTCCGGGAAGCGAAACAGCTCCACAGCCCGTGCAGTCCCCCATCAGCCCACCTTCTGCAACAGAGGAACCTTCGAGGAAAGCCGAGCCAGCATCATCGAATCGGCGGCCCGGTTGTTTCTCAATAACGTTGCGCATCATGCTCTGGATGGTCGTCTGGCTGGGCACGGCCTGGGCGGTGAGTGCTTTGCCCCGTCTCACACCCCGTTGGGCCTATTGGGCCGTGGGAGTGGGCGCCCTGGCCACCCTGGTACTATGGGTCAGATGGATGACACGCCATGGACGTGCACAGCGCAGTCGCGCACAAGGAGGTGCCGCATGAGCCGACGGATCCAAATAGGGCCGCGCCTGTTACTGTTGATCTTCCTTCTTATAGGCCTGTGTGCCAGCGTTGCACGCCCTGGCGCATGGGCCCAAGATCCCGTTGACGATTCGGGCGGAGGGTCCCTGGAAGAACGCGTGCTGGAGGAAACGGCTCGTAATCTGGGATGGCCCAGCACCATACAACGCAAACCACTGCGCGCCTCCGGTGCGCAAGACGAGACGATGCTCCTTCTGTGGCCGGTAAAAAATGCCCTCCGCTTCTTCAACAAGCCGGTATACACTATCACCAATGGCGGCAGTTATGAGGACGAGACGATCCAATATGCCCGAGTACTCCCGATGGGGGACGCCGGAAGCCGACACTTTATCGACACGATGGTGGAAAACGGCCTCTCTCACTCCTCCTACCAAGGGCGAGAGGGGATCATCATGCGCGCCGGCGACGAAATCCGCAATCCCGGCGGCCTGCTTGGACACCTGATAAAAGTTCTCCTAAAAGCACTGGCCAAGTTTTTTGAGGAGATACTCGGTTCTGAGAGTGTTGACTCTATCATAGAAGAGGATGTGTCCGCCAAGGCCGACGCCGGCATGATCATGTGGACCTGCGGATCGCACGTCTTTATCGCCCGAGATGATACCTGCACTGGCGCCGAGGATAACATCGCCGCCGCCCTCTATATGGCCGCCGAGCGTCAGAACATATGCGATCTGGGCGATACCCTCGTACTCATGGCCGGCACTGACGACGCACCTAACAAACGCACCATCGCCGACGTCCAAGAAATCGCCCAGGACGTTAACAGTTACTATGGTCAGAACGCCTATGGCCGGGTGCTGCTTTCCTATACGTTCCTGGATGCTGATGGCGACAGCGGGCAGGCGGACGGTTACACCGTGGCACCCAACGTCGCCGCCTACGCCGGCAAAGAACGTGACTTTGCCATCGCCGCAGTCAAAGAGGCCTTTAAGGATGGCGCCCCGCGCGAGGAAGTGGAGCTATCCCGTATCATCGTCGTCTACAGCGGAAGTTCCCAACAGGCAGGCTCAGACGATAGCAATTTTTCGACCCTTTGCCTTTGGCCCCGCAACGGTCTCTGGTTCGACATCGAGGTGGGGCCCGATGATAACAAGTCGCACGTCTTTGCCGGCTCCATCATCATGGTAGGCGAGGAGGACGGGCTGGGCCTGTGGGCGCACGAGGTGGGCCACTCTCTCTACAGCCAATATACGCTTGAGCAGAGGCACAATAAAATCAACGACCGTTACAATTACAGTGAGCCCTGGGGCAAGTATGGCGACATAAATGACTGGGGACTGATGGGCGCCGGTAACTGGTGGGGTGATCCATCGGCCGCGGAACCCGTGCAGATGTCGGGCTTTAGCAAAGAGGCCGCCGAGTGGCTGAACTATGTGGACGCTGAGCTAGGCGAAAAATACACTCTCACGGCCATAGAGAATCAAGAATATGGCGACAGCGTGCTGCGCATCGATGATCCAACATCAAACAACCCTAGACATTTCCTCATCCTGGAGGCCCGTGATAGCGACGCGCCTTATGGTGCACCGGAGAGCGGCGTGGTGCTCTATCAGGTGTCATGGGATGGGAGTTACGAACACTATATCGTCAACGCCATCAGCGCAGCCGCCGGCCCCACCATAGGAACAGGCCCTGGGGAGCGGCGCTATCGGCGTCCCACCTTTCGGGATGCTGGAGACAGCGATGCGCCCGACGTCCGGCGCTGGCCGGGCGGCAAGCTAGAATGGCGGCTCGAATCCGAAAGCACCGCTGATGGCTACTCGGCCGTTGTCGTGACCGACATCTATACGCCAACCAACATGGCCGGCGCCACAGCGGCGCCGACAGGTCCGCCAGCCGTGCCGCCTCCGGCAGACGGAGACAATAGCAACTCTAGCGACGACACAGCAGGCTGTGGCCGCTATCTGCCTATGCCCGACATCGACCTGCACGCCTATGATGATGAGGGACGCCATGTGGGGCTCAACTACGATACCGACCAATACGAGGCCGAAATTCCGGGCGCCGAGTTCTCTGGCGATCTCAAGGATGCTCCAGAGTGGATCTATGTACCCGAGGGCACGGTGGTGCGCTTTGAGGTGAGCGCCTACAAAACTGAGCAGTTCCTCCAAAAAAGTCCGCAGTTCAGGGCATCCGTCCGCCCTCATGAGTACGAGATCACTTACCAAAAGATCGACGACGAGGGCGTGATCACCGAGGCCAAGGGCGAAAAGGGCGAGGTTGCAGCCGGCAAAGAGGTCTCCCTTCAAGATCCGGATGACCCCTCGCTCAACTACAAGCCGGCCAGAATGCCGGGCTATGGGCGCAATCTGCCTGAGAACTTATATCTGGTCATTCTGATCATCGCCATCGTCCTGATGGGACTGATTGGGTGGGTGGTGGTTCTGATACGACGCTAGATCATCAGGCGGTGGCTCCGAAAATCCCGGAAACCAAAGGGGGGCACGCAAAGTCTGTTAGGCTGACCGGACATATTAGAAAGAAAAAATTGATGCGGCAGGAGCAGCGTGAGCGCGGCCTTGGGCGCCATCCAGATGCATCCACGCAGGTCGACGCCCGGCGCGAAGCGCCTCTGCGTCCGAGTTCATTGGCCGCTGGCCACCGGCGCCCCGGTGGTGCATGGACTAAAGTCTCATTGCACAGGCCTACGGCCAATCGTCCGCCTGCGCGGACGAGCAATGGCTAATGACTTACAACATTTGCGTGCACCCAACCAAAGAAAGCATTTGACCAGAAGGCGTACCTGGCATACACTATACATCAGTTAATAAAATACTGTGTTCTCCGAACCGCACAACCTAAAGGATAAGCCCCAGGGTTGGCGGTCGTAGCACCGCGCACAGCGTGCGGTCAAAGGTTCGGTGGGAAACGATCGGGCCACCCGTGTTTGGAAAGGGGAACGTCGCTATCGATCCGAAAAGGGCCGGCGTCCTCTTGCACGCCGGCTTTTTGTATGCCAGCATTTTCTGAGG
>JAWLEV010000170.1:0-2524 GCA_041685915.1 Anaerolineae bacterium | reverse complement strand
GAGCTGAGGAGCGTCGTTGGGGAGACATCCACGCCACTGCACCGCTACCGGGTTCTGGAGGCGACGATGGATAACCTTTTGCTGCAGAGCCTACGGGACCTGACTGGGGCCCAACTGGCCTTTTCCAACGGGTGGCGCTACGGTGCACCTATCCCGACGGGGCCGGTAACGCGCAATGACCTCTGGAACATCATTCCCGTCGATCCGCCGGTATCGGTCTGTACCCTGACCGGCGACGAGCTGCGCACTATGATGGAGGAGAATCTGCAGCACACTTTTGCCCGGAACCCATACAAGCAGATGGGGGGCTATGTCAAGCGGTGCCTCGGTCTTTACCTCTATTTCAAGGTGGAGAACCCTTACGGCACGCGGGTGAACGAGCTTTTTGTGGGCGGCGAGCGGGTGAAGCCGGACGATGTCTACGACGTCTGCTTCGTGACCACTCAGGGGGTTCCCGCCAAGTATGGTAGCGACCGGGAGACGTTGGACATTCATGCCATCGAAGCACTGGAGAGGTATCTTACAGAAAAATCTCCCGTGGACGCGGGCCTGCTCGGCACCATCGTTGCCATCTAGGGACTGAATCGTAGTAGGGCGCAAGTTGGCCGGGTGTGAAGGAGGGAGGGCTCTGGGGAATACGTTTGATCATTGTTCATCTATATTCCGGATCCCTTTGATGTCCTCTCTATAGGATGAAAGGAAGGATTCTATGCGAATAACGTCCATCGATTATATGCGGATATTTGTGCCCTGGAAGCCGAGTTATCGCCAGGCCATGGGGCGCTGGCGGGCCATGGCGGGCACCACGCCCGAAGAGGAGGACGCTTTCGTCGTGATTCGGGTGCACACGGACGAGGGGATCACGGGGCTTGGCGAGGGAGGACGCTCCATATCCAGGGTGCGCGCCGAAGGGGAGAAATTCATCGGCCAGAATCCGCTGGGCATGAATCTCTTCGACCTTGAGCCGCCGTTCCTGCACGCCATGGTGGATATTGCCGGCAAGGCGCTGGACGTGCCGGCGTGCATGGTGCTGGGAGGCAAGTATCGCGACGAGGTCCCCCTGGCCTTTTGGTCGCCCTATCTGTCGCCAGAGGAGACGGGCAAGCACGCGGAGGAGGGGGCGGAGATGGGATTCAAGGTCCACAAGATCAAGGCCAGGCCCTGGGACGTGGTGGAGCAGGTGGAGGCCATCGCGGCGGCCGGTGGCGCGGACTATGCGGTGCGCATTGATCCCAATGAATTGTTCGAGTTGCCGGCAGAGACGATGCGCATCGATCGCGCCCTCGCTGACTATAACGTGGAGTGTTTCGAGGACCCGGTGCCCAAATCTCGTCCCGAGTGGTACGGGCTGCTCCGTCTCAAGTGTGTGGCCCCGCTGGCGATCCACACGCGGGATACACGGCAGATCATGGAGATCGCCCGTCGCGATGGGACGGACTATGTGAATGTGGGCGGGTCGCCGCGTGAGATCAGCGCGGCGGCGGAGGTGGCCGGGGCGGCCGGCTGCCCCGTGTGGGTGCAGCATGAGGCGCACTGCCTGGATATCACGGCGGCATTCACGGTGCATCAGGCGGCGGCCCTTCCCAACGCCAGCCGTCCCGCCGACATGCTGGTATTCCTGCGCGACGGACATATCGTCAAAGAGCCCCTCCAGGTCGCAGAGGGCGAGGCGGTGGTGCCCGACCGACCGGGCCTTGGGGTGGAACTGGACGAGGAGATGGTGGAAAAGTATCGGGTCGGGTAGATTCCGCCATCGCGCCATGGAGTATGAGCCCAGGGCGGGGAATGTGCGTAGCACATTCCCTTGGCAGTTTCGCTACGCGAAACTGTACAGAGAGGAGTGTCGACCTGCAATTCCAACTTCTATGAGGCTGTGGTCTTTGGATCCAGGAGTGAGGTTGGATGCGTATGGAGCAGATTTCGCGTTCGGACACAAATTCAGAAAGTCAGGCATGAATCGGTAGCGGGAGGACAGGATGATCATAGATTCTCACACACACGCGTGGCTCAAGTGGCCCTACAAGCCCCTGGTGCCGGACGTGGACAGCCGGGGGCGCGTGGAGCAACTGCTCTGGGAGATGGATCGCCATGGCGTGGACAGGGCGGTGTTGGTCTCGGCCAACATCACCCACAACCCGGACGACAACGACTATGTGGCCGAGTGCGTGGCGCGCTATCCGGAGCGACTGGTGCAGTTCGCCGACGTGGACTGTATGTGGTCGTCCACCTATCACGTGCCCGGCGCGGCCGACCGCCTGCGACAGGCGGCGGAGCGATACCAACTGAAAGGATTTACCCATTATTTGAAGGACGACACGGAGTGGTTCGCATCGGAGGAGGGGCTGGCCTTTTTCGAGGCGGCGGATGAGTTGAACCTGATCGCCAGCCTGGCGCTATCGCCCGCCTGGCAGCCGGCGCTGCGGGAACTGGCGCGGCGGTTCCCGTCCGTGCCGTTTTTGTGCCATCACATGGCGGGGGCCAGGGTGGGGGAAGAGGAGGATCTGGAAGAGATCCTGCGCTCCGC
>JAWLEV010000086.1:0-10951 GCA_041685915.1 Anaerolineae bacterium | reverse complement strand
CTCATTCCTTTCCCTCAACTTTCACTTCACTCTCCTTCTCAGATCGCGCTAGATGCCCCTGATGGTGCCGCCCCGCGCCGTCACCTCCTCCAGAGGGGGATGGGCGGCGATCTCGTCCTCGTCGATCTCCAGTCCCAGCCCTGGCGCGTCGCTCAGGGTGACATAGCCCTCTACGGGACGTGAAAGTCCCCGAAACACGGTGAAATAGTGCTCCGTATAGAACTCGGCGTGGTATTCCTGTATCTCAAAGTTGACCAGGGAGGCGTCAAGATGGAGTTCCGCCTGAGCGCCAACGGGGGAGCATACGTTGTGTGGGGCCATGGTGATGTGCTTAGCCTCGGCGATGGCAGCAATCTTTTTCAATTCCGTGATCCCGCCAGCGTTGGCGATGTCGGGCTGGAGCACGTCCGCCGCATGGGCCTCCACGATCTGGGCGAAGGGGAATTTGGTATAGAGGCGTTCCCCGGTGGCGATGGGGATATCCACCTTGCGCCGTACTTCCAGCAACTCGGAGAGGTTCTCCTGGGATACCGGTTCCTCGTAAAAGAGGGGACGGTAGGGTTCCATACGCTTGCCCAACTGGATGGCGTTCATGACGTCGAACTTGGCATGGGCCTCGACCAGGATATCCACGTGCGGTCCCACCGCCTCGCGTACGGCGGCCACCCGCGCCTCGGCGAGTTCTGCCTCCTCGAGGGAGATCTTGTAATAGTTCCGCTGGCCAAAGGGGTCGAACTTTAGCGCGTCGTAGCCCATCTCTACCACCCGTCTGGCCTCCTCGGCATTCTGCTCCGGCGTGCCGGGATTGGTATACCAGCCGTTGGCGTAGACGCGCATCCTCTCACGCTGCGCCCCGCCGAGTAGCTGGTAAACGGGCCTGTCGAGTATCTTGCCCTTGATATCCCACAGGGCGATATCGAGTCCCGAGAGGGCCGTGGTGGTCAGGCGCCCTCCTCGTCCGTGGGGATCCTGATACATGGTCGTCCAGTGGACCTCCGAATCGAGGGGATCCTGGCCCGCCAAGTACTTTTCCACCAAGTCGGTCACCAATCCCTTGACCTGCTCCTCGTTCTCCATGGGACTCGCGTCGCCCAGCCCATAGATCCGGGGATCATCGGTATTGAGCTTGACCACGAGCCAGTTGCGCTCCGCATTGTGGTGTCTGGCGGAGAATTCACGAAATTCCACATCCTTGATCGCTGGCATATCCTCGCTCCATCATCTAGAGAATAAAGGAAACTGATGAGCAAAAAGGGAACATCCCCCTGCTCGTGCATCCCGTGCATTATACATGGCGGGAGAAAGGGGGGTCAAAGGGCTATTGGCGATCCGATCCGTATTCTCACATGAGAGGGACTGAAGAGAGGATGTGCCGCTGGATACTCAAGGGAGGACGAAACGGGGTTTTTGACCCGGCAAGTGCTTCAGAATACTCATCATTTTGCACAAAAGTGGGGAGTAAAACGGCGAATCCGCCGCTCGCTTCGTAAAGGGGCTATTCCATATATCCGAGGTGACGGAGGCGCTGTCGCAGGGCGCCATCCTCGGCGCTCGCGGTCTGCCGTCCCTGCAGTTGAGGTCTGCGGGCCACCGCGTCCTGTAAAAAGGCCTTCAATCGTTCCCTCAACTGCCGCATTCCCTCGGCATGCAGGGTCTCTGGCAAGGGAGCCTCCTCAGCCGGATCCTGAGAAAGAGAGAATAGGTTCTCCTTTACCCCCTCGATATCGATGAACTTGTACGCTCTCTCGATTGCCGCCCGATAGGTAGCCCGACAATGCATCCGTTCGATCACCGTCGGCTTTTCGGTCTCCATGGCCTTGAGGGCAAACTCGGGGGGATAGGCCTCGCTGAAAACCACCGGCGCATCGGCGACATCATCTCCGACACCTCGCGCCAGACGTTCCTCTCTGACGGGTATGGATCGTCCACAGGCCATCTGTACCTCCTCCACGCCAGCGACATCCAAAACAGTATGAAAAAGACGCCGCGTGGACATGGGAGCGGAAATTCGCTCCCCTTCCCCCTGTTCGGGGAAGCGGATGAGCAGGGGAACACGGATCAACTCCTGATGGACGCCAAATCCATGGCCCATGAACTGGTGTTCTCCCAACATCTCCCCATGATCAGCCACGAAAACGACCATGGTATCCTGACGGCGTTCCTGCTGATCGAGCAGGGCAAGCAGGTCAGCGAGGAGGTGATCCTGATAGGCCACCTCGGCATCATACATCTGGCTCAGCGCCCTTTCCTCCACAGGGGAAAGGGGCATTTCCAAAGGCGTGAACCAATCAAGGGCTTGCGCATTGAAACAGCGCAGAAAGCGCCGCGCCTTCCTATCCCTCCTCGACAGGGGAGCGAATTGCCGGGCATAGCGCCAGGGCACGGAATAGGGCGCATGGGTCTCCATGAGATTGAGAAACAGAAAATGGGGAACGCCATCCTGCCGCGAGAAATGATCCTCAATAAAATGCACCACGTCACGAATAGAGCGTGAGGTGTCGCCCTTGAAATTGGCCACCTGCGTCCAAATACGCACCCAGAATGGATCCAGTGCACCGCGAAAAAGCCCCGCCGAGTTGGCAAAGGCTTTCTGAATAGGAGATGTCACGCGGCGCAAGACGTCGGAGACGAACTCTCCAACGCGACGAAGAGGTTCCAGCGAGGGAGTCAAGGGCCTGGAGCGCACCAAGGGCACGGCGCCGCCATAGTTGTAGAATGTCTCGAATCCCCGGCGGAGCCCGTTATCGAGCACCCCCACCAAAGGATTGTTGCAAAAGCCGACCGTGCGGTAGCCCATGACGCGCAATCGCTCAGCCAGCGTGGTAAAGGGAGAGGGGAGTACATCGTTCGCCTGCAACGTCAGATGAACGCTGGCGGGCTCACCGGTGAACATGGAAGCATGGGAGGGAATTGTCCACTGCGCCGGAGCGATGGCATTCTCAAAGAGGGTCGCTCCCTTGGCAAAGGCATCCAGGTTAGGAGATGTCCCCCGCGAATAACCATAGCAGCCCAGGCGATCCCAGCGGTGGGTATCCAATACGACAAAGACTATGTTCGGCTTATATTCAACAGCATGCATATCCCGCACTCACAAGTGGCCCACGTCAGCCTATAATATACGACAACATATCCACCCCATGTTTAACAGAAGATATAGAGAATGTCAAAATCATACCATGGTCCCTCGCGCAGAAATGCAAAAGGTTTTACGTCATACGTGGCTACTGGTACAATCTGCGAGGGGAATTCGCACACGCAAACGCCGCGAACATGGTTGACGCTTCCCGCGCAAAGCGGGGAATCGAGATACGCACACGTTCGATAAAAGGATAAGAGATATGAGACTATCGGGAATACTCGATGACCTATTCGGAGGAAAAAAGGGAGGAACAGATGCACGGCAACCCGATGTCGTCGTCGTATCGGGGCTCCCCCGCTCCGGAACATCCATGATGATGCGTATGCTGAAAGCGGGTGGCATGCCCATCTTGACCGATGGGGTGAGAGAGGCCAATGAGGACAATCCCAAGGGCTATTACGAGTTTGAGAGGGTCAAGGCCCTTGAACATGATAAAGCATGGGTGAAAGAAGCCGTAGGAAGGGCGGTCAAGGTCATATCCAGCCTCCTGGAGCACCTTCCCCAAGAATATGTTTACAAAGTGATATTCATGGAGCGACATCTGGATGAGGTGTTGGCCTCCCAAAAGCGCATGCTCGTGCGGCAAGGCAAACCGACGGATAGCGTGGACGATGAAAAGATGCGATCGCTTTTCGAAAAGCACCTGGAACAGAGCAAACGATGGCTGAACCAACAGCCCCACATGGACGTGCTCTATGTCAGTTACAATGAGACCATAGAGGAGCCCACCCATAAAGCCACCATCGTCAATGGCTTCTTGAGGAGAGATCTCGACGAGCAAGCCATGTGCGAGGTCATCGACCCCACACTGTACCGGCAGAGAAAGTAGAATCAGACGCTCCCTGTCCAGAACCTTTTTGACGTCTGCCGCTTTTGTGTATATAATATATGTGTAAACTTTGAATGGTAAATGCTCGACGAGTTTTAAGGAGGGAATGAACCATTCAAAAACTTGGTGCTTTTGCCCCTTTGATATCTCCATCCTACCCTGATGCGTCAGCCGGGGACTTTTTTGAACGGCGCCTTTCACCAAACACCCCCCATCTCCTGTCATCTGCTGACCCTTTTCTCCATGACACATCACAGATCGTCGAGACGATGGGATATCTTTTTAACATATTGGTTCCGCCGAAAGATCTTCTTCTAGCGGATACACCTTTTGGTCACCCTTTCAGGGTAGCCGGCGCTGAATCCACTGCAAAAAGGTCTTTCGGGGATCTGGAAAGCACCATGTACGCACACTTGGAATATACCCGATATTCTCTTGGCCATCCTTTCAGGATAGCCAATACTGCCAAAGGAGGTATCCTCTCAAAATGTATGCGGTCGGTAGCAAGGTCGTACATCCTTTCCACGGCGCGGGAGAGATAGCAGCCATCCAGGAGAAAAGCATCGGTAAGCAGGAGAACTCCTATTACGTCATCAATGCACTGAGCGAATCGTCGATGCAGCTGATGGTCCCCGTCGACAAGGCGGAAAGTCTGGGGCTGCGCCGGGTGGGTAAACCCTTTGTGCTGCGGAAAAAGCTTGCCAGGTTATTGGAAGACGCCCCTGACGATGACGAGGTGGAAAGAAACTTTCGCGCCCGAAAGGCAACGCTTACGGAAAAGCTCAGTTCTGGACAGTTTGAAGAAGTGGCCTCTGCGGTGCGTATCCTCTTTTACATGAGCACCTGGCGCAAACTCTGTATGACGGATCGCAGATTCATAGATCGAGGCAAAGAGATGCTGGCAGGAGAACTCGCCCTGGCCTGCGACCTGGATAAATCCGAAGCCATGGCAGAGATCGAGAAACACTTGCAAGAGATGGTGCCAGAGGACGAGGAAGAAGACTGACGTTCATTGTCGGGGGGATGTGAAAAGGGCCAGTCTGAAAGACGCCGAATAATTCTAAGCGGCGCGGACGTTCGTCCGCGCCGCTTTTCGCTTCAAAGATCCGAATATCCCCATTCCACTATCAAGCCTTGACGTTGCGCAACCCCTTTTCCGTCAGCGTCCAAATACGCCCCCCCTGGGTGATCCCGCACCGCCCCTGATAGGGACAGGTCTCACACCGTTCACTACACACGGCCTCTATACGCCGGACATAGCCTCCCCGCTCCAGATCGTCCAGCATCTGCTCCACAAGACCAGGCGGCACATCCAGTTCTGAAGCCATCTCGTTCAACGTACGATCCTGACTGTTAGCCAATCTCTCCAACAATTTTTCCAGCGTCATTTTAACCTCACAGAAGCAGTGTGGCCAACTGGTAGGTAATCGTGCCAGCGACGACGGTCAGCAGCGTCAAGAGCGCAACGTTGAGCAAAACCCACTTCCAGGAGCCAGTCTCCTGCTTGATGGCAGCAAGCGTCCCCACACAGGGTACAAAGAGCATCTCTGCAACCAACAGTGCCAGCGCAGAGGGCGTGGTAAGACTGGCCGATAGCACCTGGGCCAGAGCGCCCGAATTCTCTCCCACACCGTACAGCACGCCCAACGTGGCTACCACGTTCTCCTTGGCTACGAAGCTCGTGAGTATGGCGACCAGAGGGCGCCACCCCAGCCCCATAAGAGCCCCAACAGGGCTCAGAAAACGCCCGATAGCCGCCATATAACTGGCCTCGATGTCCCCACGAGGGAACGAGGCCAGGGCCCATACGATGATGGAAACTATTAGAATCACCGTCCCCGCCTTGCGCAAAAAGGCCATTATCCGTCGCCACACCAACAGGGCGATGCTCTTGGGGTAGGGCATATGGTAAAGGGGCATCTCCATGATAAAGGCGGCCTCTTCACCCTCCAGGACAAGGCGATTCACAAGGACCCCGCCCAGAGCAAGCACCACAAGGGGAAGCCCCGTGAGAGCCCAGGTGACCAGGGTCGCATTATGGGGGAAGAATATGGGAACCAGTATCGCCAACACCCCCAAACGCGCGGCACAGGGCACCAAAGGAGCCAACATGATGGTGAGAAGGCGACTGCGGCGCGACTCGATAATTCGCGCGCCCATGATAGCGGGCACGTTGCAGCCGAACCCCAAAAAGAGGGGCATAAAGCTCTTGCCGTGCAGGCCAACGCTGTGCATAAAGCGGTCCATGATATAGGCTGCCCTGGACATGTAGCCTATATCCTCCATCAAACCCATAACGGTGAAAAAGACGGCAAGGATGGGAACAAAGGTGACCACGGTCCCCACACCGCCCAGGATACCATCCACAAGGAGGCCGGAGAGCCAGGCGGGAGCGCTCACCAGACTGGCCGCCAGCCAGGCGGAAAAGGCCTCGACAACGTGAGTGGCCATCCACTCCTGGAGGGGGCCTCCCAGAGAATAGGTCAGCTCGAATATGAGGGCCAGGACCAGTGCAAGAAGTATCAATCCCCAAAAGGGATGGGTGGCCACGCGGTCGATACGCTGCGTGACGGTGACGCGCCCGATGCGCGGACGCTTGATCGCTGTTCGCGTCATCTCCTCTATCCACTCATAGCGTCCACTGGCCACGGCGATGATGGCGTCCTCATGCTGTTGCAGGATATCATCGACCATTGCCCATCGTTCAGGGGGCAGGATATCCCGCATCATGGTAGCAGCCTCCTCATCTCCCTCAAAAAGCTTGAGGGCCACCCAATCGTGTGGATAGGGAGCGGGCACGTAATCCTCAATGAGGCCACGCAATTCATCCAGTACTTGCTGGTGATCCTGTCGGACATGGGGGCGATGGGGCTCGCTGCTGGGACCTTCCTCGACGATGGCCACAGCCTCGTCCACAAGGTCATGGACGCCCACAGCCCGCGAGGCCACCATGGGGACAACGGGCACGCCCAGGTTCTCCGATAGAATCTCGGGATCCACCTCAAACCCCTCCTGCTCAGCGACGTCGATCATGTTCAGGCCGATGACGAGGGGAGCCCCAAGGGCCAAAAGCTCGGCCACCAGATAGAGATTCCGTTCCAACGCCGCCGCATTGACGATGACGACGACCACGTCGGGTTCTTGGTGGATGATATAATCGCGTGTGATTCGCTCTTCGGGCGAGGCCGCCGTCAGACAATAGGTACCGGGAAGATCGACGACGTGAAAGATCACATCATCGTGCTCCAGTCGGCCCACCCGCTGCTCCACCGTCTTGCCCGGCCAGTTGCCCACATGCTGGTGCAGGCCAGTGAGGATATTGAATACCGTACTCTTGCCCACATTTGGCTGCCCTGCAAGGGCCAGGGTAGCCGTTTTTTCCACCACCTGCGTCCCTGTCGCCGTAACCTGTTCGCTACTCGTCATTTTCCCGTTGACGCACATATACTCTGTTAGCCTGTCCCCTACCCAGAGCGATCTGTGTATCGAGGACGTCCACGATGATGGGGCCCCCTCCGCTGTTGCGCGCCACACGCAGGGTGGCTCCCGGCGTGAACCCCAACGCCGCCATACGTCCGACAAAACCTCTGCCACCCCTCAAACGCAACACCACGCCGCTCTCCCCCGCCTCGAGTTGGGACAGGGGAACACTATTGTTCGTCTCCACGAATTAGAACTCCTCCAGATGTCCGTCTTTGATCATATTATGAAAAATCCTCTGGATAAAAACCGCGCCCCTTTCGCTCACAGACTCATGTTAAGGCTTACTATAAGAAAAATGATCAGTTTATTTAGGTTTAGCTAACTATAACAAGGTCTCATCGATCTGTCAAATCCATCTGCCGTTCACCGACGCGAAAGGGGCTCCTCATCTCCCCCCGTCGCCATGGAACCCACCCAGGCCAGGGCAAACATGAACCAATAAGCCAGCTCCGTGACAAAGTATGAACTGTCCACACTGCCATGCGCCACAAAGGCCGCCATCCCCGCAGCAAATCCCATGGCCCCGGCATACAAATCGTCCTGACAGGCGGCGAGATGGACGCGACGCACTCGTCTGAAAAAGCCAATCATCAAGCCCCCCAGCAAGACGACGCCCCCTATACCCAATCGCAGCCAAAAATCAAGGAAAAGGTTATGGGGATGGGAAAGCCAGCGCTCCACCTCGGCGCCCGGAAGGATATAGTCCCCATAGTAGTATAAAAAGTTGTCCAGGCCCACCCCCAGCCAGGGGTGATCCCGTATCATATCCCAGGCTGCCCGCCACAGTTGAAGACGCAGGAACAGGGTGCCCTCTGTGGGATCCAGAAGCGACGCAAAGCGCTCCGTCTGCAACAGGGGAATCATGAGCATCCCCCCGGTAAACAACAGCCCCACGGCGATCCAGCGCAGCCGCCTGCCACCCAACAGGAGCAGGACGAGGATAACCGCGGGCAGCCCCAGGAGCCAGCCTGCCCGCGAAAAGGTCAATAATGTGATGACGAGGATGGGCACCGCACCCAGCCCGTAGAGCCAGCGGCGCGGCCGGGAACGCCCCCATAGAGCCATGGCCAATCCCAGGGGAAGCGCGCGCTCCATGACCAGTGCCAGATTATTGGGCGAGCCGAAAAAGGCCCGTGCGCGGCGCACCCCTCCGGCCGCGATCACGCCCGCCGCCTGAGGATAGCGCACAAGGCCATAGAGCGCCACACCCAAAGAAGAGATCCAAAAGGCATCCAAGAGCGTCAAGCGCCGTTCTCGATCCGCCGGCCAGGTGCGCAGCAACCCATAGAAGAGAGTGGGCCCGACGACCATGACGCGCAATTCCCGAAGGGCAACGCGACGATACTCGGCCACCATGGAGGTGCCCACGGCGAGGAATACAAAGGCGCATACGGTGACATCCAGAAAAGAGGGAGGCCACAGGGACCTTGTTCCATCTCGAGAGGGCGCCAACAGACCATTCCAGAGACGCGCGCCAAGGGCCACCAACACGGCCACCTCGACCACGGAAAAGGAGCCGGGCCCAAGATGGACGTGAAGGGGAGCCAGAGGGATACAGGCCGCGGCAACCAACAGGGCCCGTTGTGGCCCAAACAAAGCACACAGGCCATAGAGGCCCAGACCCACCAGGCGCGTCGCCCCCACAGGAGAGAGTACCATCAGCGAGGCCCCCAGGACAAAGGGGATCCAACGCAGCAGCCCCGGCAGTCCCTCCCACCACTGGCGCCCCCGCCCCCAGGCGCTTTTCCAGGGCAGATCGCGAGCCGACCTGAAAGCCACGAATCCCAGAAAAGCGAGCGCCAGAATCCCGCCGCCTATGCTGCGCCACAATCTGTGATCATACCGCCGGCAGCCGACGCGCACCCCCTGTAGCGCACCGATCTCCTGTGCCGTGCCCTCGAGCACGATCCGGTGTACCTCTCTGGGGAGCCCCTGTGCCACGTGTACGCTCTCCACCCCTTTGCCATCCGCGGCGAGTTCGATCTCCCTGCTGGAACGCCCCTCACCCAGGGAGACGCGCAGGGTGCCATCGACGGCGCCCTGCCGCACGCCCAGCAAAAGGTCGGTACCCCAAAAGGAGAATGCGGCCGCCTCCCCGTCCTGCGCGGCGCGGAGATAGGGGGAGAGATCCCGCGTAAACCCCGGATACAGCACACGCTCATCCGCCAGGCCTTTGTGGATCTCCTGCAACAGGGGGGTGGGCACGCCCCAGGCGTCAAATAGAGCATAGCCCCACACGGGATCCTCCGGATCAGCGTCGGGTTGCAGGTGCAACGTACACATGAGGCCCATCCAGGGCCACTCGCGTTTCACACGTCGAATGGCATTTCGCAATCGCCTGGCCTGTACAAAGGGCGCATCGCTGCCCTGGGGAGAAGGCTCGCCGTCCCAATCCGCTGGCAGGGCGCACCATCCCGAGGCCATGGCCCATATGGACGTTCCCCCATCGCCTCGCCGCCGCATCTCGCGGCGCAGCAGGACGACGCGCGAGAAATTCAGCACCTCCTCATGGGCTCGGCGATCAAAGGGTCCACTCCAAAAGCCATAGGCCATGACGCCCAGGACGTCAAAGTAGGGAGCGGCTCCGTAGCGGTACATCTCGGAAAGGAAGCGGAGATCGCTCATATTGCGGCCCCTTGGCTCCGCATTGGGCGCCAGACCCCCGGCGATGATCCGCGCGTCCCCATCCACGCTGCGTATGGCCTCGCTCGCCACACGCAAGAGTTCCACATACTCTCCAGGATCGATGGGACCATTTCCCCAATGGGGAGAGACATTGGGTTGATCCCATATCTGGTAGGCCGTTACATAGTCGCCATAGCGGCTGGCAAAATCGCGCACAAAACGCGCATACCGGTCGGGGTCCCGAGGAGGAGCCCAGACATTATCCTCCTCACCAGAAGAGCGTGCCCAGGCCGGGGAGGTGTCCAGCACGGCGATGACGTCCAGGCCCCAGGCATCCACCACGGGCAGGGTGCGATCCCAATAGGCCCACTGGTACTCTCCGGGGACGGGCTCCAGGGTCGACCAGGCAAAACGCTGGCGCACGGTGCCAAAACCCAGCGCCTTCACCTGCTTCAGGGCCCACTCCAGGGAGGCGTCCCGCTCGTACTGCTCCAGCGAAACGTTGACGCCCAAGCGGGGGGTCTCCAGCGGGGGAAGATCGGCAGAGAGACCGCTCTCCACGCCGCGCCGCTGCACGAGATGGCGCCGCACATCGAGGCCCACAGATGTCAAGACCACGACCGCCAGCGACAGGCAGATGAGGATGACGACAATTGTGCGGGCCCAAGCAAGGAATCCCCTCTGAGAAGCGCTCACCCAAGCCCCCCATCAGCCATCACGCATTCCTCAAGCCACGACACGACCGCCCCGATCAACGGTCTTTCCTGCGCCCCTGGGCATAGATGGGACCGTAGACGTCGCTGTCAAAGGGCACACACCCCGTCCGTCCACCGTCCCGCATGATCTGGGTACAGCGACTGCAGGTGATGCACACC
>JAWLEV010000169.1:0-2547 GCA_041685915.1 Anaerolineae bacterium | reverse complement strand
CCATGTCTGCCTGTGTTGGTCTCAAAAGAGTAATAAATTATTAACCATCCCGTAACCTTGTTGTAACCTTGGTATGTTATACTTTACATAGATCAATATATGACAGTCCGAGATACTCTTTTGGTGATATATCTCGTGTGCCGACGGGCGGTAACGTCTGCACGCCTTGCCAACGCGAGCGCCATAGGCTCAATGAGGAGCATCGTGGCTAATTCTTCAGTGTACCGTGAATCAGAGATATTTCAGCGCATCCTAGTGGTGGATGACGACGAAGCCCTCCTGCGCCTGGTCGAGGACAAACTCGACCAGGCGGGATACGAGGTATTCACCGCCCTCTCTGGACAAAAGGCCCTGGAGATCATCGAACGGCGCGGCCTCCCCCACCTGGCCATCGTGGATATCATGATGCCAGGTATGAGCGGTTTCGATTTCTGTCAGGCCGTGCATGAATTCTCCGATCTGCCCATCATCGTGTTAAGCGCTTTAAACGAGGAGGAGACGGTCATCCGGGGCATCAGGTACTTTGCCGAGGACTATATCACCAAGCCCTTCGGACTCGGAGAACTGGTGGCGCGGGTGGAGCGCGTCCTGCGCCGCATGGGGGACTTTGCCTTCGCCCTGGAGCCGGTGATAACGGTGGACGAACGCCTGCGGGTGGATTTTGTCCATCGGCAGGTCATCACCGACGACCATCCCGTACACCTGACGCCCACGGAGACGAATCTCCTGTATATATTGATGCGCAATGGCGACCGCGTCACCACAACCGAGTTTTTACTGCATCGCCTATGGCCCCTGGACGAGGCCTCTACAGACACACTGCGGGTCCACATGCGCCGTCTACGCGAAAAGATAGAGATGGACCCCAGCCATCCCTGGTATATCGTCACCGAACGGGGGTTGGGCTATCGCTTCCAGAGGCACGACTGACCCGGCCATCGACGGCGGCCCCTGTGGTCACAGCAGGCACGCCCCATCCCCTGCAGGGGCAGCACAAGGCAGGGAGGAGAGGCAGCAGATGGAAGGAGAACGCCATGACGAGAGAAGAATCCCCCAAAGACGTCCCAAAGGAGGGCCCGCGGGAAACAGAGGCCTGTCCAGACGTCCTCCGCAGCGCCTCGAGAGCGCACAATACACCCGATCAGATCCGCCAAGAGGAGATGGAGAGCCTGGAGGGGCGACTGACGCGCAAGAACCGCGAACTGGCCGCCGCCAACGCCGAACTGAGGCGCCTGGACGAGACGAGGACCGCCTTCATCTCGACGGCGGCCCACGAATTGCGCTCGCCCCTGGCCTCCATCAGCGGGTACGTGGAGATGCTCCTGGCGGAGGATTTCGGCCCCCTCAACGAGGCCCAACGGGAAAGGCTGGAGATCGTGCAGCGGAGCGCCAACCGCCTGTTGCACACCACGGACACCCTGCTGGACCTGACGCGCATTGAAGGCGGGCGGATCGAGTTGACGCTGCAGCCCAGGGACCTGGCGGCCCTGGTGGAGGCCGCGATCGCCGAGTTCGGGCCCCAGATGGAGGCCAAGGACCAACGCCTCGTCTGGCAGGCCGCCCCCGATCTGCCGGGGGCACTGTGCGACGAGGAGCGGGCCGAGCAGATCATCGACAACCTATTGAGCAACGCCAGCAAATACACGTCCTCGGGGGGGCAGATCACCGTCAGCCTGGCGCCGGCCGAGATGAAAGGATTCCTGGAACTCTCCGTGACCGACACCGGGGTGGGCATCCCGGCAGAGGACCAGAATAGACTTTTCAGCCGCTTCTTCCGTGGCGAGGGCGCCCAGCGCATGGGGGCCAGGGGTACGGGGCTGGGGCTGTACATCACCAAGGCCTTGGTCCAACTGCACGGCGGGCGCATCTGGTTCGAGAGCGCACGCGATGAGGGGAGCACCTTTCACGTCACCTTTCCCGTGGCCACGCAGGGCTAAAGCGAGCCAGCGAGGCTGGTGCCTAATTCACAAGGTGGATTAGCTCGAAGAATTGACCATGCCCCGCCGTCAACAGGCGGGGGTGGTTAGGCAATTCTCCACAATCCGTCCTCGGGCGAGGGTTGATGGAGACTAAGAAACAAAGCGGGCAATAGAGCTGCTTCGCCGACCGTTGGCTCAAAGCCAACGTCTAATATCAACAAGTGCGCTAGAAGCGCACTAGCCCGCATATTCTCGTCCGACAGAATCTGTTTCCAGGGGAAGACGCTTTTCACCTTCCGCTTTAGCAGACGCGTATTTCAAGCCCCCGCTGAGGCTCATTGTTTACACGAACCTGACCCCGGCATCTTGCATCCCCTTTACCACGCACGCCTCCAGAGGCGTGCGTTTTCATGTGCCAAGAATCCCTCCCCGATTGCAGACCAACCTTATCCCTTCTATCTCGTCTTCTACTCCAAACAAACTGGTGTAAAACCCTACGATCTTAATGTGGATTGTAATGTTTACCTGCTACAATTCACATGGAACCATCGATGCTGGGGCATATGCGCATACGGTTGGCAAGGGGCCAACGCTTAGAAGAAGGCGGAAGGAGGTGATCCGCACAGAT
>JAWLEV010000085.1:0-11008 GCA_041685915.1 Anaerolineae bacterium | reverse complement strand
CGTATATCGATTTGCGCAGTCCCCTGTAGACGTATTTCATCGTGTCACATGGTACCATGGCCACTGTGGAATGCAAAAAGGAATACTGCAGAGTCGGGAGCACACTCACTTGACACCCGCCTGCCATGCTCCTACCCTATCAAAAAGTCCGCATCATCAAGAGGAGTCCGTCTTGATTCGACGCTGCAGAGAAGACGAGGAAAAAGTCATCCGCGCCATCATCAACGACGCCGCGGAGGCCTATCGGGGCGTGATTCCCCCCGACCGCTGGCATGAGCCCTATATGAGTGAGGAGACGTTACACCGCGAGATCGACGAGGGGGTCGTCTTTTGGGGCCTGGAGGAGGAGGGGGAACTGGTAGGCGTGATGGGCTTCCAGGATAAGGGGGAGGTGGTCCTGATACGCCACGCCTATGTCAGATCCGACAAGCGCAACGAGGGTATCGGCAGCAAGTTGCTATCCCATCTGCAAGATCTCACAGACAAGCCCATCCTGGTCGGCACATGGGCCGATGCCACGTGGGCAATCCGATTCTATGAGAAGAACGGCTATCGACTCGTCCCGCAGGAGATGAAGGACCGCCTCCTAAAAAAGTATTGGTCCATTCCCGACCGTCAGGTCGAGACCTCCGTCGTGCTCGCCGACGCGGCCTGGTTCAGCGAGCATCAGTCCTAGTCCATCCGCTTCCCCTGAACGGTCTTTTTTAGCCCCCGAGCACGGATAAGATCGTTCCCCCCTCGTCGTCGGATGCCTCCTCCTCGGTCTGGGAAGGGGCGGGTTCCCACCCATCCTGGAAATAGTCCCAGGCCTCCGGTTCACCCTCCAGTTCCAGCACGATGACCGTATCCCATTTGTCCTGATCCCAACGGGACAGCCCCCTCACCGTGACACGATCCCCCTCCTGCTCGAACTGGAGCTCCTTTCCGCCATCGAGCAGACTGGCCGAGCGCACTCGATTCTTGATACCCGCGAAATGGATCTTCCCGCCGGGCCAGCGGAGGACGTGCATGTAGGCGGTGTTACCTTTGACTGTGCTCAACCCCGTGGAGTTGCGAAAGGGGGAACGCCCTGCACCATAGATGGCTCCCTGGTTACGCTCTACCCATTCGCCCACCTTATGCAGAATGCTCGTGGAGGCCCTGGGTATGGTGCCATCGGCTTTGGGACCCACATTCAATAAAAAGTTCCCCCCGCCACCCACGCAGCGCACCAGATAGTGGATCACCTGTCTGGGCGTCTTCCAGTTGTCGTCGGCGGCGTTATAGCCCCAACTGTCGTTGAGGGTCATACACGTCTCCCAGGGGCGGGCGGGATCGGAGGGACGGACGTGCTGCTCCGGCGTGTCGAAATCCTCGGGAAGCAGGGAGCGGTTGTTGATGACGATCTCGGGCTGCAATTCCCGCACCATGGCGTTCAATTCCTCGGAGCGCCAGGCCTCGGGGGTATAGGGCCATCCCCCATCGTACCACATGATATCGACCTGACCATAGTTGGTGCAGAGTTCCCGCACCTGGGCATGTACATAGTCGACCAGTTCCTCCCAGCCCTCAGGATCCTCCTCCGGCCCCCGAAAGTAGGCTGGATAGCGCCAGTCCAAGAGGGAATAGTAAAAGCCCACGCGCATCCCCCCGCGATGGCAGGCCTCCACATACTCCCGGATCAGGTCCCGGCCCGCTGCCGTCTTGGGGGCCGTGAAATCGGAGACCTGGCTGTCAAAAAGGGAGAATCCGTCGTGATGCCGGGTGGTGAGCACCATATAACGCATGCCCGCTTCCTGGGCCAACGCCACCCACTGGTCGGCATCATAG
This sequence comes from Anaerolineae bacterium, assembly GCA_041685915.1. GTDB lineage: Bacteria > Chloroflexota > Anaerolineae > UBA1429 > UBA1429 > JAWLEV01. The sequence goes on along the minus strand of JAWLEV010000085.1, from coordinate 9,199 downwards.
TTCCCGGGCCTGAACCTCTTGGCAAACTCGGCGTATTCGTCGTGAGGGATATGCTCCTGATACATCACCCACTCACCGCGTGCGGGTACGGCATACACCCCCCAATGAACGAACATGCCATAGCGCGCCTCCTGCCACCAGCGCATGTGATCACACATCGTGCCACCTCCTGTTATGATGCCCGTGATGCTTCCATCCTGTGTACCTGATCTTACCCCGTAATCGGCCGGTCGTCAATGGAAAAGGACACCCATTTACATTCGACCTCCCCTAAGAAGGGGATATGGCAATGGCATTCACCCCTCATCCTGGAACGCCGCATGCTACAAGCCCACAAGATGCCCCCGCCCAGGGATTCACGTAGCCGAAGGATCAGCAAATGCACGAACTGCCAGGCACTTCTGAAGTGCCTGGCAGTTGTAGATCAACAAGAGCGCCAATCCAACCTCGCCTCTTTAGGGCTGGACACCCCTTAAGGCGCCATCCTCAAGCGTCTGGCTATCAGGTCGTGTCCTGTTCCCCCTGCTGCAGGATCTCGGGACGCAGCTCGATACCGGTATCCCTCAAATCTTCGCGCGTCCTTTGCCCCGATTGGGGCACATAGAGGACGCCCACCACCCAGCCAACGCACGCCCCCACACAGAAACCGACGATGAACATCAACCTTTTCATCTAGCGCCACCTCCCCTTACTAGCGATATCTCCTCCGCGATCACTGCAAGGTCTCCAGGCGTTCCAGAAGCATATTTTGCCGTTCCGTATAGTCCTCTACCTTGTCCCGCTCGTTCTGCACCACGTCTTCGGGCGCCTTGGTCACGAAATCCTCGTTGGCCAACAGGTCCCGTGCCCGGGCGATCTCCTCATCCAGTTCCTCTATCTCGGATCGGATACGGGCCGTCTCCTGCTCCAGATCCACCAGGGCCTCCAGGGGCAGATAGCACTCGTAGCCGCCCAGCATGAGGGCCAGAGCCCTTTCCGGCGCCTCTGCAAGGCTTTCTCGTATCTCCAACTGCTCCCCATCGATGCGCGCCAGGGCTTCAAGGACACCCTGCTGCTCACGCAGGAAGGGAGCCTCTTCGCCAGCGGCGATGATGGCCGCGATGCGTCGGCCATGCTCCACATGGTATTCGCTGCGGGCGTTACGGATGCCACGCACCAGTTCCATGAAACCCTCCACCTTTTCCTCGGCCTGCGGATCCCGCTCACCCTCCTCTGGCCAGGAGGCCTTGATGAGCGCCTCACCTCGATGGGGCAGATACTGCCAGATGGCCTCGGTGACAAAGGGCATGTAGGGATGCAACAGACGCATACAGCCCTCCAGCACGTAGACGAGGACGCTCCTGGCCTGATCCGCCCCCTCCTGCTCATCCCAAAAGCGCACCTTGGTCATCTCGATATACCAGTCGCAATATTCACTCCAGATGAAATCGTACATCTGTCGCCCCGCCTCGCCCAACTGGTAAGCCTCTATGAGGCGGGTCACCTCCGCCACGAGCCGGTGGTAGCGGCTGATGATCCAACGATCTGCCATGTCCATATCCGTCGTGGGGTTCAGGGCGCCGGTGGGCGGGACATAGTCCTTGAGATCCTCATCCAGATTGCCCAGCACATAGCGCGCGGCCTGCCATATCTTGTTGCCAAAGTTGCGATTGGCCTCCACGCGATCGGGGGAAAGCCGCATGTCGTTGCCCGGCGTGGACCCGGTGAGCAGGGTGAAGCGCAGGGGGTCCTGGCCATACTCGTCGATCATGTGCAGGGGATCGTAGCGCCAGGCGTCGGGCATGGACTTGCTGATCTTTTCCCCGTCCTCGTTGCGCACCAGTCCGTGGAGATAGACGGTATGAAAGGGCTCTTCATCGGTGAAATGGATGCCCATCATGATCATCCGCGCCACCCAGAAAAAGAGGATGTCATAGGCCGTCTCCATAACCGAGGTGGGATAGAAATAATCCAGATCCTCGGTCTCCTCCGGCCATCCCAGGGTGGAAAAGGGCCACAACCCCGAGGAGAACCAGGTGTCCAGCACATCCTCCTCCTGCTGCAACGTCTCGCTGCCGCATTCGGGACACGCCGTGGGATCCTCGCGCACGCAGATCTCAGCACCACATTCCTCACAATACCAGACGGGAATGCGATGGCCCCACCAGAGCTGGCGCGATATGCACCAGTCACGAATATCCTCCATCCAATTATAATACACCTTGGTAAAGCGTTCGGGGATGATGCCAATACGCCCCTCACGCACGGCCTCCAGAGCCGGCTCGGCCAGGGGCTTTATCTTGACGAACCACTGGGTGGAGATGCGCGGCTCCACGATGGTACCGCAGCGCTGGCAATGCCCCACCGAATGGCTGTACTCCTCGACCTTGACCAGGTCGCCCATCTCACGCAGATCCTCTATCAAGTTTTCACGACAGACAAAGCGATCCTGTCCTTCATAGGGACCGGCCGCCTCGCTCATGGTCATATCGTCGTTCATGACATCAATGAACTCCAGATCATGCCGCTTGCCCATGGCATAGTCCGTCGGGTCGTGGGCCGGCGTCACCTTGACGGCGCCCGTGCCAAACTCCATATCCACGCCCTCATCGGCGATGACGGGGATGAGGCGATCCACAAAGGGGACCCTCACCTCCATACCCACCATGTCCGCATAGCGCCCGTCCCCGGGATTGACGGCCACCGCCGTGTCTCCCAGGATGGTCTCCGGTCGCGTGGTGGCCACGATGATAGAACGCTCGTGATCCTCGGTCCAGTAGCGAACGTGCCACAGGTGTGAGGGTTCCTCCTTGTGTTCCACCTCCAGGTCGGAGATGGCCGAACTGCACCGCGGGCACCAGTTTATCAGATAGGCCCCCCGATAGATGAGCCCCTCCTCATAGAGTCGCACAAAGGCCTCGCGCACGGCTTTGGAGAGCCCCTCGTCCATGGTGAACCGCTCCCTATCCCAATCGCAGGAGACCCCCAGACGGCGATGCTGTTCCGTGATGCGGTTCTGATACGTATCCTTCCACTCCCAGACCCGTTCCAGGAACTTTTCGCGTCCAAGATCATGTCGCGAGAGCCCCTCTTTCTCCAACTCCCGTTCCACCACGTTCTGGGTAGCGATGCCGGCGTGATCGGTGCCCGGGATCCACAGGGTGGGGTCCCCCAGAAGGCGATGATAGCGAATGAGGCAATCCTGTATAGAGGAGACGATGGCATGCCCCAGATGCAGGGCCCCCGTCACATTGGGGGGCGGCATGGCGATGACAAAGGGTTCCTTGTCAGGATCCTTTTGGGGCTTGAAATAGCCCTGCTCCTCCCACCAATCGTAGATGGGATTTTCCAATTTTACGTCGAACGTCCTTTTCATCTCTTCTGGCAACGGTGGTTTTTGTGTCATCCTGTATCCTCCATCCTCCCCGTTCAAAGATCAACAAAAAAGCTCCTTTCGTCATGAGAAGACGAAAGGAGCGTATCCTTCGTGGTACCACTTCACTTTGGCGGCCGTGATACAAACAGATATCACCTCCACCCTCTGTACGCTGTAACGGGCGTTCCCGACTCCCCTATTCGGCCTCGTGGCCTTTCAGATGAGCGGCTCCCAGGCGACCTTCAACGTCGTCCGCTGCGAGGGGCTTTCAGCCGCCGACCCCCCTTCTCTACCAGCTCGCGAGCGTCTACTCTTCCTGCTCCTCACCATTGATGATATCGACTTGACTTTTATATTCTAGCACATCTTTGTGTGTGGTCCAACTTGAAAGAACACGCCCTTCACGCTGATCGATCGCCATCGTACGCGATATATACCTCCCCTCCCGCTGCCACCCCTCCAGTCGCTCACCGTCGCGACTTGACAGATATGCTGTAACGGAGTATATTTAGTTAGACTAACTAAATATCGAAAAAGGAGAAAGGGTGTCTTCCACGTCATCGGCTGCCGAACGCCTCCTGTCCCTGTTCCGTCGGCTGCGCAAGTTGGGCTTTGAGCAGAACCCCTTGCAGGATAACAGTATAACCATGCCCCAACTCACCCTGCTCGAGTGGGTTGCAGAGACGCCCGGCTGTGGCATTCAAGAGATCGCCGATGGGCTGGATCTGAGCGCCCCGACGGTCAGTGTGGGCATACGCCGCCTGGAAGAGGCGGGCCTGTTGGAGCGCCGCCCCGATCCGGAGGATGGACGGGCCGTCCAACTCTTTTTGACCATACAGGGCCGACGGCTCCACGAGCGCGCACGCGCTTTTCGCCGAAAAAAGATGCAGAGTCTGCTTGAGGGATTGACACCGGCGGAAAGGCGGACGCTATTAGACCTGTTGGAGCGTGCCGTCGTCTCCGCCGAAAAGAGAGAAAAAGATCACAGAGAAGTAACCTAGAAAAAAAGAGACAAGGAGATATATCAGTGCCCAACCAGATGACTCTTAATCCGTTGATTCTGGTCAAATTCGTGCTGTGGCTCGCCGTCATCGTCGGGGCCACAGTCCTCCTGCAGCGTCGCAAAGTGACGGAAAAAGTACGCCTTCCCTTTCTCATCGGCGGTGTGCTGGTGTTCGGATTCCTTTTCGGCATCCTCATCCCAGGAGGGCTGAATCCCAACCCAGTCTCCTCATTGCGCACCTTTCTGACCAGCATCCTGGTGAGCCGCCAGATCGTATTGCCCATCACCATCATGCTCGTCATCCTGCTGCTGACGGTCTGGGTATCCAACAAATCCATCTGTGGCTGGGGCTGTCAGTTGGGGCTGCTACAGGATCTGCTCCACCGCGCGCCCCTGCCCAAATGGAAGCCGCCCTTCTGGCTTTCCAATGGCCTCCGCATAGCGGCCTTTGTGGCCCTGATCGGGGGATTGGTCGTCGGAGGCTTGGACTGGATCGGCGTCATCGACCCCTTCCAGATCTTTTCCTTGAACCTCACCCTGAGCATCGCCTTCTTTTCAGGCACCATACTGGTAGCCAGCCTCTTTATCTACCGTCCCTGGTGCCGTTTTATCTGTCCCTTTGGTTTGGTGGGCTGGGGAGTAGAGCAGGCGAGCCTCCTTCACCCACGCATCAACAGAGAGGCGTGCAAGGAATGTCAGCTATGTGTCAATGCCTGTCCTTCGGGGGCCATGGCCGGTTTCTATGAGGACAACAAGATACACGCCGATTGTTTTGCCTGCGGGGCCTGCATCGAGGCCTGTCCCCAAGAGGACGCGCTGGGTTGGCGCGCAAGAGCGTGACGTCACCAACACACTTTGCAACCAAGTCCTTTGAGACAGAACCGGACTATGATATAGATTGAGGCAGAATCTATACCTTGACATGCCTCACGTTTGCAATCTACTGCGAGTCGGGTAGGCTAAGGGAAGGATAAGCCTATATCAAACGGGGGGTGCAAAGATGAATGTGGAACATCAGATACAGATAGCGTTGGATCAGGGACAGGGCGTCTTGCGACTGGCCCCCACCTGGGTGCCCAGGGATTTTTGTATCCCCGGGCGCCGCCTAAAGTTGCATCCCGACGACTACTATGCCATGGGCGCTCACCGCGGGGGAATCGACGAGCGCTGGTTCGCCTCCACTGTGCGGGCAGACAACGGCCCCGAGACCCTTCCCGACGAGGGCCTGAGCTACGTCGTGCTGCAGGATGGGGATCAGGAGCAGCGCTTTTTGCTCCGCGAGGCCATCGAGGTGGCGGGGCCGGCCATCATAGGGCAACGGCTGATGGACGACTATGGTCACTGGCCCATGTACGCCAAGTTCTTTGATAACCTGGGCCCCCTTCCCCATCATCTTCACCAGATGCAGGAACACGCAAAACGAGTCTCCCAACAGCCCAAACCGGAAGCCTACTATTTCCCGGTCCAGCTCAATAACCATGGGGGACGCTTCCCCTATACCTTTTTCGGATTGCGACCCGAGGTCACCCGAGAGGATGTCAAGGAATGCCTGCGCAACTGGGACAGGGGTGATAACGGGATCCTAAACCTATCCCGGGCGTATAAACTGGAACCGGGGACCGGTTGGGATGTTCCCGCTGGCGTCCTGCACGCTCCGGGCAGCCTCTGTACCTACGAGCCCCAGTACGCCAGCGATGTCTTTGCCATGTTCCAGTCCCTCGTGGACAACGTGCCCGTACCGCGAGAGCAGTTGGTCAAGGACGTGCCCGAGGAACACAAGGACGACCTGGACTATATCGTGGACATGCTGGACTGGGAACTAAACCTTGATCCCCAATTCTACGAACACCGCTTCGTGGAGCCCAGGCCCGTGCAGCCCATGGAGGCCATGAAGGAGGAAGGCTACATCGACAAGTGGGTCAGCTACCGCAGCCCTCACTTTTCCGCCAAAGAGACCACCATCCTTCCCGGACGTTCTGTCACTCTCGTGGATCAGGCCTGCTATGGCCTCATCCTGTTGCAGGGGCATGGCGCATTCGGCACGTGGCAGATCGAGACCCCGACTCTGATTCGCTACGGGCAACTCACCAACGATGAGTTCTTTGTAAGCGAGGAGGCGGCACGGGAGGGAGTGAAGGTGGTTAATCCCAGCGAGACGGACCCCATCGTCATGCTGCGCCACTATGGACCGGAGAACCCCGATCTGGATCTATAATCGGGCAACGCTGACATCCAGAATACCAAAAGCGATCCGCCGGCGCTGTGCGGATCGCTTTTCTAATAGCGGGGCGATTTCCCCCAACGTGGATCACCCACTACGCTTGGGCTTTACCAGACGTGAAAGGGACGCCGCCGACCTGACCACTATGCGGACGATAAGGGAAAGCAAGATGGTGAGACCGGCAAATATCCACGTCGAATGGGGCACACGCCGCAGCGCCCTCAATTTGGCACGCAGCGTCTTTCCCGCGCGAAACCCCCCACGCGCCTCATCCCCTCCCTCCCGGGCGTCGAGTCGCTCGACGAGCGTCTCCTTCACTTCTCCGTCCGGCAAAAAGGAGATGAGGCTGTCCAGACTCGAACGCTCCTCCTCTCCAGTCTCCGGCACTTCTTCCAAAAGAACACTGTAAGCCTCCACCGTCGCGTCCACGACGTTGGACCAGTCCAGATCACTCACACGACGTCGCGCCTCGGCGCACATGCGATCATACGCCGCCTGGGGCAGCGCGCACATCTCCTCGATGTGTCGGGCAAACGCCTCCGGCCCCATATCCTTGGGCAGACGACGTCCCACCTCGTCATCCACAAGTTCATCGACGGTCTCGTTGGAGAGTCCCACCACCGGCGTGCCAGAAGCCAAAGCCTCAATGATGACCAGGCTCTGCGCCTCCATCTTGGACGCGGAAACGAAAACGTGGGTTCTTTCCAGGTATTGGGGAATCTGTTCATGGGGCACCTGCCCCGTGAATATCACGTTATCGCATCCCATGCATTCACAGAGATCGCGGAGCCCCCGTCCATACTCCGGATCCAACGCATGTCCGATGAGTTGCAGGCGGTAATTCTGTGGCAGATGGCTTGCCACCCGGATGAGATAGGCCTGATTCTTTCTATCGGTCAGATAGCCCACAAAGGTCAAGATCCGCTCCGTAGCGCTCGTGTCGGCCGGAGCACATTTTTCATACTGTGCCAAATCCCTGCCGTTCGGTATGATGAAAATCCTGCCCTCGTACCCGAACTGGCGCAGTGCCTCCATGACGGAACGATTCAGGGCGATGATGGCGTCACAATTATCATAGAAATCCTTCAAAGCACGCTGAAGCACCGACTCGCTGAACGAGGAGCGCATGATCTTGGCGTTCAGCGCGTCGACGGCACCGAATTCGAAGGGACTCCTCGGCAACACGTGGGTGGTGTGCACAAAGGGCACTTGATTCATCTTGGCCCACACCTGCCCGATGAGCCCGATGGAGGCCGCCTCATGGGCGTGGACGATATGGGGATCAAAAAGATCGAGAAACTCGAACATATCATGTGCGATACTGCCAGACAAGGCGGGTAGTTCGAACTCGTCCCCCTCCACGACGCTCTGGATCCCAAACACCTCCAGACCGTCCTCGCGCCTAAACAGGCCCGTCTCCTTGGCCGGACAAATCATGACCACATCGTGCTCAAGGTTGAAATGCTCGGCCAGTTCGTGGGCCACCCTGCCCTCTCCACCGCCAAGCCCTTTTCTAAACAGGGATATAAAGGCAATTCTCATTTCTTCTTCGCCCGGGAATCCGCTTCGACGTTCACAGCCTCACCCCTCGTATCAAAGCCAAAACGAGAAAATATTCCTCGATACTCTTTTACGATCTCATCATGGGTCAGCCCCATCTCTTCCAGGGAATACTCGTGATCGCTGTCATAGTTGCGCGCCCTCTCTCCCTCCTCGTGTAACACCCGTGCAAAGTCGGGCCCCATCTGAAGCCCAAACCGCTTATAGATCCTGGCCACGGTGCTTTCTGCCTTTTTTACCAGATCATCGAAATTCACGATGACGTAGTCCTCCTCGGGGACACGTTCCAGGCGTTTCAGAGGATAACTGTACCAATGGTGGGCCATATTGAGCACATACTCGCGGCTTCGTTCATCCTTTATGGGCTGATCGAGGATCTCCCATTCGCGCTCCTTGAGGCTCATAAAGGAGGGGATCATGTCCAGAGGATTGCGTGCCAGATAGATGATCTTGGCGTCGGGAAAGTAATCGTAGAGAGTGTCGATCATGGGGGTAAAGGAGGGATTCTTAGATAGGTAATGTTTCCGCTGCGTGCCTGCAGCATAGAGATGACGCTGCAGGCAACTTTTGTAAAAGGTCATGATGCGCTCCTTTTCCTCCTCGGGCATCGCCATGTCGAAATAGGTATAGGGAATGGCCTCGTCCAACAGGGCCACATACAGCCAGATCTTGAGGCTGGACCAAATGTGGAATAGGAGATATTCATCCTCCTCGGGAGCCTGCAGAGCAATCTTGTGCATCACGTTCCGCCCCTGCCAGCGCCTCTGCTGCGCATCGATGAGGCGCTGCATGGGACTTCCCAGGGCCCGATCCGCGGCCCGCAGCCCCTTCAGTACCCTGCGCAGAGTGATAGAGGGAGCAAAAACCATCTCCCAGGTGCGCATGAAAGCAAAGTTGGTCTCGTCCCTGGCCAACAGACGATGGAGGAAAGTGGTGCCGCTGCGGGGATTGCCCACGACAAAGATCGGCTGCCAGACCTTTTTTTTCTTGTACCCCCGGAAAAAGATCTCATCCATCAGAAAGCCGAACCAGGTCACAATCTCCAGGAGGAAAAAGAGAA
>JAWLEV010000168.1:0-2619 GCA_041685915.1 Anaerolineae bacterium | reverse complement strand
CGGTTCAGCGTCTCCATGCTCTCCACGGCCGCGGCCACGTGTGCGGCATCGGCCACCTTGCCCTTTAGGGCCGTGGTGATGATGCCCACGCCCAAAGGCTTGGTCAGTACCAGCACGTCGCCGGGGCGGGCGCCCCCCTTGGTCCACACGGCGTCGGGATGGACGGTGCCCATCACCGACAGGCCATATTTGGGCTCCTCATCGTCCAGGGTGTGTCCCCCGGCGACGACGCCTCCGGCCTCGGCCACCTTTTCCGCGCCGCCGCGCAGGATCTCGCCGATGACGGTCGGCGCCAGGTCGGGGGGGAAACCGCAGATATTCAACGCCAGCACTACCTCGCCGCCCATGGCATAGACGTCGCTCATGGCGTTGGCTGCGGCGATGGCCCCATAGTCATAGGGGTCGTCCACCACGGGCGGAAAAAAGTCGATGGTCTGGATGATGGCCACCTGGTCGTTGATCCTGTACACGGCGGCATCATCGCTCACCCCCAACCCCACTAAAAAGTTGGGATGCTGTTGGGCGCCAAACATATTCTCCAGAGGGCGCAGAACCTGCGCCAGGGCCTCGGGGGCCATCTTGGCCGCTCAACCGGAGGCCGTGGTCATCTCTGTGAGGCGAATCTCCTCGCTGGTCATATCTCTCCTGATATATCTATATGTTTACAGGCTGATCACCTTGCCCGCTCCGAGTATGGTCTCCGCGATGGTGTACATATTGGAGATCACGCCCACGGCGACCTCCTCTTCCAGTCCGTAATAGTCCAGGCACGTGCCGCAGGCCAGGATCTCCAGCCCCTCTTCCTCCAGGGCGCGCAGGTCCTCCAGGATGGGCGAATCCTCGGTCACCAGTTTGACGCCGCTGTTAAAGAATATCACCGTGTCGGGCGAGGGCGTGACCTCTCCCAGGGTGTGGAAAAAGCCGCGTATCAGGATATCCCCCAACTCCTCGTGCTCACCGCGTCCCATATATTGGGAGGGAATGATCAAGACCCGCGGGCCGGCGACGGGTGCCGCGGCGGCCTGAGGCGCCTCCTCGGCCTTTTCCTCGGTTTCCTTCCTGGTGATGTGCAGGTAGATTCCGTCGTCCCGTGTCTCCACCTCCACCGTGGCTCCGGACCGCTCCGCCATGCGCGTGACGTTTCGCTGCGCCGTCTCGTTATCCACGATGACGACGATTTCCCGATGCTCCTTCAGTGCATTGCGCGTCTGGATCACGGGTTGGGGACAGGCCAGGCCGCGCGCGTCCACTTGTTTTGTCATGGGTACCTTTCTTGTCTTATCTGTTCTTACATCAGGGCGGTGCTAAAGTAGCGTTCGGCGCGGTCGGGCAGGACGGTGGTCACGTTGCCCTCCATGCGGGCTGCCAACTCTCGGGCAGCCCACACGTTGGCCCCCGAGGAGATGCCCACCAGCAGCCCGTAATCCCGCGCCAGTTCCCGCGTCGTCTCGATGGCGTCCTCGTCGGTGACCTCCACCACATCGTCCACCAGGGAGACGTCGAGCACGTCGGGCACAAAGCCGTCGCCGATGCCCTGGATCTGGTGCAGGCAGGGCTCGTGTCCCAGGATGGCGGAGACATCCTTGGGCTCCACGGCCACGATGTGGATGCCGGGATTGCGCTCCTTAAAGAGGGTGCCCACGCCTTGCAGCGTGCCGCCGCTGCCCACGCCGGCCACAAAGCAGCAGATCTCCCCGTCCAACTGTCGCCACAGTTCAGGGCCCGTCTCCTCATAGTGTACCTGAGGATTATGGGGGTTCTCGAACTGCTGGGGAACAAAGATGCGCGGATCCTCGGCGGCCATCTCCTCGGCCCGCCGCACGGCGCCAGCGATGCTTTCCTCCTCAGGAGTGAGCACCAGTTCGGCGCCCAGGGAGCGGATCAGCTTTTTACGTTCCTCGCTCATCCCCTCGGGCATGACGATGCGTACCTTATAGCCCTTGAGACGACCCACCAGGGCCAGGCCGATGCCCGTGTTGCCCGAGGTGGGCTCCACGATGATGGACTCGGGTCCCAGGCGCCCTTCCCGCTCCGCGCCCTCGATCATGGCCAGGGCCACGCGGTCCTTGATACTGCCCCCCGGGTTCAGGAACTCGGCCTTGGCGTATACCCGTTCTCCGGGCAGATGTATCAGCGGCGTGTGGCCGATGAGGTCCAGTACGCTGTCGGTCACTAGGGCTTCTCTTTGTCTAATCATATCTTTCATAGGAATCCTATTCACTCCCTTTGCGTGTAGAATAGATTATTCTGTTGCCGTTTATCCTACAAGTGCCAGGCAGCTGAACGCATGACACCTTTTTTCAGGAGACCCAACATTTCTATGAACATCCGCACAGTCCGTATATGTCTTACTCAAACGCTTATCCCACAGTATATGTCTTTTTACCCTCGTTGTCTCTTTTTTAGCCCATTTTCAACATGGAGAACTCCCACACAATCTGCGGTAGTTTGCGATTGCGCTCACCTACATATTGTAGTCGCATCTTTCCGGGTCACATATTCTATCCAATACACATGGTCCATTTCTGTTTAGAGAATACTATACAGCATGCTGTTGAAAATGGGCTTATATGCCATGTACGCCCTCGATCTCCATCCCCGCCTCCTCCAGGGCCTCCT
>JAWLEV010000011.1:0-44615 GCA_041685915.1 Anaerolineae bacterium | reverse complement strand
AGAAAAAGACGGCGAAAGCAAAGAGCGCACCCACCCACCGACTCCCGGGGAACGTGGGCATACTGAAACCAAGCCACTCCTGCAGCATGGGGCTGAACAACAGGATGGGGATGGTCAGGACAAGGTTGATCCAAAACCGCCGACGGAACATCTGTTCGTGACCGGCATGTCCTCCATGTCCACCATGATCGCCCCCATGGGATTCGCCGTTTCCTCCATGCTCCTGCATGTCCTGTGCGTGCATGGTCTGCGATTCCTGGTGCATTATGCCCCTCCTATTCCTTTATAGCCTATCACCTCTAGAACGATGCCGACAATGGAACGCCCCTAGTGTAAACGATTCCTACCATTCCGTAAAACAAGGTTTCGTTTTTGACTTTCTCAATCTTTCAAGTATAATAGGTATTTGCGGGGAGACAGATAGAGATGATTTCGACAACACACCTCATCTCCCCTGGAACACACGCAGGGCAAGATCATGGACAATGGATCGGCCGCACAAACCAGGGCGCGGATCACACAAGTGTAGGCACGATCTGAAGTAAGAAGGAGGCAACTATGGCCGTCAAATATCCTCTCGAATACGAGATCATGCCAGATAGCATAGACACAGGTCAGCATTGGGTTACGCTTAGACTGAAGAATGTAGGCGCACAGGAACTTACCGGGCTGGACGTGAACCTGAACTCCTTGGACGTGTACAGGATTGGGGTACTGGGCACCGGAACCTATGTCTCTTCCCTCAGCCCGGACGAGGAACGCCAACTTCCCTTCCAGATCTCGGCGAACAGGACGGGAAGCGTCTATGTGACCATCGACGGGTGGAGAGAGGGCGCCCGTTTCCATTGGGAGTCCCCCAGCGTCCCCATCACCGTGGGTGCAGAGGTGGCCGAACTGGTCAGCCTTTTTGCCATGACCGAGCCCCATTCCGTCGTGGGCGAGCAGATCCGCGTGGAGGCCACAGTGGGCGGTCTCTCGGCGGGACGGGGATTGAGCCTCGAGTTCTGAGCAGATACACCCAGCGGTGAGTTTGAGGAACTGGCCATCGTGGAGACCAAAGAACTTGAGCCTGGCGAAGAGGCAACCTATTCTGCCCAGATAAGCCCCGAAGAGCCAGGGCTGTACACGCTCTACGCCTACCTTTACGATGGTGTGCGGCGCATAGGTCGCGAAGTGGAAACCATCCGTGTGGAGAGAGCAGCAGCGTAAAAAGCATATCACACTGACAGAAGCCCAGGCCAACAACGGTTTGGGCCGCGCCGTGGTTTGTGCGGTCGACCGTGGTACAAAAGGCACCCTGTATACTCCCTTTTGGAAATATAATGGAGTTGACGTATATACAATATATGAGATACCATCAGATATAGCGCGATGGTCGATCTCACCACTGACACAACGATGAAAAGAGGGAGATCTGCGGTCAGGCCTCGTTGTCAACGAGCAGGAAGAATCTAGCAGTGAAAAAGGAGAGATTTCGATGGCAAACGATTCGAAGCAATTAGAACCCACCAAACTGTATCAACACACGGACCCTCAGAGTCTGGGCTTTGAAACTACCGATGACCTGGAGGATCTGGCAGAGGTCATCGGGCAGGAGCGGGCCGTGGAGGCCATGCAGTTTGGAATAGGGATTGAGGACGATGGTTTTAACATCTTTGCCATGGGTTCGTCAGGCATAGGCAAAGAGTCCCTTATGCGCGGGTTCTTTGAGGAAAAGGCCGAAGAAAAGGCGGTGCCGCCGGACCGGTGTTACGTCAAAAACTTTGAGGATGAGAACAAGCCCCGCCTTCTAGAACTGCCAGCGGGTATGGGTGTCGAGTTCCGCGACGACATGGACGACTTGGTGGAGCAATTCGATACTGCACTATCTGCAGCCTTTGAGAGCGAGGAATATCAGTCGCGCCGCCAATCCATCATGGAGAGATTCAGAGAGAGGCAACAGAACGCCTTCCAGGAACTCCAGCAGAGAGCACAGCAAGAAAACGTGAGACTTATTCGCACACCGGCCGGTCTCGCGGTGGCCCCCAGTCGCGACGGTGAGGTACTATCCCCCGAAGAGATCCAGCGCCTCTCAGAGGAGGAACAGGAACGTCTCCAGGAAAAGGTGTCACAGGTACAGGACGAGTTACAGGAGATCCTCCGTCAGGTACCAAGTTGGCAGCGGCAGATGCGGGAAGAACTGGACGACCTCAACCGAGAGATGGCTAACCTGGCCGTCGGCGGCCTGATCGACGAACTGCGCGAGAAATACGAAGACTATCCCGATATCATCGAGCATCTCGACGCCGTGCAGGAAGACGTGGTGGAGAATGCAGAGGATTTTCTGCCCCAGGATCAGAATGCACAACAGCTTATGCATGCCCTGCAGGGGGAGGATGAGGGAGGCGGAGGAGGGCGTCAGGCCTTGCGACAGCAGGCGCGCATGCGCCAGTACAAGGTGAACGTGATCGTCGACCACAGCGAGTCCGAGCATGCCCCCGTCATCTATGAGGACAATCCCACCTATCAGAACCTGATTGGGCGCATCGAGCACAGGGCCCGCATGGGAGCGTTGATGACCGATTTCCATCTCATCAAACCCGGGGCTCTGCACAGGGCCAACGGAGGTTATCTGCTACTCGACGCCCGCAAAGTGTTGATGGAACCTTATGCTTACGAGGCGCTCAAGCGCGCCATGAGTTCCGACAAAATCCGCATCGAGTCACTGGGACGGCAATTGAGCCTGATCAGCACTGTGTCCCTTGAGCCGGAACCTGTCCCCCTGAACGTAAAGGTCGGGCTGTTTGGTAATCGGATGTTATATTATCTGCTCTGGCAGCTAGATCCCGAGTTCCAGGAACTGTTCAAGGTGGAAGCCGATTTTGCGGAACAGATGGACCGTAGCGAGGAAAATCAACAACTGTATGCGCGGATGATCGGCACCATGGTCCATGAGGCTGGCCTTCAACCCTTGGATCGAGGTGCTGTGGCAAGGGTGATCGAGCATACCGCCCGTATGGTAGGCGATACAGAAAAGCTCTCTACGAAAAAAGAGCACGTGGACGACCTCCTCCGCGAGGCCAACTATTGGGCCCAGGAGAATGGCAATACGGTAGTCACCGCCGATGATGTGCAGCAGGCCATAGACGCCCAGGTCTATCGCGCCGACCGGCTGCGTGAACGTATGCAAGAGGCCATCCTGCGCGAGACGATCCTCATCGATACCGAAGGCGAAAAAGTTGGTCAGATCAATGGCCTCTCTGTCATTCCCTTGGGAAACTTTATGTTCGGCCGCCCAACGCGTATCACGGCCCGTACGCGAATGGGCAAGGGCAAAGTCGTGGACATAGAGCGCGAGGTGGAACTGGGAGGCCCCATCCACTCCAAGGGCGTGTTGATCATGGCGGGCTTTTTGGGAGCGCGGTATGCTGAGGAAAAACCATTGTCACTGTCCGCCAGCCTGGTCTTTGAGCAATCCTATGGTCAGGTGGAGGGCGACAGCGCCTCGTCGGCGGAATTATACGGGCTGCTTTCTTCCCTTGCCAATCTGCCCATAAAACAATCGTTGGCCGTCACAGGCTCTGTTAACCAGCGCGGTGGGGTGCAGGCCATCGGTGGCGTGAACCAAAAGATCGAGGGCTTTTTCGATATCTGCAAGGAACGCGGCCTGACGGGCGACCAGGGAGTGCTCATCCCCGTCAGCAATGTCAAGAACTTGATGCTGCGCCAGGATGTGATCGACGCCGTGGAGGCGGGCGAGTTCCATATTTATGCCGTGGAAACGGTGGATGAGGGTATAGAGATCCTGACCGGGGTTCCAGCAGGCGAACCGGACGAGGAAGGTAACTATCCTGAAGGTACCGTAAATTACAGGGTCCAGCAGCGCCTCGTCGAACTGGCAGAGAAACGATCCAAGTTCGGCGAGGAAGAGGAGGAGAAAGCATGAGTGAGCGACAACAAAGTGAGGAAATAGAGCGCATTTTGGTAGCTCTCGATGCCTCCTCCCATAGCCTATCCGCTTTGCAGGCGGCAGCCGAATTGGCTACCCGCCTGCGAGCGGAACTGCAGGCCCTTTTTATCGAAGATGTAGATGTACGACGCCTGGGTGCCCTGCCCTTTGCAGAAGAGGTGGGGGTCTTTTCGGCCACGTGTCATCCCTTGGACGCAAGGGAACTGGCGCGACAACTGGAAGCACAGGCCCGACAGATGCGTCGGCGCTTTCGTCGAACGACAGAGTGGATCGGCGTACAATGCACGTTCCACAGGGTGCGGGGGCGTGTGGTACCCCGAATTTTGGAGGCGGCCTCAGAAGCCGATATGGTCATTCTGGGCAAGGAGGCCTGGTCTACGTTTGAGACCGGGCAGTTGGGACCAACCATTCGCCAGGTGCTCTCCGAGATTCCTATCCCGACCATGATTCTCCAGGCGGGAGCCCGACTCGAGCGCCCCGTGTTGGTCATCTACGACGGCTCTCAGGCTGCACACCGCGCCCTGTCTGCAGCCTCAACCCTGGCCAGGCGCGACGACGATAGACTGATGGTCCTTATCCTGGCCGGCGAATCGGAGCCCGCCAGCCGCCTTCGCGCACGGGCGGAGACGTGGCTGGAAGGACGGGGGCTGCAAGTTCAATATCAGACCTTGAGTGAATCGAGAGCCTCCCACCTGGCCGCGCTGGTGGCGCAGCAGGATTTTGGCACCGTCGTGCTGCCCCGACGGTGCTCCACGATACGAGACGAGGCCGTGCTTGATTTTCTGGACAAGATCGACGTGCCAGTATTACTGGTACGCTAGAAAACATTGACCGCGCTCGCTGAAGCAGATCGTCCATTCAATCGTTGATATCTATCTCAGGAGGCAGACATGAAGAGAACGATGCTGAACGACCTGAATCTCAGTCAGGGCAAGCGCACGCGCCTGCACCGTATGTTATATGAACATGGACCGGGAAACGGCACATTGTTACTCTTGCCCCTCGATCACGGAGTGGAACATGGCCCCATCGACTTTTTTCCCAACCCTCCCAGTGGTGACCCGGATTACCAATGTCAACTGGCCAGGGACGGTGGCTATTCCGGCATCGTGTTTCACATCGGTCTGGCGGAAAAGTATATGCATGACTATGCTGGCGAGGTGCCCCTGGTCCTCAAGATTAACGGACGACCCCACATTCCCCCCGATGATCGCCCCCTTTCAGCCCAGGACGCCACCGTTGAAGACGCCGTCAGGCTGGGAGCCGATGCCGTGGGCTATACGCTGTATGTGGGCTCTCCGCGTCAAGATGAGGATTTCGTCCAACTGATGAACGTCCGCGGCGAGTGCGAGCGATATGGGATGCCCCTGATCATCTGGAGTTACCCCAGAGGCGAGGCTATCGGGAAAAAGGGCGGACACGACAGCATTTATGCCGTGGATTATGCCGCGCGACTGGCCAACGAAGTGGGCGCCGACGTCGTCAAGCTCAACGTCCCTGCGTTCAGGGATCCGGGCAACGAACAAAGCCCCGAACCCTACCGCGAGCTCTACCGAGAATGGAAGGAGCTTGATGAGAACGAAGCCTATCGCCGGGCGACGGAAAAGGTCGTGGCCTCAGCCGGAAAGACCATGGTGCTCTTTTCTGGTGGCAGCAAGATCAGCGACGAGGATTTGTTGACAAAAGCCCGTATCTGCATGGAGAGCGGTGCCACAGGGCTCATCTTTGGCCGCAACATGTGGCAGCGTCCTCTGGACGATGGTTTACAGATCACAGAACAGGTAAAGGACGTGTTGCTGTCCTCGTGATGAAGCGGGAGCATGTGCTCAACAACTTGACCTTGTTGAGCAGAGAGAGCAGAGGGAGGGAAAATGCCAAAAGTCTACCTCGTTCAACACGCAGAGGCCATGTCAGAGGAAAGGGATCCAGACCGTCCTTTGACAACCATTGGTCGTCAACATGCCGAGCAAGTGACAAACTTGGCTACCAAACTGGGTATAGAGGTGCAGCAGATTCGCCATAGTGGCAAGACGCGTGCAAAACAGACGGCCGAGATCTTGGGCGATGCACTATCTCCCGCGGGAGGGGTGCTGGCAGTCCCCGGTCTGGGCCCTGTGGACGACGTAAAGCCCGTCGCTGAGATCCTGGATAAAAGCCGTGACCCCCTCATGTTGGTGGGCCATCTCCCCTTTATGGAACGCCTGACCGGACAATTGGTGACGGGCGACGCCGATCTTCCCGTGGTTGCCTTTGTCAATGCCGGCATCGTCTGCCTGGAACGACAGCTGGAACGATGGCAGGTGACCTGGATCGTCACTCCCGAAATCGCCGCGTTGGGCGAAGGGGATTCGAAGGAATAGCAAACACCTATCCATCTTTCAGAGCTGTTCCGGAGGAAAACGCGTGGTTAGATTACCTATAAAGCGGACAAGACACAAATCTCTTCAGGAGCGGCTGACAGAGAATGTTCACGAACGCATCCTGCCGGCACGCTACCTCCTGAGGGACGATGAGGGAGAGATCATCGAGACGCCAGAAGGGATGTTCCGCCGTGTAGCCGACGACGTGGCGCGACCTGAGAACCAGTATGGCAACGATGCGGAGGAAATGGCCAATGCCTTCTATGAGTCGATGACCTTGCTGGAATTCATCCCCAACTCGCCCACGTTGATGAACGCCGGGGCAGAGTTCGAGCAACTGGCGGCCTGCTTTGTGATCTCGCCGAGGGATGATCTCAATTCCATCTTTGACACGCTGCGCCAGGCCGCCAATATCCTCCAGACAGGCGGCGGCGTGGGCTATACCTTTACCAAGCTGCGCCCCAAGGGGGACATCGTTCGTTCCACCGGCGGCGTGGCCAGTGGGCCGCTCTCCTTCATGCACGTATACGATGCCATGTGCGGAGCCCTCAAGCAGGGGGGTAGACGTCGCGGAGCCCAGATGGGCATTCTGCGTGTCGATCACCCCGACGCGGGGCGATTCGCCTTGGCCAAACGACGGGAGGGAGTGTTGACGAACTTTAACCTCTCTGTGGCCATCACCGACGAATTTGTGCAAGCGGTGGACGAGGACAAGGAGTATACTCTGTATAATCCCCGCACTGGGGAACCCTTTGAGGTGGTGGAGCAGACAGCCCACTTTTACAACACCGCCCATGAAGAGGCGGACCCGAGGGTTGTGGAGGAGAATTTCTGGCGCGATCATGCCGGCGAGGTTGAGGGCATCGCCCAATATCGGGAGCAAACCGAACTGGAGATCGGTGCCCCCATGACGCTGCCGGCCCGCTTTATATGGGACGTGATCGTCCACAGCGCGTGGAGCAACGGGGAGCCAGGTCTCTTTATGATCGACCAGGCCAATTGTGACCACACCTTTGACGTGGAGGCGCATCCCAACCACATCGTCGAGGCCACAAATCCCTGTGGGGAGGAACCGCTGGAGGAATACGAGGCCTGCGCCCTGGGCCACATTAACCTCTCTCTTATGGTCGCGGAGGACGCCCCCTATTGGCCCGACTTCCATAAAGATGCTGAAAGCGACCTGCCCACCGTGGTTTCCGATTTCCTGGAAAAGGCCGTCGACTGGGATCACCTCCTGTATGTGGCCCGCTTGGGCACCCGCTTCCTCGATAACGCCACCACCGTCAGCAAGTTTCCGCTAGAGACCATCGAGAAAAAGCAAAAGGGCCTTCGCAACATCGGACTGGGCCTGATGGGCTTTGCCGAGATGTTGATGCAGATGGGCGTGGTGTACGGCAGTGAGGCCTCGTTCGAGATCGCGCGCCAGCTTATGCTTCACATCGCACGGGAGTCAAAGCGCGCAAGTCACGATCTTGCTGAGGAGCGGGGCGTCTTTGAGGGATGGGAAGATTCCAAGTTCGCTCACCCTGCAGATTATCCAGAGTGGTTTCGCGACCATACTGGATTGGACCCCAAAGAGTGGGCCAGCGGTTTCAAGGTTCGTAACCATCACACAACCATGATTGCGCCCACGGGCACCACGAGCATGATCGCCAACACCTCCAGTGGCTGTGAACCCCTCTTCGATGTGGTCTATTTCAAAGACGTCGGGGAGGACATCGCAGGAGAGAGGATGCTGGTCGAGTTCGCTGACTATTTCCTGCGCACCCTTGAGGCCAACGAGATAGACGTGGAAAAGGTAAAAGCCGAGGCCGAAGAGATGATGCGCCAGGGCACATACGAGGGTCCGGGGAGCCTTCCCATACCAAAGGAGATTGCTCAAATCTTTGTAACGGCCAACGACGTTCCTTCCGAGGCCCACGTGCGCATACAGGCGGCATTCCAGGAGCACGTGGATGGGGCAATCTCCAAAACCATCAACCTGCCCAACGAGGCCACCCGCGAGGATGTCGAACGCGCATATCGCCTGGCCATAGACCTTGACTGTAAGGGGCTGACCGTCTATCGTGTGGGCTCGCGCGAGGAAGAGGTGCTCAGACGAGCCTTTGAGGAACAGGGAAAGGAGACAAAGCAGGTTATCGAGGATCACTTTGGCTCTCTCGAGGCCTTTTGCTTAAAAGCGACAGAGGCGAAATCTTCCCTATGCTGTCCGCAATGTGGGAGCACCCTTTGGACTACCACTGCCTCCCGATAGAAACACACGAAAGGGAAGGGTCACCAACCCAAGCCCGGCTGGCGCCGTCAGTTTGCAGGCATGGCCTCTGGCGATAGCCTTGATATCAGAAGTGCGGTACAATATAGGGTCATTCTTGCCAATAACTGTCTAAGCAAGGATGGTGCTTGAAAGGAGGTGCGTTACACAGAAAAAAAAAGTGCGTACAGCATATAGGGCAAAGATGCAAGATAGATGAGGAAAGGAGCCTGTAACATGTCCGTAGTCAAAGTAGTGGAGATCATTGGTCAATCTGAAAAGAGTTGGGAGGACGCCGTAGCACAGGCCCTGGAAGATACCAAGAAGACGGTTCGCAACATCCAATCCATCTATGTCAAGGATTTTCAGGCCATCGTGGAGGATGACGAGATCACCCACTATAGGGTGAACACCAAGATATCCTTCCTCGTTGAAAGATAGGTGGGATCGCCTAGTTGCAGAGAGCAATAGGGAAACAAACCTCCGAGGTCTTGGCCTATGAAAGCGGAACAGCCCAGACCTCGGAGGAGTTCGATGCCCGGCGCCTTGAGAATGCTTCATGAGGGCCCAGAGGTGTCAAGGATTTGAATATGATACTGACACTTTTTTCGAACAGCTACGAAAAAGGGGCACGACACCCCTTCTGGATAGCAGAATTTTTGTAATACGCAGGAGATAGGGAATGGAACTAGATTTCATCAGACAACTCGTGAACCCACACAAGGAAACCAAAATCATTTTACTCGTCCTCGATGGATTGGGAGGACTGCCCATGAACTCCGGTGGGCTAACAGAGCTTGAGGCGGCCAACACGCCCAATCTGGACGGCTTGGCGGCCCAGTCCATATGTGGACTGCACGAACCCATCGGGG
The DNA here is from genome assembly GCA_041685915.1 of Anaerolineae bacterium. GTDB lineage: Bacteria > Chloroflexota > Anaerolineae > UBA1429 > UBA1429 > JAWLEV01. Next base: position 35,183 of record JAWLEV010000011.1, on the reverse strand, counting down.
CAGGCATCACTCCCGGCAGCGGCCCCGGCCACCTGGCACTGTTTGGCTACGACCCCACCAAATACCAGGTCGGAAGGGGCGTCCTCTCAGCATTGGGCATCGGCTTTGATTTGCAGGAAAACGATGTGGCCGCCCGCGGCAATTTTTGCACGGTGGATGAAAAGGGCCGCATAGTGAACCGGCGCGCGGGACGCATTCCGACGGAAAAGAATGAGGAGTTGCTCGATCTCCTCCGTCAGATCGAACTCCCCGGCGCAGAGATCTTTTTGGAAGCAGTAAAGGATTATCGCATGCTCCTTATACTGCGCGGTGAGAACTTGGGAGCCGATCTTTCGGACACCGACCCCCAGGAGACGGGCGTGCCCCCCTTGGACCCCCAATCCCGCTCCCCGAGTTCGGACGAGACGGCACGGTTGGTCGAAGAATTCCTGAGCCAGACGCGGGAGATTCTGGCAGACGAGGAGCCGGCAAACATGCTCCTGTTGAGGGGTTTCTCCAAACTGCCAGACTGGCCCACACTGCCGCAGATATACGGACTCAGGGCGGCAGCCATCGCCTCCTACCCCATGTATCGGGGCGTCGCGAGGCTTATCGGTATGGAATGCTTGGACGCCGGCGGCACTCTAGAAGAGGAGTTCGATGCCCTGGAAAAGTGCTGGAGCGACTATGATTACTTTTTCGTGCACGTCAAGCCCATCGATAGTGCCGGCGAGGATGGGGACTTTCAGCGAAAGGCGGAGGCCATCGAGAAAGCCGACGAGCAAATTCCACACCTGCTCGATCTGGACCCCGACGTGCTCGTCGTCACCGGCGACCATTCCACGCCGTCAAAGATGAAATATCATAGCTGGCATCCGGTACCGGTTATGTTGTGGTCGAAATACTGCCGGCCCGACGGGGTAAAGGTCTTTGGGGAACGTGCGTGTCTCGGTGGGGGCCTGGGGCCTCGACTCCCAGTGACCGACTTGATGCCCCTGGCTATGGCGCATGCAAGCCGTCTGGAAAAGTTTGGTGCCTAGCGAAGCGAAACAGATTGGAGAGCCTCTTTGACAGTGCCAGCGAAGGATCATGGACCTGCCAAAAGGCTCCTCTATAGTCACAGGTCTTACGGAGGAACCTATGTCCTTTCCACTAACGAGCTCGGCCTTGGAAGCAGAGGAAACGATCCCGGACAAGTATACGTGCGAGGGGAAAAACATCTCCCCACCGCTATCGTGGCAGGGCGTGCCCGAAGATGCACAGTCGCTGGCCCTGGTCTGTGAGGATCCAGATGCTCCCTCCGGCATATTCACCCACTGGTTACTATATAACATCCCGACGACAAGATATGACCTCCCAGAAAACGTACCACCACACATCACCCTGGATTGGGGCGGCGCGCAAGGGCGAAACGATTTCGGTGATGTGGGCTATGGAGGACCCTGCCCTCCGAGGGGAGAAACGCATCGCTACTATTTTCGGCTTTACGCCCTGGATCAGGAGTTGGATCTATCCCCGGGCCTCACGCGCGATCAGTTTTTCAGCGCGGTGGAGGGACATGTCCTCGACCGTGGCGACCTGATGGGCCGCTACCGCCGGTCATAGGTACAGATCGATGCCGCTACATCCTGGAGAAAGTGCATGACAACACATACAACTCTCTTTTATCGTTTCGGCGTCTCCCTGGCCATCGGCTTTTTGGTCGGGCTACAACGGGAATATGCCTATGGTGGCACGGAAGAGGAACTCTCTATGGGAGTACGCACCCTTGCGCTCGTCGGTCTGCTGGGCTGTTCGAGTGCTCTTATCGCCGAAGAACTCCTTTCCGCCTGGGGGTTTCTCGGCATAGCTCTTCCCGTAGGGGCTCTCATCGTCGTCGCCCACTTTGTTGGCGCCTGGCCACATGAGGACACGGGACTCACAACCGAGATGGCGACCCTCTTGACGTTAGCTGCCGGGGCATTTTGCTACTGGGACCATTTGGCGCTGGCAGCAGCCATTGGTGTAACGACCACGCTGGTCCTCTCGCTCAAACCGGAGATGCACGCCTTTGCCCAGCGGCTCACCCGCGAGGATGTCTATGCCATCCTCAAGTTCGCCGTGATCACCGTCATTGTGCTCCCCGTGTTGCCCAATCGCAGCTTTGGCCCCCCGCCACTTGACGTGCTGAACCCTCACGAGATGTGGCTCATGGTAGTGCTGATCTCCGGTATCAGTTTTTTGGGGTATGTGTTGATAAAAATCGTGGGGCCGCGGCAGGGTATCCCCTTGACCGGCATATTGGGAGGTATCGTATCCAGTACACCGGTAACCTTTACCTTCTCCCAGCGTAGCCAAGAGGAAAGAGAATTGGCCAAACCCTTTGCCCTGGCCATTACAGTGGCCTGGGCCATGACCTACTTGCGCATCGTAATACAGGTCGCGATCATTAACGCAGAACTACTCAAAACCCTATGGCCACCTATGGCCGCTGCCTTAGCAGTGGCCCTGACCTATAGCGCCTACCTCCACCTCTCACAACGCACCGAGAGGGCAGGGGAAGTCGCCTTCTCCAACCCCTTTGAGCTTGGAACCGCACTCAAATTTGGTCTCCTCTATGGTTTCGTGCTTTTGGTCTCAAAGGCTGCCCAGGTCTATGTGGGGGAAGTGGGAGTTTATCTATCCAGCGCCATCACTGGCCTGTCGGGCGCCCATGCTGTGACCCTCTCCATGGCCCGACTCAGCGCCGTGGGAGACGTAAGCCTGAACACAGGAGGCCGCGCCGTGGTGATCGGCGCTATGGCCACCACAGTCGCCAAAGGAAGCGTCGTCCTGACCTTGGGCTCCCAAGAACTGCGCCAAACCATACTGCCAGGCCTGTTGCTGATGCTGGCCGCAGGCATCGGGGTCGCCTTCCTTATGTAAATCGGGCTCTGCCCATCAGGGGCAACGCAAGACAGGGAATCACACAAGACAAGAAGTCCCAAAAGAGGAATTCCTGAATACAAGGCCAATTGAACGAGATCTTGTAGGGAGGAGTTCGAATGGCCATCAACGGGAACAAAGGGAAACAACTCGAGGAGATCGCGAAAGAGGTCCGCGATCTGAAAGAGTCACCTCTTTACGAGTATCGGAAGGAACAGGGATACTCGCCCGTCATAGGAGAGGGCGACGCCGAGACGTCCATCATGCTTATCGGCGAGGCGCCGGGCGCGCAGGAGGCAAAGACGGGAAGGCCCTTTGCGGGAAACGCGGGACAGATCCTGGACCAGCTCTTGGAGTCGATCGACATGGTGCGGGAAAAAGTCTATATCACCAATGTGGTCAAGGATCGTCCGCCAGGCAACCGGGATCCTCACGTGGGTGAGATCGAACTCTACGGACCGTTCCTGCTGCAGCAAATAGAGATCATCCAGCCCCGGGTTATCGCTACCTTGGGACGCTTTGCCACAGAGTTTATCCTGGAGCATTTCGATCACCACCAGCAGGATCAGAGTATTGGAGATCTGCACGGGAAAAAGTTAGAGACCGAGACTTTATACGGAGAGGTGGTCATCATGCCCCTTTATCATCCAGCAGCGGCCTTTTACAATCCAGATCTCAAGAAGAGGATGCAAGAGGATTTCCATGAGCTAGAGCAGCTAGTGTAGATCAGGAAAGCTAAAAGTGTGAAAGCGGATGTGACCTCCGCAGGAGGGAGGCAAGGTGCCTGACAAAGAGCCCACAAATGACGAGATTGCCGACGTACTCGATCAAATCGCTGATCTGCTGGAGAGGGAAGGAGCTAACACCTTTCGCGTTCAGGCCTACCGTAACGGGGCCGATACGGTGCGTTCCACCGGGGAGTCGCTGGCGCAAGTGGTGGAAGAGGGCAATGAGAAAGCGCTTAGAGAGTTCCCCAACATTGGAGAGGGCATCGCCAGAATTATCGCTACCTACGTGCGCACCGGGCGATCGGACTATTTGGAGCGCCTCAGGGGCGAGGTAGCACCGGAGAAAGTGTTCACCCAGGTTCCGGGCATCGGAGAGGAACTTGCCCAGCGCCTCGCTGAGGAACTGGATATCAAAACACTGGAGGAACTCGAGCAGGCCGCTCATGACGGTCGCCTAGAAAAGGTAGAGGGCTTTGGCCCAAAGCGCGTGCGAAATATTGAGCTCAGTCTGGCAGGCATGTTAAGCTCCGCCGCCCGTCGCAAGAGACGACACAGCGGTGGCGAGGAGCCACCGGAGGAGAAGCCGGACGTGGCTATGCTCCTCGACGTGGACGAGGAGTACAGACGCAAGGCCGAGGCGGGCGAACTCGAAAAGATCGCCCCCAAACGCTTCAACCCCCAGGGGGAGGCCTGGCTGCCGATATTACGTACAACGCGCGGGGAGTGGGACTTTACCGCGCTGTATTCCAACACAGCGCGCGCCCACGAACTGGACAAGACCCACGACTGGGTCGTGCTCTACTTTGAGCACAATGGGAAAGAGGATCAGGTCACCATAGTCACGGAGACTCACGGCCCATTGGAGGGCAAACGTGTCGTACGGGGCCGGGAGACCGAGTGTCGCCGTTACTACGAAGAGAAGGAAGCAGACCAGAGTTAGAAGAGAATGTGGCTCCGAAATCTATAAGGGCCGCACTACCGAAAAGGAGCGACTTATGCCCATCCATAATTCAGATGTAGAGCGCATCTTCAACGAGATAGCCGATCTCTTGGAAATCGAGGGAGCCAACCAATATCGCGTCCGCGCCTATCGTAATGCCGCGCGTACAATCTCCACCATGTCTGAAAGTGTGGTGGACATGGTGGAGGAAGAAGAGGATCTGACCGAGCTGCCCGGGGTCGGGGAGGATCTGGCAGCCAAGATTGAGGAGATCGTCAATACGGGCGGATTGAAACAACTCGAGGAGTTGCGTAGCCGCACCCCCGCCGAGTTGACCAAGATGCTAAATGTCGCTGGCCTGGGGCCCAAACGCGTTCAAACCATCTATAAGGAGCTAAACGTCACTACCCTGGACGAGCTCAGACATGCCGCAGAAAGCGGAGAGATCCGCAAGCTGCATGGTCTGGGAGAAAAGACGGAGCAAAAGATCATAGAGGATCTGGAACAGAGCCAACAGGAGGAGGAACGTACCCTCTTGGCCGTAGCTGACGAGGTAGTAGAACCATTACTCGAGTTTCTGCGAGGATTGGAGGGCGTCGAGCGCGCAGAAGCCGCAGGCAGCTATCGTCGGAAAAAGGAGACGGTCGGCGATCTGGATATCCTGGCCATCAGCGACGCTGGGGAGGAGGTTATCTCCCAGTTCGTAGATTACGAGGACGTAGAGGAGATCGTCTCCCAAGGAGAGACCCGCTCGAGCGTTCTTCTGCGCTCTGAACTTCAGGTGGATCTGCGTGTGGTGAAGAAGGAGAGCTATGGGGCAGCCATGGTCTATTTCACCGGCTCCAAGGCACATAACATCCACCTGCGCAACATGGCCCTGGACGAAGGCTTAAAGGTCAACGAGTACGGCGTCTTTAAGGACAAAGAGCAAATCGCGGGACGTAAGGAAAAAGAGATCTATGATCTCTTTGACCTGCCCGTCATCGCCCCCGAACTGCGTGAGGATCGAGGTGAAATTGAGGCCGCCCAAAAGGGAGAACTTCCCCATCTGATCACATTGGAAGATATTCGCGGCGATCTCCAGACACACACTACGGCCAGTGACGGACGCGCATCCTTAGAAGAGATGGCCCATGCGGCACGTGAACTGGGACATGACTATCTGGCCATCACCGATCACTCTGCCTATATCGGCGTAACCCAGGGGCTGGACGCCGATGAGTTGAAAGAACAGATTGACGAGATCGATCGTCTGAACGAGGAGATGGAGGATTTCATCCTGCTGAAGAGTATCGAAGTGGACATTATGGAAGATGGCTCCCTGGATCTTCCCGACGAGATCCTGCGCAAACTGGACCTCGTCGTCTGTGCCGTTCACTCCAAGCTCGATCTCTCCTCCGAGAAGCAGACAGAGCGCATCATCCGCGCCATGGACAACCCTTATGTCAATATCCTGGCTCATCCAACAGGACGGCGCATCAACGAGCGCCCCCCCTACGAGGTCGACATGAGTCGCGTGATGGACGCCGCAGTGGAGAGAGGATGCTTCCTGGAGGTCAACGCGCAGCCCCAAAGGCTAGACCTGAACGACATCTACTGCAAGATGGCCAAGAATCGAGGATTAAAGGTCTCTATCTCCACCGACGCCCATGGGACAGAGGAACTCAAGTTCATCCGCTATGGCGTATATCAAGCGCGAAGGGGCTGGCTAGAGCCCGAGGATGTCCTGAACACCAGAAGCTGGGACGAACTGAAAAGACTGCTCAAACGATAGAAGGGGGACTAAGGGGTCTCTTGTTGAAAAGGGAGAGCACCGTCTCCCCCTACTTGATCGAAAGGAGATCGGCAACGTGTTTCCCATCGATGATAGTGACGTACGCGAGGCTGGGCCAGGAGCAGTGACCATCGTCCTGGTTATCATCAATATCATAGCATTTCTAGCCGAGGTTTTGGTTTTCAGATTCGAATTGAGGGAACTGGTTCGTCAGTACGGTGTTGTTCCCATGCAAATTCTCCAGGGACGTCGGCTATATACCCTTTTCACCTCCTTGTTCCTGCACGGAGGCTGGTTTCACCTCTTTAGTAATATGCTCATACTCTGGATTTTCGGCGATAACGTAGAAGCCGTTCTGGGCAAGATCCCCTACATCCTCTTCTATATCGCAGGAGGCATCGCCGCCTCTATGACCCACGTCCTGGTAAATCCAGGCAGTAGTGTTCCCAGTATAGGGGCTAGCGGGGCTATAGGAGCCATCATGGGGGCCTATGTCGTCATGTTCCCCGAGTCCCAGGTAAGTGTGTTGCTGCTTTTCGGCTTCTTTTTCATCATCCGACGCGTGACGGCCCTACTCTTTTTGGGCCTCTGGTTCGTGATGCAGTTCTTCAGCGGCATTGCCAGTTTGGGTATAGAGACGGCCGAGACCGGCGGTATCGCCGTTTGGGCCCATGTGGGCGGGTTCCTCTTCGGCCTGCTCATCGGCTTCCTGTTCAAGGGCAAGGCCGAAGAGATGTCGTTGGAGCAAGAGGAGCGCTCACCCAGGCGAAGGAGGATATGATGAGTGAGGAGCAGAATATTGAGGAAAACAAACCGGAGATTGATCCAGATTCCATAACCTCAGAGGAGGAGGCGCGGGGGGCAGCCGATAGGCTCCGTGAGGCGATCCGCTACCACAACTATCGCTACTATGTGCTGGCCGATCCCGTCATCTCTGATGCCGAGTACGACGAGCTGATGCGCGAATTGGAGACGCTAGAAGAGAAATTCCCTTCCATCAGAATGCCCGATTCTCCCACGCAGCATGTGGGGGGGGAGCCAAGGGACGAACTTGGGCTGGCCGAGCATCCCGCGCCCATGCTAAGCCTGCAGGCCGTCTATGAAGCGGATGACGTACGCAACTTTGATGAAAACTGCCGCGATGAACTGAAGGAAGACGTCGTGGATTACGTCGCGGAGCCCAAATACGATGGTCTGGCCGTGGAGTTGATCTATGAAGGAGGACGGCTCTCTGTGGCCTCCACGCGGGGCGACGGCGAGACGGGCGAGGATATCACCCCTAACGTAAAGACGATCAAAGAGGTCCCCCTAGCCCTGCGCGACCAGGGAGAGCCTCCTATTCCCGAGCGCTTGATCGTGCGAGGCGAGATATATATGCGCAAGGACGAATTCGGGGCGTTCAACAAGCAGCGCGCCGAGGAGGGAAAGCGGCAGTTCGCCAATCCCCGAAACGCCGCCGCTGGCTCGGTGCGTCAGCTCGATCCAAACGTGACCGAACGCAGACCCCTGCACATCTTTTTCTACGCCGTGCCGGACGCCGACGACCTGGGCTTTGAAACACACTGGGACGTCCTGCAGGCGCTGCCGGGGTGGGGACTGCGGGTGAACGAGGAGCATACGGAACGCTGCGAGGGCGTGGAGGAGATACTCGAGTACCACCAGGCGCTGGCAGATATCCGAGACGATTTGCCCTACGAGATTGATGGCGTCGTTTACAAGGTGAACGATCTGGCGGACCAAGAGCTTCTTGGTACCCGCACGCGAGACCCACGCTGGGCTCTGTCCTACAAGTTCGAACCACGACGCGCCACCACGCGCATCGAGGATATCAAAGTGCAGGTGGGACGCACGGGCCAGCTGACGCCCGTGGCCATGCTGGAGCCCGTCTCCATTGGCGGCGTGGAGGTCAGTCGCGCCTCGCTCCACAATCAGAGCGAGATCGACCGCAAGGATATCCGCATCGGCGATAAGATCATCGTGGAACGTGCAGGCGATGTGATTCCCCATGTCGTCAAGTCCATCATCGATGCGCGAGACGGCTCGGAAAAAAAGTACCACATCCCCGATCACTGTCCCGTCTGTGGGGGCGAGACGGTGATGAGCGAGGACAAAAAACAGGCGCGCTGTACCAACGTTAACTGCCCCGCGCAGCTTCGCGAGCGGATCACCCATTACGCAGCGCGGGAGGCCATGGATATCGAAGGACTGGGCGAAAAGCGTACGGAACAGCTCATCGACGCTGACCTCATCGAGCGCCTGTCTGACATCTATGATATCAAAAAAGAGGATCTCCTGTCCCTGCAACGCTTTGCGGATAAATCCGCCGATAATCTGCTGGGAGAGATCGAGGATAGTAAGGAACAGACGCTCTCCCGCTTTATCTATGCCATCGGTATCCCCCTCGTTGGTCAGCACGTGTCCCAGGTATTAGCACAGAACTATGAGACCCTTGAGGATCTGATGGCCGCCTCGGAGGAGGAACTGGAGACCATCGAGGATATCGGTCCTCAGGTGGCTCACAGCATCGTGACCTTTTTCGAGAGCGAGCAGAACCGCGACGTCATTCAAAAGGTCCTCGACGCGGGAATGACGTTGAGCAACCCCCTCTACAGTGCCGAGGAGGAAGAGCAACCGTTGGAGGGCTTGACCTTTGTGTTCACGGGGGCGTTGGATCGGTGGACGCGCGACGAGGTGCAACGCCAGGTGGAGCGCTTGGGGGGACGCGCCACATCCAGCGTGAGTGGCAGGACCGACTATGTGGTCGCCGGACCAGGGGCGGGCTCCAAGCTGGAGGAGGCACGGGAGCGGGGCACTGCAATTATGGACGAGGAGGAATTCATCAAGTTTGTGGAGGAACGGCAGTGATGCGAAGCGCAAGACAGGGAACAAGAGGCGAGGGATCGCCTGAGCAGACGGCAACACAGTTGATCGCCCAGTTGAGCACAGAACTGCAGCGGAACGAGGATGCCGAAACAGCCATCGACGCCTACAAGACGATCAACTGGATCATAGGACAGCTCGAGGACGTCAAAGAGTCCGCGTTGGATCTGGCCGCGCAGGACATGAAGCGCAGAGATCTGGACACCTTGAGCACGGCCAGCGGCTCTGCGGGTTGGACGGAACCCAAGACACAACAACTGGATGAGGAGGCCTGGGAAAGGGCGACGTCCGAGAACCCACGATTGAGAGAGATCCAGCGTGCGTACGAGGCAGCCAAAGCACGACTGGAGGGCGCCCAGGAGCCCTATATGGAGTTGCCCGAACCAAGATTCTATATTCGCTAGCGCAGCCGTCAAATAATCGGCAAAGGTGAACCTGAAAGAACACGAGACATATGATGGATTGGCAGCGAAAACTAGCCCCTCTGGTGCGCGCCGCGGAAAAGCGTTACGACGCGCTCAAATATCGCCTCTATTATGCACTGGGAGGACCGCGCCCCATCAAGATTGAGCCCTATCATGGTTATGGCAGCGCGGAGCACCTCTACTTGACAGGCCGCGTGCGCGAAAAACGAGGCGTCACACCGCCGAGTGATACCGATAATTGGTGGGATAATCTGGTCAATATGTACAAGCGTCTGGCAAGTTACGAGGTGCCCCACGCGCGCCTGTTGGCCCAATCTCAGGGGGTGGAAAAGGAGATCGTCGCCGACGAGGAGGGAATGTTCGAGGTGTGGATCGAGTTCCCGCGCCCCATCGTCTCCGACCAGAGATGGCAGCCGGTGGAACTGGAACTTGTGGAGCCCCTCTGTGAATGGCAGAAGGAGACGGTTCGTGCTACCGGCCATGTCCTTATTCCATCGCCAAAGGCCCCCTATGGGGTCATCAGCGATATCGACGACACGATCATCCAGTCCGGGGTAGGCAACTTTTTGCAGATGGCATATACCATGCTCTTCGGCAACGCACGGACCCGTCTTCCCCTGCCAGGGGCCGCTGCCTTTTATCGAGCCCTCTACGCCGGCGCCGGAAGTGAGGCCCGCGTCCCCATCTTCTATGTGTCGAACAGTCCGTGGAACCTGTACGATTTCCTGGTGGACTTTTTCGAACTGAACGACATTCCCGGTGGTCCCGTCCTTTTGCTGCGCAACTGGGGCATCTATCGGGACGAGCTCCTGCCAACGCGCCAGCGCGAGCACAAGATAGAACTCACGCGCCAAATTCTGGATATGTATCCCGATCTTTCCTTCCTCCTCATCGGCGACAGTGGGGAGGCGGATCCCGAGATATACCATGAACTCGTCCATCACTATGGAGAACGTATCCTCGCTGTATACATCCGCAACGTCGATCACGATCCAGAACGCGCCGCTGCGATTCGCGCGCTGGCCGATGAGGTCCTGGCAGCCGGCAGCGAGCTGATCCTGGCCGATGATAGCCTGACCATGGCCAGACACGCCGCCGAGCATGGATGGATCGCGCGAGAGACGCTTCCAGAGATCGCAACCGCACAGGCCAGAGACCTGGCGGAGCCGTCGGACCACACGGAACACGACACGATAAAGGGAAGCGAATCACCAAAACAGAAAGAGGTCCCCTCGGCACTCGAGGGGGATGACTCAACATCCATTATCATCGTAAAACCAAAAGCGGAACACTGAAGGAACAGTTTCATGAAGGTTACATTTATGGGCACCAGGGGATATATCGATGCCAGATCACCTCACCATAGAAGGCATAGCGCGACCAAGATCTCCTACTATGACCATACAGTCATCATCGACTGCGGGCAGGACTGGCAGGACGAGGTGCACAAATGGGACGCCGAGGCCATCGTGATCACTCATGCCCATCCCGATCACGCCTTTGGCCTGAAGGAAGGCGCACCATGTCCCGTCTTTGCCACCGACGCCTCGTGGGAAAAGATGGAGAATTTCGCCATCAAACGACGCGAAAGGATGCCCCAGCGGCGCCCCATAGAGATCGCGGGTATAACCTTAGAAGCTTTTCCCGTCCTGCATTCCACAAGAGCGCCGGCTGTGGGCTATCGCATAAGCGCGGGCAGAGTGGCAATCTTTTACGTGCCCGATGTGGCCTGGATCGAGGATCGAGACGCTGCCCTGTCGGGGATTCGCGTCTATATCGGGGATGGGGCAACAGTCACCCGTTCTATGGTGCGCAAACCCGGCGAGGTGATCATCGGTCACGTGCCTATTCGAACACAGCTTACCTGGTGCCAGAAACTCGATGTACCACGGGCCATCTTTACACATCTGGGATCCGAGATTGTGGAAGGGGACGAAGAACAGCTGGAAAATGAGATTCGCGATCTCGCTAAGGAACGGGGGATCGACCGCGTAGAGATTGCCCACGACGGCACGGAGGTGGTGCTGCGATAACATGATTCATGATCCCCCCGCACGCTGGAGCAACGAGGAGATAGTATGTTTGAAGACAGAAAAGATGCCGGACGACAACTCGCCAAAGCGTTGGAAGAGTTCAAAGATCGGGACGTGCTCGTATTGGGCATCCCGCGAGGCGGCGTCGAGGTGGCATACGAGGTGGCTGACTACTTGAACGCTGATCTCTCCCTCCTCATCACCCGCAAGCTTCCCTACCCGCATCAACCGGAGGCAGGCTTTGGTGCCGTGGCGGAGGACGGAAGCAGGGTGATCCTGGAAGAGGCCAGCCGCTGGATTACGGAAGAAATGATCGACAGGATTATCGAAAACCAGAGAGAGGAGATCGAAAGACGCAAGGATGTCCTCCGAGGAGGAGAACCTCTACCTCCCATAGAGAATCGAACGATCATCCTGGTGGACGACGGCATCGCCATGGGCTCCACCATGCGCGCCTCGATCAAGCTCTGCAAACATCGGAAAGCGGGCAAGATCATCGTGGCAGTGCCCGTCGCGGACCGGGACATTGCAGAGGAGATCGGCCGCCTCGTCGATGAGATAGTCGTTCTCGAAAAACCACCCCTCTTTAGGGCGGTAGCCCAAGTCTACGAGGATTGGTACGATGTCCCGGACGAGGAGGTCATATCCATCATGAAAAAATGGCAAGGTGACCATGAAAAGAAGTGGCGTGACTAAGGCCGGGGCCTTCTCAGATTGGAACTTTTTACCAACATGATACGTCTATAAGATAGACAGGATGGACGAGGACATCTCGATCAAACGATCATATCTATCACGAGAAAATGACAACGCGAACATGGAAAGGAGAACAAAACCATGAGAGCAAAAATAGTCAGCGTTTTCGTCATCATCGCCATGCTTCTGACTACAGGAGGATGCGCGGCAATGAGAACGAGTCCCACCGCAACACCAGTTCCCACGCGGGAAGAGGGGCCGACCTCTACACCAACAGTACCCGAACCCACGCCCACAGAAACAATACCCGAACCGACACCAACGCAAACGATGCCCGAGCCCACTCCCACAGAGGAGGGTGAAGCCATGTTACAACTGGCACGCTCCGATGTAGAACGCACGACCTCACCAGAGGTGACGGAAGAGGAAATGGAGCAGAGGGTGGACGGCAACAATGCCTTTGCCCTGGACTTTTACCGCGCCGTCCGCGAGACCGAGGGTAACCTCTTTTACTCACCATATAGCATCTCGTCAGCCCTGGCCATGGCCTACGCTGGCGCTCGGGGAGAGACTGAGGGACAGATGGCAGAGACGCTGCGGTATAACCTGTCGCAGGAACGGTTGCATCCGGCTTTCAACGCCCTATCCCTGGCTCTAACCGAAGGAGAAGAGGAGGAAGCGGAAAAAGAAAAAGAGGGCGACGCCTTCACACTGCAAATCGCCAACGCTGTCTGGGGACAGGAGGGATACCCCTTCCTCCAGGAATACCTCGACGTTCTGGCCAAGAACTATGGCGCGGGGATTCATATCCTCGATTTTGTGCAAGCATCAGAAGAGGCGCGACAGACGATCAACACCTGGGTCAGCGAGCAGACCAATGGCAAGATCAAAGATCTGATACCCCAGGGCGTCATCGACGAACTGACTCGCCTCATCCTGACCAACGCCATCTATTTCCGCGCCTCGTGGGAGCATCCCTTTGACGAGGAGCAGACGCAGGATGGCCCCTTCCATCTGCCCGATGGCGAGGAAATCTCGGTACCCATGATGCGCCAGACGGCACGCTTTGGCTACACGGAAGACGAAGGGTATCAGGCCGTTGAACTGCCTTATGTGGGTGACCGCGCCTCCATGGTGATCTTGGCTCCCGAGGCAGGACAGTTTGGCGCCTTTGAGGAATCGCTTCAGGCTCAGGATATCGAGAGTATTATGGCGGACATGGAAACCAAAGAAGTGGCCCTGACGATGCCCAAATTCTCTTTCGACGCCCGCTTCCAGTTAGCGCAGCAACTGGCAGAGATGGGCATGCCTGCGGCATTTTCACCAGAAGAGGCCGATTTCTCGGGCATCGACGGCAGCCGTGAACTCTTTATCCAAGAGGTACTGCATAAGGCCTTTGTATCAGTGGATGAAACCGGCACGGAGGCGGCGGCGGCCACGGCGGTGGTGGTCGGGATCACCTCGGCACCCACCGAACCGATCGAACTTACTCTCGATCAACCCTTTATCTTTCTCATCCGTGACATGGAGACGGATACCATCCTCTTTATGGGCCGCGTCGTCGACCCCACGTCATAGAAAGGAGGAAATAAATGCCACAATTTGCAGATCGAATGTCCGCAGGTCAACAGTTAGCGGAAGAACTCTCCGAGTATGCAGATCAAGAGGATGTCGTCGTCCTGGGACTGCCTCGGGGAGGCGTCCCCGTCGCCTTTGAGGTCGCCAAAGCCCTCGAGGCTCCTTTGGACGTATTCGTCGTGCGCAAGCTCGGAGTACCAGGCAATCCCGAGCTTGCCATGGGCGCCATCGCCTCAGGTGGGGTGCGCGTCATGAACGAGGATGTGGTCCGTAGACTTGGCATCTCGGAGGAGGATATCGAAAGGATCGCCACGCGAGAGCGGGAAGAACTGGAACGCCGCGAAGAGGCTTATCGCGGCGCCCGCCCTGGGATAGACGTGGAGGAGAAGACGGTGATCCTTGTGGACGACGGCCTCGCTACCGGCGCCACGATGCGCGCGGCGGTAAGCGCTCTGCGAAAGAGTGATCCGAAGCGCATTATCATAGCCGTGCCGACAGCACCAACGGAGACGTGCGCCGACTTTGAGGATGTCGCGGACGGAATCATCTGTCTGAGAACGCCACGACCATTCTTTGGTGTCGGCGGCTCATACCTAGATTTCTCACAAACCAGCAACGAACAGGTTAGAGCACTGCTGAACGAGGCCGACGAGTTCACGTCATAGCACACCCGAGGTAGAGGACGTGGTGTCACCCTTTTGTGGAATTCACAAAGGGGTGACGCCCGTCCCAGTCCACGGGCCGCACATACCACAACATATGAAACTTTTGAATCCAACAAGGAGGCGCATATGCAAGGGATATCGAGGATGATGACCATCATGCTCCTCATCCTCGCTGCCGTCATGCCGCTATCAGGTTGCACACCAGATCAGGAAGAAGCGAGGGTGACGCAAACTCCAACGCCTTCCCAGGTGATGGAAGCAACGACAGCGACACCTACAGCGACAGCGACGCCTCAACCTACATCACCGAGTTCCACAGTAACTATTTTCCCGACCAGTGGGCCGCCCGGCACCAAGATCACGGTAAAGGGGGAGGGATGGCCATCGGATGCAGAGATACAAGTCGGCGTGGGGCAAAAAGAGGCAAGCGCCGAAGCATCGTACGATGCCCACATCACTGCCGATGGCACCTTCACAAAAACACTCATCATCCCCATGTCGGCAGAGCCTGGACAGCAATGGGTCGTTGAGGGAACGACCGAAACAGCCTCACCAAAGATTGTATCTAACGAGTTTCAAGTAATAGAACAAGAGTATCACGGAACGGTGGAAATCTCGCCCCACAGCGGGCCATCCGGAACGACCGTACGCGTGATGGGCCAGGACTTTCCCCCCGACAAACGGGTGGAGATAGGCGTCGGAAGACCTCACTCAGAGTACGACGTCGTGACCATGGCAGAGACGGATAGCGAGGGACACGTCGATACCGAAATCACCATGCCCGATTTCGTGGAGCCGGGTGACGAATGGGTGATCGTCGTCGCAGCAGAATACAGGCCCGCCAAAGCGGTGTCTGAGGTTTTCGACGTCACTACGGCAGAGACCACTACCCCTTCTCCGACATCGACGGTGCAGACAAATATTTATCTTGTGGCCGTGGGCGACGATGGACAACGGGGTAAAAGGTTCGGTTGCAATGACAGTTTAGTGCCGGTCCAGGTACAAATCGATGCGGATGCCGACCCCGCGACAGCAGCATTGAACAAGTTGTTATCGATCAAAGACAGAAGACATGAACCGTCTGGGCTCTACAACGCGCTATATCAATCAGACCTTTCCGTGGAGGAGGTACGCATCACGGATGGAGAGGCCGTCGTCAGGCTTTCAGGCTCGTTGATGCTCGGCGGAGTGTGTGACGAGCCCCGGGTCGAGGAACAACTACGACAGACGGTCCGTCAATACGTGGGAGTGGAAGAGGTCTCCATCATCATCGATGATACCCCCCTTAAAGATTTACTTGGACAAGGGCCTCCAGAAGAATAGAGCAAACTTGGGGAATTATATTCAGGAACCATCTAGAAGCCGGTCAGGGGGGCATTGCCAATCATAGCCAACCATCATCTCTTGCCTCTCTCCAACTGCCCATTACAAGTGAACGTGAAAGGAGGTACAAGCATGAGTGCATTGAGGGATCAAGACGATGTAGGAGAATTGGTCCACGTCTCGACCGACGCCGCCACCGTAGAGGCCAATCTGAGTATCCCGGACGGCGCCGAGGGCATCGTGCTCTTTGCCCATGGTACGGGGAGCAGCCGACACAGCCCGCGCAATAACTTTGTGGCCGACGAACTTCGTGACGGGGGCCTGGCGACCCTGCTTATCGACCTTATGACCCCTGAGGAAAAGGAGCTCGACCGCCGCACGCGACAGGTACGCTTTGACATCGATCGCCTCGCCCGGCGGGTGGTGGGTGCCACAGACTGGCTCCTGGAACAAGAGAAGACTCAAAACTTGAACCTGGGCTACTTTGGTTCCAGCACGGGAGCAGCAGGGGCTTTGATCGCCGCCACAGAGCGTCCCGAGGCAGCCAAGGCCGTCGTCTCTCGAGGCGGCCGCGTGGATCTGGCTGGGGACGTCCTCGATCAGGTGCGCGCTCCCACTCTCTTTATCGTGGGCGGAAACGACTACCGCGTGCTCGAACTGAACCGCCAGGCCCTGCAAAGGCTGACATCGGAAAAATCCCTGGAAGTAGTCGCTGGCGCAGGACACCTTTTCGAGGAGCCGGGCGCGCTGGACGAGGTAGCGCGATTGGCACGCGAATGGTTCCTGGAGCATCTCATGTCAGAGTGAGGGGACAAGACATCTTAAATGAAAACACGCAGGGGGGCGGACTACCAATCCACCCCCTATTTCCGTCAGCGCTGGCGCAACCCGGGCTGCAGCATTCCTCCCACGACAAAGAGCAACAGAACCGCCATCCCTGTTAGCGTGACTGTCAAAGGCGCCCCCACGGCATCGGCCAAAGCGCCCACCGGCAGCACACCCAGGGGCCGCAGCCCCCAGAGCAATCGCCGAAAGCCAACCACACGCCCCCTCATCCGCTTGCTCGATATGTTCTGCAGTAAGGTGTTGCGTGTCACCATATAGGCGCTGCCGCCCATCGTGGCCAGCACGAGGGAGATCAAAGCCAAAACAAAAGTTGGCGCCCAACCGAGGGAGAGAAGCCCCACGCCACTCAACGCTCCCGCGCCGATAAGCAACCATCCCTTGTACCGAAAATCGCCCAGCGCGGCGATGATCAAAGAGCCCGCCAACCCCCCGACGGACGAGGCACCCTGAAGAAGCCCCAGTCCCGTGGCGCCAACTTCAAAGACATCTCCCGCAAAAAGGGGCAGCAGTATCGTATAGGGACGATAGAGCAATACCCGTCCCAGTTCCAACGCCAGAATCCCCGTCAGTAACGGCCGTTCAAGAATATAATTGGCCCCCTCCACCACATCGGTGCGGATCGAGTTTTCCACTCCCCCTTCATCCTCCCCTTCCGTGGATGGCAAGTGAGAGTACATCCAGGCCGTCAGGGCGATGCAGCCAGCAACCAGTAGATAGGCCGGCGCCGGGCCCGCCTCATCTACTAGTTTCCCCCCTATTGCCGAGGAAGCGATCTGGGCACCAGATCTAGCCATGGTACTCAGGGCCATGGCGTTCAGCAGTGCACCTGAGGTCATCAGATCCCCCAACAGCGCGCGGCGCGCGGGGATCACAAAGGAAAAGACCACCCCCATGAGAAAATTGGCCAGCACCAGGTGCCACACTCGGATCACGCCACCAAATATGAGAAAGGTGACAACCAGGGGAATAAGAGCGCTCCCTATCTGGCCCAACGTCAAAAGCCTCCGCCTGTCGATACGATCCGAGACAGCCCCCCCAAGTAGGCTCAGAAAAAGCGTCGCCACCCCCCACATCGCATCCACCCATCCCAACACAAAGGCGGAACCGGTGAGACTGTAGATGAGCCAACTTCGCGCCACCTCTCGAATGCGAAAGGCGCCTGACGACAACCCCCTGCCTCCCAAAAACCAACGGTACCAGCGTCGGCGCAAGGCGATAAAAGACTTCATCGATGACGGGCTCCACAAATATCTTGCCAACGTAATGGATAGTAGACAGTTGCCCATCTTTTGACAAATGGGGACTCGGTTGCAGAGTGTGTTGGTGACTTTTCTGAGGCCGGATCGCTACTATATGTGGGCACGATAGCCTGGTAAGACCCATATTCGGTATACAGTGAGCGCAATTTTCCGCACCAACACAAGATAGAACCGAATCCAAATGGGAAGCATACCATAGTCCGGACAGAAAAGCGAGGGGCAGAGCATCTGGCTCTCTACCTCCTCACCTATTGTTGACGCCTAGACGCTTTAGACTATCACAGTGAAGAGTATGGGTGCCAGCGATAAATAGCGGCGAAAGGGATCTCCTCCCGGCACAAGATCTCCCGCACCCGATCCCGCTCCTCCCAGGTGACCCGCAAGCCCAAGCAGCAATCTGTGGACAAAGAACGTGGAACGGGAATCACGTTTACGTGTAATCCCCGTTCCTGTAGCGCCTTCTCGCTGGCATAGGCGGCGGAGGTGGTTCGATAGATCACCACCCCGTATCTCTCCGCCTCTTCAGGCACCGCCGTCCCCTTTGTCCCACCTGCTTCCTCGAATCCCCACGGTGGACAGGTCCAGGGGCTCAAAGACCAATTCCAGGGCGGGCGACCCGGGTGCAAGATCATAGTCGTCCTGCGCCGGGTCCACGAACAGGGGATCGCTCACCACCGAGTGGACGTCGTATCCCCGCTCGCGCCAGGCATCGAAATCCTCCACTCTTGACAGCTCTTCGATGCGCATATCCGCCCCCTCTGTTTGGTAGAAGACGTTATAGTCGGACCCCTCTGGCAGGGAGCGCTCGCCACGCACGATGAAAAGCGACGCCTGGGGGTCATCCCAGCAGACGATATTACGCAGGAAACGCACATTGACGTGCTCGGTATCCTCGGCATTGGTGTAGTTTATCTGCGTCTTGAGGCCATCCACAAAGATATTGTTGATCCAGGTGGTGTTCTCATTCCCGTACCATATGTGCACCGATTCGCGGGTTCTGTACACCAGGTTATTCTCCACCCGGCTATCGCGGCTGCGGCAACCGAGGTAAATGCCCCAGCCCGGCGTACCCTCGCCATAGGAATAGACGTCGTGGATCAGGTTGTTGCGGATGAGCATATTCGCATCCCGCACAAAAATACCCGCCCCATCGTTGATCACCTTCATCACGTGGTGAATCTCGTTGTACGAGATAAAGAGCCCCTCCTCCTGGTTTCTTCTCCCCAGGGGTTGGTGATCCGTGGCCCAGTGGCGCGCATAGATGCCCGAGTGGCTGATGTCGTGAATCAGATTATGGGTAAAGATGCCCCCGCCATCGTCGATGTTGATGCCCACCGCGCTGGGATACACCACCCCGCAATCATGGATACGATTGTAAGCCACGACAGTGTGCTCGGACGTGAGATTGCGAGTCACGAGGCCCCCGCTTCCGGTATCATGGATCTCGTTGCCCACGATGGTATTACCCGATCCGCTGATCTCCAGAGCATAGGTGCCCGTGTTCTTGATGTGGCAATTTTCGACGCGGCAACGTCGGGCACCCTCCATGCCCAAAGCAGAAGGTGGAACGATATCGCCTACGTCGCCACAGCCGGGATAGCCCTCGGCGGGCAAGGGCCAGTTGGTGTCAGAGAAGGTGAGCCCGTGGAACCGCAGGTACTCGACCGGGCGGCCCCGCTCCATCTCGGCCTCAAAGCGCACCAACTGCTCCAACACGGGGGCCACGATCTCGGCCTCATCCAGATTCTCCTCCGGCCAATAGTACAGCTCGCCGGTCTCGCAATCGAGGTACCACTCACCCGACTGCGTCAGCCCCTCGCGAACGTTCTCCAGATAGTAACGATTGGGGCCTCGCCATTCGAAATAATGGCTTTGCTCTGGCGGGCCAGTAAAGGTCACGACGTTCTCTTCCTCATCCAGTTCCTCAATGATCAACCGGGACTCGTTCCAGGAGTGGAACACCACGGCTTCCACGTCTTCTAGGTTGTGGAACGCTTGCAGATCTCCCTCGTGGTAGCGGAAGGCGTCCTCGCTCACCGACTCCTTGATACGATAGTAGTCGTCATCCGGCAGGCGCGCGCGGCGTTTCGCCTCGCCGCTCACCATAAGACGGCGAAAGATCCACCCCCTGTCCTCGGCCTCGGGGATCTTGCAGATCATGACCTCATCCTGATAGGGGCGCCACTCCGCCTCGATACGCCGACCGCCGCTCAGGACCGGCGTCTCGCCGGGATAGGCGGCGTAAGTAATGGGGCAGGCAAAGGTGCCGCTATCCTGGGACTCAAAGACTAACGTCTCGTCGAAAAAGTAGGTCCCTTCGCGCAGCATGACGATGATGGGATGGGCCACGCGTTCCATCTCGGGCATGGCGCGAATGGCATCACGGGCCCGGGCGACCGTGGCGAACGGGCCATCCGTTTCCTCTTCGTTGGGTTCTGCCAGCTTACCCGACCACTCGTCGTCGCCGTTCGGCGCGACAAAGAACGTCGCCTGCACTTTTTCAGCCATACCACACGCTCCTTATGAAAATACACTCTGCCAAACCTGCGGCCGCCCCTTCGCACCACGCGGGGCCGCATAGCACACAAACAGTATGGGCCATCTCGATCAGCGCGTCAACCCAAGCCAAGATGGTCCGCTGCGAACAAGTGAGGCCGGGTAAACGATTCACCCTGCGCCTCTCCTAATACGAGAAAGGCGAAAGGGTGAAAGCGGGAAACGCACAGCATAATGCCTGGCGTACGGGAGAACCACGAGATGTAACAGCTTGACAAGGGAGCGTAGGTTTATCGTCTACTCTCTTATATTGAAGTGATAAGGCATTTGTAGGGCTCTATAATGAAACTACGGTGGAGGTAATGTCCGGTTACTGCCTCAAAACTCCCATCCCTCCGCAACCGTCAGCCGTAAAGGGCAGCTCACAATCTCCAATGTAGCAGGTATCTCCACGCGGCAGATCGTACCTGTTCGGGTTGACACCTCTATCCTCGAGTTCCTGCCCCACGAAATAATCGCTCTGAATGAACCGCAACCACTTTAACGCCGAGTCCCTTACCTGCTCGACGCCATAATTCCTTTTCGCAACAAGATGACCCGACAGCCCCCACACTGACCTGGCCAGGTTGCAATCACAACAACACGTGGACATGGGATTGTCGTCACAGCACGGCGCCCCGAATGGGGATAGGGCATCTTTCACCACGCGTTCCTGTTCCGGGGTGAGCGATAACGTCGCGTGATAGTCAATAAATCGTTGCGTGTTGTCGAGAGACAAGGGAAGACCATAGGTGGTCGGCTCCCCCGCCTGAGGGATGACCTGCGCGCGCACTTTTGCTAGCGTCGCTGCCCCGGATGTGCGACGTTGAACTAGCATCCACGCCCCCGCAGCAAGAGCTCCGCCCACCGTCAGAAGGACGACAAGGTACAATCTCCATTTCATCTTTCTCATCCCTTCTTCGCCATCTGCTATCTCTAGCTATTCCAACTTTTCCTATTACCACTAAAAATCCCCCTGTACAGTAGGCTCTTTCAAAAACGTCAGATTAGTCCTCCGTTCCTTTCTTTGCCGCCAAGAGGGACTCGGGGACTCTTACATCAACTTCTGACGTCTCCTGCAAGGAGTCTACCTCGGCCTCGAGGTCGCGAATGCGTTCCTCCAAGGCGTGGGTTATCTCGGCTATTGGATCGGGCAACCGCCCGTGATCCAGTTTCACCTCCTCCACATGTGGACCGCGCACCACGCGCCCCGGCACGCCCACCACCGTCGAGTCGGCAGGTACGGAATCGATCACCACAGCCCCAGAACCAACCTTGACGTGATCCCCAATGGTGATCGGCCCCAGGATCACCGCGTTGGAACCAATGATCACATCGTCACCGATAGTGGGGTGTCGCTTGACCGGGCTCATGGACGTGCCGCCCAGCACGGCTCCCTTGTACATCAGAACGTCGTCTCCGACCTCTGACGTCTCTCCTATGACGACGCCCATACCATGATCGATAAAGAAGCGCCTACCGATCTCCGCCCCCGGATGGATCTCGATACCGGTGAAAAAGCGGCTCACGTGGGAGATAAAGCGCGCCAGCCAGTGGAGACCGCGTTGCCAAAGGGCGTGGGCGACGCGATGTAACCATATAGCATGTACTCCCGGATAGCAGGTTACCACCTCCCACCACGTTCGCGCGGCCGGATCCTTGGCGAATACCGTCTGCACGTCTTCCTTTATTCTAGCCCACATACCCCACCTCTCCCGTCATCAATCCTCCAGATCCAGCATCCTCTGCACGGCCTCTCCTGCCCTGACCCGCACATCTTTTGGAACGTGCACCTCATAGACCATATCCTCCAGCGCCCAGAGGATCTTTTCCACGGTGTTCAGCTTCATGTTGGGACAGTCGGCAAGTTCGGACGCGGGATAGAAGTTCTTGTCCGGGTTGTCCTTGCGCAGTGAGTGAAGGAGACCTATCTCCGTCCCCACGATCAGCTCCTGGGCCTCCGTCTCCCGCGCATAGCGGCGCATGCCCCCCGTACTCAGTACCTGATCAGCCAGAGCCACCACATCTTCCGTGCATTCCGGATGCACCATCACCTCGGCCTGAGGATGCTTCTCCTTCATGGCAGCAACGTCTCGTGCCAGAATGCGATGGTGCGTGGGACAATAGCCATCCCACAGGATCATATCCCGACCGGACTGCTCGGACACATAGCGCCCCAAGCTCCGATCTGGCACAAAGATGATGGGGGCATCCTCCGGCAGCGACTCGACCACCCTGACGGCGTTCGAAGATGTACAGCAGATATCGCTCTCGGCCTTGATGGCCGCCGTGCTGTTCATATAGCATACCACCCTGGCTCCAGGGTGCTCATCCTTTAAATCACGCAGTTGGCGCACGGTGATCATGTTGGCCATGGGGCATCCCGCATGTTCATCGGGGATGAGGACATGCTTATCGGGACAGATGATGGCCGCAGTCTCTGCCATGAAACGCACACCACAAAACACGATGACCTGTGCTGCCGTCTTGGAAGCCTCGATGGACAGCCCCAGAGAATCGCCCGTATAGTCAGCAAGATTCTGTATCTCCCCGATCTGATAGTTATGCGCCAGGACGACGGCGTCGCGTTTCTGTTTCCACTCCTCTATCTTCTCAATCAATGCTTCATCAACCATAATCTAATTTCGTTATCCTCCCATATCGCCTATTTATCTTCAATGTGAACGCCAGTCAAGCCCATCGGCGCCCGTCACGCGCCCACGTACCGCGTGTACAGACTTCGGGCCTCCGTCTCGTCCGTCGTCCCGCGGATGATGGCCCTACCCGTGGGAAAGATGACCAATTCCCGATCATCCGTCTCAAAACTGAGAAGAAAACCGTTATAGGACACGGAACCTATGCGGCTCAGGCGCTGTCGCAAACCCTCCAAAGAGATCTCTTGCTCCGTGGGCGGTACGATCTGTACGGCGTCGCGCCCACACAGGGCGGTCGCCCATGAAGTGCGGGCCCCCGATAGATAGGCATACTCCCCCTGTGCGCAGGCGGGACAGTCCTCTCGACGTTCCACGGTGATATCGTAGAAATCCCTGTCCCATACATCGATACAGAGGAGGGCCGAGGACGGACACCGCCCGACCAAGAGTTTCAGTGCCTCGGCACATTCCACAGAGGCCACCACCCCCGTAAGGGCAGCCAGCACTCCCTCTGTGTCACAACTGGGCATGGTCCCTGGCGCGGGCGCTTCCTCCATAAGACAACGCAGACAGGGAGTCTCGCCCGGGACGATGGTCATCACATTCCCCGTGGCGCCCAGGGCCGCGCCATATATCCACGGCAGATCGTTCTTCACGCAGGCGTCATTGAGCAGAAAACGGGTCTCCAGGTTGTCGGTGCCGTCCATGACTAGGGTGGAGCCTCCGATGATCTTCTCCACATTACCGGCGCTCACATCGACGATGAGGGGTTCTATCTCTATTTCCGAGTTGATAGCACAGAGTTTTTCGGCGGCAGCAGCCGCCTTGGGCATGCGCCTATCGGCATCCTCCTCGTCAAAGAGGATCTGCCGCTGCAGATTGCTCAATTCCACAAAATCGCGATCCACGAGCCTGAGGTGTCCGACGCCCGCCCGGCAGAGGTTGCTGGCGATGACCGTTCCCAGAGCCCCCAGACCGACGACGGTCACGCGGCTCCTACCAATTCTATCCTGTCCCTCTTCTCCAACACCATGAAAGAGTATCTGTTTGGCGTAGCGCCCAGTTTGCCACATATACCGATCCGCATCACTCATTCTCCTACCTCCTTGCGTTCAACCTGAAAGATGGCCAGTCCCGCTCGCCAGTTGGCTAAAAAAGACCCTATCTGATGGAAAGATGGCGTCAAGAATATCTCTTCCACGATGCGCAAGCTCTGTGCAGCACACAGTCCACGAAAATCCGTGATGGTACACAGATGTACGTTGGGCGTGTTGAACCAGGGATAGGAGAGCAATTCGCTCCTGGGCATCCTGCCCTCCAATAATAACTGCAGGCGG
Organism: Anaerolineae bacterium; assembly: GCA_041685915.1. Lineage (GTDB taxonomy): Bacteria > Chloroflexota > Anaerolineae > UBA1429 > UBA1429 > JAWLEV01. Next base: position 10,627 of record JAWLEV010000011.1, on the reverse strand, counting down.
ATACGCCAGTGGCCAAAGTTCGGAAAACTGATGATAGCCCGCCGGCCCACACGCAGCATCTCCTCAATGACCGCCAGGGGATCCGTCGTCTGCTGCAGGGTCTGGCTCAGGATGACTACGTCAAAAGAATCGTCGCGGTAGTGAGTCATCCCCTCCAGCATGTCGCCGTGGTAAACGGGCACGCCCCGCCTGATGGTTTCGGCCACCAGCTGCTCCTTGATCTCGATTCCCTGCCCTTCGCATCCCTTTGCCTGAATAAGATTGTCCAGCAGTTCCCCATCACCGCAGCCCAGATCCAGGACCTTGGCGCCTGGCGGCACGAGGGCCTCGATAAGGGCATAGTCGGGACGCCGCCTGCCCCCCGCTCTCGGTGCTTCTTTCATCGCACAAGAGCCTCCTCGCGACGCACACGCTCCTGAACATCGGCCAAAAAGGCGCTCACCGTATCGGCGAATTCCTCGTCGGGCAACAGAAAAGCGTCGTGACCGTAACTGCTGGTGATCTCTAAAAAGGTCGTCGGAACACCGTTGGCCTGCAGGGCCTTGACGATTTCTTTGGACTGACGGGTGGGAAAGAGCCAGTCGCTGGTAAAAGAGACGGCGAGAAAGCGGGCTTTGATGCCCGCCAAGGCCTCAACAAGGGAATGATGCCCGGCTGCCAGATCGTAATAATCCATCGCCTTGGAGATATAAAGATAGGAATTGGCATCAAAACGCTGCACAAAGCTGTTCCCCTGGTACTTGAGATAACTTTCCACCTGAAAGTCGGTCTTGAAATCATAGGTGAACGAATCGCGATCCTGAAGTCGCCGCCCAAATTTGGCCCGCATCTGCTCGGGAGAGAGATACGTGATGTGCCCGATCATGCGCGCCACGGCAAGCCCCCCCTCAGGAGTTTCCTTGCCGTAATAGTCGCCAGCACACCAATTGGGATCGGCCATGATGGCCTGCCGTCCCACCTCATCAAAGGCGATGGCCTGGGCGCTCAAACGCGCTGCCGTGGCGATGGCGTGCACCGAGGCCACCCGATCGGGAAAGCGCACCGCCCATTCCAGGGCCTGCATGCCACCCATACTGCCGCCGGTGACAGCCAATAGACGCTCGATACCCAGATGGTCCATGAGCATCCTTTGGGCGCGCACCATGTCGCCGATGGTGACCATGGGGAAATCGAGACCATAGGGCTCGCCCGTCTCGGGATTGATGCTCGACGGCCCTGTGCTGCCCTTGCAGCCTCCCAGGATGTTCGAACAGATAATAAAGTACTTGTTGGTATCGTACGGTTTGCCCGGGCCAACCATGATATCCCACCAACCGGCCTTGCGGTCGCTAGGCGAATGAACGCCGGCCACGTGGGCGTCGCCCGAGAGGGCGTGCAGGATCAGGACAGCGTTATCCCGCTCCGGACCGAGTTCTCCATAGGTCTCATAGGCCAGTGTGATGGAAGGCAGACTTTCCCCGCACGCCAATTCAAAGCCCTCAGGGGGCAGTTCCGGCGTCCAGAATTTTGTTTCTACCACTCCGACACTCTGGGCATCCGGTCGCGACTCCTCGGGTACCTCGTGCGTTGCGTCGTCAACCACAGTGTTCTTCTCCCAAACTATACATAGGCCAGTGCCCGATCAAGATCGTCCAGGATGTCGTCGATGGTCTCCAGGCCGATGGAAAGCCTGACAAAATCGGGGGTCACCCCCGCCGCCTCCTGCTCCTCCGCGCCCAACTGCTGATGCGTGGTGGAGGCCGGATGAATGGCCAGGCTGCGCGCATCGCCGATGTTAGCCAGGTGGCTAACGAGTTCCAGGCCCTCGATAAAGGTGCGCCCGCCCTCCATCCCACCACGCACGCCAAAGCCCACCAGACCACTGGCCCCATCGGGAAGATAGCGCTCGGCCCGCTCATACGAGGGATGGCTGGATAGACCGGGATACAGCACCCAAGAAACCTTGGGATGTTCCTGCAGGAATTGAGCCACCGCCAGAGCGTTCTCCGAGTGGTGACGCATGCGCAGGCTCAATGTCTCTATACCCTGCAGGATGAGAAAGGCGTTAAAGGGACTCAAGCAGCCCCCCAGATCGCGCAGAAAACGCACCCGCGCCCGGGCGGCAAAGGCCTGGTCGCCAAATTTCTCATAGAATTTGAGCCCATGGTAACTGGGATCGGGATCCACAAACTCGGGAAAACGTCCGCTGTCCCAGGGGAAACACCCGCCATCGACGAGCAGGCCGCCGATAGAGTTACCATGTCCCCCCAGGTATTTGGTGAGGCTGTGCACGACGAGATCGCAGCCGTGTTCGAGGGGGCGACACAGGGCGGGAGAGGGGGTAGTGTTGTCCACCATGACCGGCACGTTCTGGGCATGGGCCGCCTCGGCGATGCCTGCCAGGTCGGGAATGGTCAGCTTGGGATTGCCGATGGTCTCCAGGTACACCACCTTTGTTCGGTCGGTGATGGCCTCGGCAAATGCCTCCGGCTCATCGCTGTCGACCCAGATGGTGCGGATGCCCATACGGGACAGGGTATCGTTAAAGAGAGTCACCGTGCCCCCGTACAGGCGGGTGGTGGAGACGACCTCATCCCCCTCCCGGCAAAGGGTCAAGAGGGCGGTCGAGATGGCCGCCATACCGCTAGCAAAGGCCAGACCGGCCGTGCCCCCCTCCAGGGCCGCCACGCGCTTCTCCAGAACGTCATTGGTGGGATTCATGATCCGCGTATAGATGTTCCCAGGCTCCTCCAGGGCGAACAGTCGCGCCGCATGATCCGTGTCCTCAAAGAGATAGCTCGTGGTCTGCCAGATGGGCACCGCACGGGCGCCCGTCTCGGCGTCCGGCGTATGACCGGCATGCAAAGATCGCGTATCGAATCCCTTAAATTGCTCGTTCTGCTCTGTCACCTGATTCCTCCCTTACTATCGATCACCTTTTTTTCTTCTGTCGAACGTTGCACACAAGTGTGGGAATGGAACGGTCGATCACGCCCCCTCCCACGACCACATCCCCATTATAAAAGACGGCCGCCTGCCCTGGAGCCGCGATGGGATGGGGACGAACAAAATCGACCAGAACCCCTTCGTGATTCAGCTGGACATCCGCAGGCGCTTCCGCCCGTTGATATCTCGTCTTGACCATCAGTCGACACGACTCCCCTCTCGGCATATCATCGGCGACCCAATGCACTCTATCGATGACGAGCCTGCGGATAAACGTGTCTTCCCTGGAACCAACGACAATGGTATTGTCTTCAGCATCTATACCGATCACATACAGAGGTTCTTCCGCGGCGACGCCGAGCCCTCTCCGCTGTCCCAGTGTATAGGCACCGATCCCCTTGTGACGACCAAGTTCGCGCCCCTCCTGATCGACGATGGGACCGGGACGCAACGCCCAAGGATAATGGCGCGCCAGAAAGACTCGATATCCCTCGGGACCCACGAAACAGATATCCTGGCTGGAAGGTTTATTCGCGACGGGGAGATCCCACCTGCGAGCGATCTCACGCACCTGCCCCTTGGTCAGCTCACCGAGGGGAAAGATAATATGAGCGAGTTGCTGGGCAGTAAGTGCATACAGGAAATATGACTGGTCGTGCCGGCTGTCCACGCCACGGCGCAGGCAAGGTGTCCCATCCTCCCTCCGTTCCACACGGGCATAGTGACCGCTGGCCAGATGATGAGCATCCAACGCGCGGGCAAAATCCAAGAGTCTCCCGAATTTAAGCCGTGCATTACAACGAATGCAAGGATTGGGCGTCCTACCCTCCGTATAGGCCCGACCAAACGGCGCCATCACCTCCCGCCAAAAGGGCTCCTGATAGTCCAGGACATAGAAGGGAATGCCGATCTCCGCGGCGACACGACGGGCGTCCCGCAAACCAGCCACTCCACAGCAGGTCGCACCGGTCTTCGGGGCCTCGGGCAGCCTCAACCCCACGCCGATGACCTCGTAGCCTCGCTCACAAAGGAGGCTGGCCGCCACCGACGAATCCACGCCGCCGGACATGGCCACAAGGACACGCTCCGCTGACACGAAATCAGGCCCCCGTCGCGCCAGAATAGGTTGGCGACAGTTCGCGCAAGCGCTCGACGATCTCCGCCAGCGCGGCCACCACGTACTCGATATCCTCCGCGTCGTTGTCCCGGCCCAGCGAGAAACGCAGGCTCCCCTGGGCGCGATCGCGGCCCACACCCATGGCCTGTAACACGTGTGAGGGATCCGTGGAGCCCGCCGTGCAGGCCGAGCCCGTGGACACGGCGATCCCCCGTGTGTCGAGGGCCATGAGAAGTGACTCTCCTTCCACCCCCGCAAAGCTCATATTCAGTATATTGGGCAGCCGCAACGTGGGATGACCGTTGAGTTCCACGTCGGGGATACGTCCCTCGATCTCCCTTTGCAATTGGTCCCTTAGCCTTCCAAGGCGTGCTGACGTCTCGTCCATCTCCTCATGGGCCAACTCAAGGGCAGTCTCCAGCCCCACAATGCCGGGAACATCCTCGGTTCCAGGACAAAGGGTCCGTTCCTGGTGACCGCCGTGCAACAGGGGGGAGATGCGCGTTCCCTGGCGAACGAAAAGCACCCCCACGCCTTTGGGCCCATAGAATTTGTGGGCCGTCAGGGAGAGCAGGTCGACACCCAGGGCATCCACGTCAACAGGCCGTTTGCCCATGGCCTGGACGGCGTCCGTATGTACAGGAATGTCGTACTCCTCGGCCACGCCGCTAACCTTGGCCAGAGGGTGGATGGTGCCCACCTCGTTATTGGCCAACATGATGCTGATCAATATCGTATCCTCGCGGATACTGGCGGCCAGGGCGTCGAGATCCAAAAGTCCGTGACGATCCACAGGGAGATAGGTCACCTCATAGCCCTCCTTTTCCAATTGCTGACAGCTATGGAGTACGGCATGATGCTCGACGGACGAGGTTATCACATGCCCGCCGCGATTCCCGTTGGCACGCGCCATACCTTTGACGGCCAGATTATCGCTCTCCGTGCCACCGCCGGTAAAGTATATCTCCCTGGGATCCGCCCCCAATATCTGCGCCACAGTTCGCCTTGCTCCCTCCAAGGCACGCTTGGACTCCTGGCCAGACATATGCAGACTGGAGGCGTTACCTATAACCTCTTTATGACAGTACATCATCGTCTCCAGCACCTCGGGTCGGGCGGGCGTGGTGGCTGCGTGATCCAGATACACTCTCCTCATGGATTCACAGCTCCTCAAATGACTCGACACGTCGGGACACCTCTCGCGCACGGTCCGACGCCACATCCGAGGGTACTTCCAACGCTTCCTCGCGTATACGATTCGTCAGCCATCGTACTTCTGATTCTTCAAGTGGAAAGTCCAGGCCGGCGTCCAGCGCTCGATTGCGAAGATTGCCAAAAACCCTCTCGACATGTTCATATCCCACCCAGATGATCTCGGTCAAATAGTCGGGCGGAATGACCTCGAAACTACCATCGCCGTATTGAACTAGGGTAACGCCGTGCCGCCACGTCCACTTGCGCAGGCCCTCTCTTACAGCCTCCTCCAAACGCTTGCCCCTCTTACGCATCTGCTTTACCTCCTTTGTACGTTTTCCCTCGCTCAGGTGCTCTCAGATAGTGACACAACCTCGTTCATGCTTCCACTGCGAAATCCCAGCAGGTCGAGAGCGATATGCACAAAACCAAGTCCTTTAAACTCGAACACGACACGTTTCCTCGTCGACTCTTGTAACAGACGCCCAAACTCTGCGGGCTCTATCTCGATGCGCGCTATGGTACCATGATGACGCACGCGAACCTGCCTGAAATCCAGTTCGTTCCGCAGGAGATGCTCCGCTTTCTCCACCTGCAAGAGACTGTCCTGCGTGATGGCGTCGCCGTAAGGAAAGCGAGAGGCCAGACAGGCCATGGCCGGCTTGTCCCATGTGGGCAAGCCCAGCTCACGGGAAAGCTCCCGTACCTCTTCTTTAGTCAACCCCGCCTCCAGCAAGGGCGCTATGGCGCCCGCCTCCTCCGCGGCCTGCATTCCCGGCCGGTGATCGCCCAGATCGGCCGCCGTCGCTCCATAGACGACGTGTTGAAAGCCCTCCCCTTCAGCAACCTGCCAAAGTCGATCAAAGAGCTCCCTCTTGCAATAGTAACAGCGGTTCCGTGGGTTGCTGGCAAAGCGCGGATCGTCCAACTCCTTTGTGTCGACGATCTTGTGCTCGACCCCAAGCTCTCTGGTCAACGCTTGCGTCTCCCCGAATTCGCTCTCGGGAAGGGTGGGCGAGTTCGCCGTCACCGCCAGGACGCGCTCCGGTCCCAGAGCCTCCACGGACATGGCAAGAAGCAATGTACTGTCGACCCCACCGGAAAAGGCCACCACGACGCTATCCAGTTCGGACAATCTGTCATTGAGCGCGTCGATCTTTGTTTGATTGACCATAGTATCCTCTACAAGTCATTATCAGTTCGGTATTCTCGCTCGGGTTCAGCCGCCCCCCATGGGGGCCACCAGGCGCACGGAATCCCGCTCGTGGAGAACGATAGAATGAGAACACAACTTACCGTTCACGACGGGCAGCAAATTCTTGTGCGCCAGTTCCAACCGCTGAAGCACGGCCTCCACCGTGGCACCCTCCGGAACCTGCAGATCCCCGCCATCCTCCAACATCTCGGGCCCCTCGAACTCTTCCGGGAAACCCACCAGTTCGACGCTGATCTCCATACCTACACCTACTCCTTCACCATGCGATGGGCCCGCCCAGCAGACACGGGGCGGGCCATGCTCCTTTAGGGCTCGCTTTCCTCAAATAACTCGGTACTCAGGTATCTCTCGCCGGTGTCCGGCAGGACGACGACGATGAGTCTATCCCCATTCTCGGGGCGAGCGGCCACCTGCAGGGCAGCGGCCATGGCGGCCCCCGAAGAGACGCCCACGAACAGCCCCTCCTCCCGCGCCAGCCGGCGCGCCGTCTCGGCAGCCTGGGCATCGGCGATAGGAATTACCTCATCCACCAATTCCGGACGCAGCACGTCGGGCACAAACCCTGCGCCAATACCCTGGATCTTGTGGGAGCCCGCCTCCCCACCCGAGAGCACAGGCGAATTCTCTGGCTCGACGGCGATGACCTCCACTTCCGGCTTGCGTTCCTTAAGAACCTCTGCCACGCCGGTGATGGTGCCGCCCGTACCCACGCCGGCAACAAAGATGTCCACCGCACCGTCAGTGTCGCGCCATATCTCCTCCGCCGTCGTCTCGCGGTGGATCTGGGGGTTAGCAGGGTTTTTGAACTGCTGGGGCATGAAACTGTTGGGGATATCAGCCAAGAGCTCCCCCGCCCTATCGATGGCTCCGCTCATACCCTCCGATCCTGGCGTCAATACCAATTCGGCACCAAAGGCCTTGAGCAGGTTTCGACGTTCCACGCTCATGGTGTCAGGCATGGTGAGGATAAGATCATAACCCCGCGCCGCGCAGACAAAGCCTAGACCGATGCCCGTATTGCCGCTGGTGGGCTCTATAATGGTCGTGTCGGGATCTATTTCCCCCGCCTTCTCTCCCGCCGCGATCATGCTCACGGCAATGCGGTCCTTGACGCTGGATAGCGGATTGAAAGATTCGAGCTTGGCCACCACCTGGGCCTCCACACCGGCAGCGATGCGATTCAACCTTACCAAAGGGGTGTTTCCGATGGTCTCTGTGACATCTCTGAATATCCTACTCATTGGTTCTCTCCTATTGCCTGTTATATATGGTACATGTCAGATAAGGAACAACGCTTCTCTCTGGCGCGCTGGGCCAGATCTTTTACCGTCCACGACTCGAGAACGTCCATACAGGATTCGAACATCTCGGCCCACACCTCATGGGTGGGACAGATCTTGCTCCGCTCGCACAGATCGGGATCGTCGGTACAGGGCACGAACCTCTGAGTCCCCTCGAACACCTCGAATATCTCACGCACCGTGATCTCCTCCGGAGGCCTGGCCAGGACATAGCCCCCCCCGGCTCCACGTATGCTCCTGACAAGACCGGCCTTGCGCAACGCGGCCAGTAGAGACTCCAGGTATTTGACGGATACGTCCTGACCCTCCGCTACCTCCTTGGCACTCAGCGGCCCCGGCTCTTCTTTCAATGCTAACTCCAACATGGCCCTGGTACCATAGCGCGTTTTGGTGTTCAATTTCATCTTTTTATCCCTATAAAGCATACAGAATTAGTAGGAATTATTATACTCAAGATTGACCCCCTGTCAAATTGGATAATCTCACACCTTCTGAACCAACCCCATGCTCCCTACGATCGGAGTCGACCCACCGCCTCGGCCACGATCTTCACCGCCTGATCTACCTCTTCGGCGGTAGTGCCACGCCCCACTGAAAAACGAACTGTTCCCATAGCCCACTCCACCGGCACCTCCATCGCCCCAAGTACCGCCGAGATGTCCACCTCCGCTGCATGGCAAGCCGCTCCGGCGGAGGCCGCCACTTTCTCGCCAATCTCCGCTAACAGCGTGTTGGCTTCCACGCCCCGAAAACTGAGGCTAAGCGTATTGGGCAGGCGCTTGTCGGGATGGCCGTTCAATCTGACCACCCCATCACCCAGCTCGCGTAACAATCCCTCATAAAGGCGATCGCGCACCGCCTGAAAATGAGCCCCATTCTCCTCCAAATCTCGACCAGCCACCTGACATGCCTGGCCCAGTCCCACGATCTCGAGCACGTTTTCCGTGCCGGGGCGGCGACCGCCCTCTTGTCCCGCGCCATGCAGCAGTTTGGCCAGTTGTACGCCGCCGCGAACATAAAGTGCGCCGATCCCTTTGGGCGCATACAGCTTGTGCCCTGCGATGGAAAGCAGGTCCACATCCAGGGCGTCCAACTTGACCGGGATCTTGCCCACCGATTGAGCGGCATCGGTGTGCATGAGCGCGTCATGCTCGTGAGCGATCTCAGCCAACTCGGCGACCGGCTGAATAGTGCCCACCTCGTTGTTGGCGTGCATCACCGTCACCAGCAGTGTATCGGGCGTGATGGCCCGCTCCAGATCGGCGGGATCCACCAGGCCGTGCGCATCCACCGGCAGCACGGTGATCCGAAAGCCTCGACTCTCCAGCCAGTTGCACACCTCGGTGACGGCCGGATGTTCCACTGCCGAGGTAATGATGTGGCCCTTCTGTTCAGGATTCCCCAGGGCCACACCCTTGATGGCATAGTTATTACTCTCGGTGCCGCCGCTGGTAAAGATCACCTCGGCAGGCCGGCAGCCCAGCAGCCCCGCTACCTGGGCGCGGGCGGCGTCCACGGCCTGCCTGGCCACGACGCCATAGGGGTGGCTGCTGGAAGGATTGCCAAACTGCTCGTAAAGATAGGGCTCCATCGCTTTAGCCACCTGGGAGGCGATAGGTGTGGTGGCGTTATAGTCCAAATAGATCGGTCTCATCTCCTAGACCTCCATAATACCAGTCAACTAATGGCCTTTGCGCAAAATATGTCCCATAGTATCCTCTCCAGCCCTGAATGTTCCAGTCGCTACGCTATATGTTAATCAAGATCTATTTGAAAAAAGGGCCGTCATGCCGTACCGGACGAGGGCATGACGGCCTTTCAATCCTCGCCTTAACGTCCCAAACGTCCTCGTATCTCCTCAAACTCGTCAACGGTTATCTCGCCAGCCGCCAATCGTCGGCGCGCCACGTCCAGTGCATCACTCTCTGCAACCGAAGGTCGCACCCCCACTCCCTCGTGTCCCAGCCGCCGTATCACCCAGACGGCCACCAATGCCAGCACGGCCAGCAGGCCCAGGAAGAAAAGGAAACCTAGGAGCGAGGCCACGATGCCCATGCCGCCCCCCCAGCCCATACCGTGCCATCCCATGCCATGCCGTCCCATATCGATCCAATCGAAACCGTGGTAATAGAGTCCCATTTTATTCCCTCCTACTATTGAATCCGCGTACGGATCTTATCATATTCCTCTTCGCTGATCTCACCGCGGGCGAGCCGTTCATCCAGGATCTCGCTTGCCGTCGATCGTTTCTCCTTTTTCTGGAAGGTCAGAGCCGACTTGCCATCGCTCGTCAGAGTCCTTCCCTCACCCAAGAATCCGAACAAAAGCCCGCCTAACACAAACAACACCAAAAGGCCGAATCCCATAAACATTGTTACCCCCTAGTTACCTTGTAGTCTACGATGTACAACACCTTATTGTTCTGATTTCACACGTCCCGATCTAGGCAAAATACCGAGCACTGGACCCTTGGCCATGCGCCTTAGCTCCTTTGGCCTATGAACCATTTTATCAGTTTACCTATTAAATATATAATATTACTAGGAGTTATTATACACGGAATGCCCAGGCTGTCAAATTGGGATACCTAGGATATTAAAAAAGTCGACACAAAATTGACGATGCCGCTACCTGTAGTGGTTGTCTCTAAATGCAGGCACCCATTTAGGGTGATCTCATCGTGATGAACGAAAGCGTGACGGCTTTTCCACCCCTTTTCTGTTCCGTGACAGTCCTCACTCCCCCAGATCAAGATTGCGCAGCAGTTGGGCGTTGGCGGCCACGATGACCGTGCTCATGGACATCAGGAGAGCACCCACCGCCGGTGATAATAGGATACCATAGGAAGCCAGGACGCCCGCGGCCAGGGGAAGG
>JAWLEV010000084.1:0-11476 GCA_041685915.1 Anaerolineae bacterium | reverse complement strand
CACAGTCGGCGGAAGAGCCCGCAGCATCGGAACCCAGCGGCGGCGAACAGGAGGTCACCGAAGCCACGGCGACTCCCGTACCGCAGGCCGAAGAGGAAGAGCCTACGGCGACCCCGGCGCCAGACACTGAGGAAGAAGAGGGCGAATCGACCGAGGAGGCATCGCAGGAAACAGAGACCGCCCCATCTGAGGAGGACGAGAGCCTGCTCGCCGAGGTGGCCGACGTGGACGTCCTGGATAGTTATAGACAAATGGTCACCGTCCGCGCCCAGGAAGAAGATGGCGAACTGGAAGAAATGACCTACACGATCCAAGCGGTCAGCGAGCCGCCGGCCCGTCACATGGTCATGAGTTCGCTGGATGAAGCAGGAGCGGCGCAAGAGTTCTACGAGATGATCCAGATTGGAAATACACAGTATATCCGCACCTCTTCCGAGGAAGACACCTGGATGACGATCGCAGGGGACGAAGAGCTCGCCGCCGAGGAGGCCATGGGAGACATGCCCCTCCCCAGTGCCGACGAGTTTATGGACGACGAAGGCTGTGAGATGGTGGGCACCGAAAATGTCTCTGGATTGGAGACCAGACACTACCGCTGTGATCCGGATATCATAGAGGAGACGTTGTTCTCCTTCACCGAGGCCGAATCCAACGTCTGGATCTCCACCAAATATAACCTGCCCATCAAGATCGAGGCCAGATATGTGGGCACCGACAGCGAGGGGCAAGAGATGAAGTGGGAGACCGAACAGGTCATCGATATGATCAATGAGCCCATCGACATCCAGCCGCCAGAAGGCGTGAGCGAAACGGGCCTACCAGACGACATTCCCCTGATGGACAGCGCCACAGGGGTGTCGAATATGGGCGCCATGGTCACCTTCCAGACGCCGGAGACGGTGGAACAGGTTACCGCGTTCTACGAGGAAGAGATGCCCAAAGAGGGCTGGACGGAGGATGAGGAGCAAGGCGGGATCCCAGGGTATTTCGGTTTCACCAAGGGCGACCGGATAGCCAACTTTATGGTGGGCGGCGACGACGACGGGGCCACCAACGTGGTGATTACCCTCGAGGAATAGGAAATATGGTCACAGGATACTGATAAAGAGGCCCCGAGGGCCACGCCAGGGGGCGGTGGCTTTGGGGGCCTCTTTTGGCCTGTCAAAGGCTCGTGGCAGGTAGAGATCTGGTGCCTGACATCGTCCTTCGTCTACAATTTATCAAAAAAGGGGGCCGCGTTCAGTTACCCCTTTGGCGCTGCCATCCAGAAATCCCAGGCGATGTCCCCGATTCCTTTGCGCTCTGCTCCGTTGCTAGGTGTCCCCTACATCATAGTCCTCAAGGAGCATCCGCGCCGCCTCAGCATAGGTAGAGCCTTGGGGCATACTGAGAGCCGTGCAAAGAACGCTGGCCATCGTAGCGTTGACTTCTTTCATGGCCTTTGCCAACTGGGCCATCGTATATTGCTCGCCCCTCACCTCGGCCACAACACCCTCTGCCTCCCGCCAACTTCCGTCCTCAATGCAACGCTCAAAGGCGTTCCTAACGCTCGCATATTTTCTTGGCATCATCCCCATCCTTTTTATCCAGTGTTTTCGCCTTGTACCGTTCGGGCATTCGACCACCCGCCCTAACTCGGATTCGCTCATTCTCCACAAGGATATTTATCACAAAAGAGGTTTTTATGCCAAAATCTCGTTGGGGGTAAGAACAGATTGTCGGTTGTCAAGCGGCAGGCATTTAGCAGACTTTACAACAGGCTTTTTTCTCCTAGGCCCGGGATTCATCCCGGGGGTTGTTTGTCAAGGGCCGTACCGAGGGCGCAGAAGGGCCCCAGCACGTCCCAGGTATACACATGCAGTCACAGACGGGGCGCCAGGAGCGGGGATCATGGATCCACATCGTCGCGATCATCCTTGGGGACCATGCGACTGGCAACGTCCTTTAGGGCTTCCAGTTCCGCAGTCGTCAACGTCCATTCATCATCACACAACGTTAATTCTACGTTGTCGGCATTTACGATCTGCAAGAACTCTTTTACGTCAAGAAAGGCATATACCATCTCCAGGATCTCGCGCCCCTCAAGAACGCTCCCCTCATGGTCCGTTTCCGGAATTGGGGCATCATCGTCTCCAAGATAACTCGCCTGGGGCGTCATGCGGATATCGTCGTCCACCAGAATGACCAAATTGTGACAGTTCAGGTATTGGGGAGAATCACTTCTGGAGACGATGGAGAAGAAGACGGTCGAAGGCACAGTGGGCTCGGTTCCCTGATAATGATACCTTATATCGATGCCAGGCTCGCCATCTATGACGATATCGTGGGTCGGGGCAGAGGATGCCACATACGTCGTATCGTCGGATTCGTCATACTGCTCCGTGACCTCGTGATCGTGATGATAATCGTCCCGAGGGGGTATGCGATCGTGGATGTCCGGCGTGGGCGTAGCCATAGGGGTGGATGTCGATGTAGGTGTGGGTGTTGGCGCGGAGGTTGCCGTAGCCGTCGGCGGGCTTGTGGCCGTGGGAGACAATGCAGCCTCTGGGGCCAGGGCCGTCACCGTCGCCTCCACAGCGATAGCCACAGCATCAGCATCGGGCGGTCGTGTAGCACAGGCAGACGCACCGACGAGCACAAGGGCCAACATCGCGATCAGTAACATCTTTTTGATCATCTGAGATCCGCCTTCGCTAACGTCCGTTCCCCGCCAACCACCGCCTCCATCTTGCAAGGCATGATACCGGGCAGTATGGGGGTGTCAAGCCCGTGGCCGGGTCCTGGATACACGCAAATGTTGTAGATCATTTAGAGATTGCTCGTCCGCGCAGGCTGCTCTAGGACTGCAGATGGCGCTGCCATTCTGCAAGGCCACCAAAGGTGGCCCATCTAGACGGCGTTGGATCACAAGTCCATTTTCAAAAGATTCTCTTACGCCCCATGTCCGCCCACATATTGTGGCAGCGACGCCTCGTCGGGGCAGAAAATGGGTTCGTTTCGTAATATGCGGCCTCCCAAGGATGTGTTTCAGGCCACCTTTGATGGGCACGCGTCTATTCGCCCCCTTTCTGCCACAAACGCAGATCGCCGGCAAAGGCAAGGATCGCCGCCAGGATCATCGTCGCGGCCAAGAGTTCCACGCTCTCCTCTATCACCGAATCCACAATGAAGAAATGTGCCGTGGCCTGTGTATAGTCATACGGGATCGGAAAACGATTGCCGAACAGGGCACCGTCTATCCAGGCACCAATTATGACATAGAAATCTCTAAAATCCCTTATGCCACTGGCAATGGCAGCCAATGCATAAAGCATAACGCCCGAGGCAAGGTAAAATCGCAAGCGCACCGATTCCCAAGCATAGCGACCGTAGCGCAGCAGGGCGTAAAGGGGCACGGCGGCCAGAGCGGCAAAGTATGGCACGTCCGATACTACCGAGCGATGTAATCCAAGTATCTGCGGTCCGAACGCCCGCTCCAGATAAAAGCTAAGAGAGTGGCGGATGTCTCCGGCCTCCTCGATCAGCATGAGTCCCAGCCCTATGGCGAACAATAGAAAGAAACGAGAAGCCATGGCGCGCCCGCCCACACACAGTCTTCCAGCCAGGTAGGCGGCAGCGACGATGGCAAAGGCCAGGAGGAACCACTGGGTCCACTCTACGGGGTGGTCGTTAAAGAGATATCTCCACAAGGGTTTGCCTGCCCCAAAGTTCGCAAGGTCGACCAGACCCCAAATATCCACGGCGATGAACATGGCCCAAGCAAGCATCAGCCACCCGAGCACGACCAGCAGAAGCGTTCTGGGCGATATGCGCAACAGCAATGGCCACCCCTCACGCGGTGCGACATGAACTTTTTCTCGTTCGTCTTTCATGGGAGCATCTCCAGGATATATCGTATATCTTCGTAGCGATCATGAGGCCTCGTCGGGGCAGAAAATGGGTTCGTTTCGTAAAAAATGCTACCCACAGCGAGAGTTGAAAATGGGTTCGTTTCGTAATAAGCGCTTTGGATGGGAGGAGCGGATTGGAGATAAAGTAAATACACCGAGCGAAAATAGAACGGTCGTTCTACTTTACTATGGGCCCCTTCCTCTGTCAAATAAGGGAAGGGGCAGCCGCCATGGACGCCGATGAGAGCGTCGATCTCCTCCAAGAGGCGCATGGTCCCCTTCAGGGGCACGACGATCCTTTGATAGTGGCGTACGTCATCTGCTCGCAGCACCGAGGCACGCTCCCCTCGATGATTTCCGTACTCACCCCTCATGGACAACCCAGGCCTTGTCCTCGAGGATGCGTTCCCCTATCTCGTCAATCCTGGAACATTCCGACCTTTCGAACCGGCCATCGACGGTCGTCTTCAAATCGACGCTCAGCACCGCCCCCTCGGTCGATCCCACACGCACCTTTACGTCCGCGTCGGGCCACCGTTTCTCCAATGCCCGTTCGTATTGACGGGTGTAACGTCTCACGCTGGCATCCACATCCACCTCTTCCTCGTCAATGTCGTCGAACAGTTCCTCCTCCCAGAGGTCAACTCTTATTCTCATCAACTCGCCTCCAGATCAAGTACTTGTCATTGGCCGTGTATATGCTCCGCTTGCCATGTTTCCAGCTCCGTCCAAGCCTTCATCGTCGACGGCTACGCTTCTACGCAATAAACATAGACAGGCGTCCATCGAGCTATAGGTCCGTAGCATTGCTGTATTTGCAATGCTTACAATGCCATGCTTTCTATGTTACGCTCTCAGCATCATGTTCATAATGCAACGCCGTCATGGCATATCCAGCGTTGTCTTGGTTTCCTCTTGCACCGGTAGGGATAGCTCGCCCGCCAGATACTGCCTCATGGCCCAGGGCAGCATATGTCGCATCCCCACGTTGCCGGTCACGCCGTTCCCGTCTTCTATGCGCTCCAGGATCTCGATCTCGCTTTCTTGCATGCCCACCGATATGCTGCGGGTGTAGCCTTTTGCTGGGATCTCGACGTCCTCCGGCTCTTGCTCCGTCTGTGCGAATATGTCATTTCCTATCCCGCGTCTAGCCACCATTTAGTCTCCTTTTCTTCAAGCGGACAGTAAGCGCCCAGGAGGGTTTCAGCCTGGGCGAGCTGCTCTTCCGTGATTTTGGTTTCTCGATTAAGCTTGACCCCTTGCAGGTAGGCCCCTTGCAGGTTGGCGGCCTCCAGGTTGGCGTCTCCCAGGTTGGCGTCCTCCAGGTTGGCGCCTTTCAGGTTGGCGTCCCTCAGGTGGGCCCCTCCTAGGTTAGCGTCCCCCAGGTGGACCCCTTCCAGATTGGCGGCCCCCAGGTAGACCTCTTCCAGGTTAGCGTCCCACAGGTTGGCCTGCGATAGGATGACCCCTACCAGGGATCCGTCTGTAAGCCATCCTTCTTCTCGTAACTCCTCCGTAGCTGCTATGGCCACATCGTGCACGCGGCTCCCCATATCAGAGATGAGGTCCGCCTTTCGCCTCTTGCGTGCCTCTTTCTCCTCTTGGGCCTCTTCTACCCGCCTCAGAATGCGCTCAAGAAGCATATAGGTAAGGCCTACGCCCATCATATCTGTGCCAAGACTCATAACCAACCCAAGCCAATCCTCCGAGAAGAAGGCCGCGGCGACTGCCATGACAGCCCCGACTCCGATAAATGCTATGAGAATGATTCTAAGTAGGCGGGCTAACTGTCGATCAGGCATCGTTACTCTCCAGCCGCTCTGCCACTACCCTCCCCAACTCCCTATGCTCCCTCGCCCGCTTGTTGTCCGGCTCATACGCGACCACGCTCTCCCCATCGCCGGCGGCCTCCGCAACGCGCCATGATCGCCCGACGGTCACGTCGAGGAGGGGGAGCCCCGCCTCTTGCATGGTGGCCAGGGGGTCGCGTCGATGCAACAGCCGGGGTTCGTGAAACGCGACCAGGATTCCCAGCACCTGGGCAAGGGATCTGTCCTGTGCGTGCTTCACGCCACAGGCGCGGGTCAGGCTCGCCTGGGAGCCACAGTCCATCAGAGGCACGCGTCGGCCGTGGTTCCGGGCCAGGCAGACGCCGAGCGCATGAGCCATCGCCACCTTGCCCACGCCGTCCTCAGGGTCTGCGATTGCTAACGCTATCATGCTACACACTCCCTACTGTTTTGATGATTTTTTATGGGTACATCATCCTCAACATACAGAAGCAAAGTAACCATAGCAACACATAAGATGTCTGTCAAGGGCTGCAAAACATAATGAATGATACTCGCTACTCAATCGGCCAGCCGCCATGGACGTCGATGAGGGCGTCTAAGTCGTCCATAAGGCGCATGGTCTCCTCCAGGGCGACGACGATCCGCTGATGATGGCGCACATGGTCGAAGGAGAGGGGATGGGCGGCCCGCTTGCCAGTCCAGATCAATCCTCTGCGCCGGCATGTGCGTGCATAACCAGCGGAAGGTATATCTGATGGTCCCCGAACACCTCCCTGTGAGCAGCAACGACTCCAGCATCTCGATAGTAATAGTCCCAAACAAAACCTTTCTGGTAGTTCGCCAGGGCCAGGAACATCCACTCTTGCGCCAAGGCGCTGAAACGATAGCTGCATTGACCATGGTCTGCTGCTTCTGGATCGACCATGACTGAATCATAGAAGCCATAGGTGGAGTCATACGCGCAAGGAAAGGTATCGGATATGGTACGCAGGTTGGTGATCGCTTCAGATGCCAGCGGGGTGATGAGCGCTAGCGCGTTGGCGTGTGGCGTAACCAACCCGGGTCGTGTCTCAGGCGGATCTGGCATTGCAACCGGCGGCGCGCCCTGATTCACATATCCCCCCTTCTTGACATCAAAGCAGTCGGAAAATCCCCAGGCATCGTATCCCTCATTGCGAGCGTAGGCGATCTGAGCCTGGGTTGCCGGCGTGATCGTGTGCGCGCCATAGGATGTTCCCATCTCGCGTATAAAGAGCGCGGGAGAAGTGTATAAGAAATAGGCGCCGTTCCAGGACGCTTTATCCACGGTAATATCCTCGTACGTCACGGCTGACTGCTCAAGCGCTTCGAGGCTCAGAAGGAACTCCTCACAAGGCAACTGTCCCAAGGCGCGAGCCACAAAGTTGATGATCCTGCTCTCACTAGAGTAGTAATCGATTACGTCCCCGCCCCCAGATTCCTGGATGTCACCCCAGTAGAAAAGATGCGTGTTATAGTCATACCACAGCATAAAGTCCATACTCTCCAAGATGGCATCGGCTTTCTGAGCCAGCGAAGGATGGCCGTTGGCCTGGGCGTATTCGCGGATGACGATAAGGCTTGCCGCCAGCCAGGCATTATCCACCGATGGAACCAGTTGATTCTTGCCATCATCTGCCCCAACCACGGGGGGCTTCTCCGAGATCCAGTACCACTGATAGAAAACGCTGTTCTCGTAGGCATTCGGGCCGTAGGGCTCCTCACTCTGAGAGCCGGTCTGCCAGGCCCGAAGCTGATCCAGAACGGCGCTGACTTCATCTTCGGTTTCGGTCCAGGAAGGGCTCCAGGGGCGCTGGAGATCGTAAGCGGCCAGCCAACAAAGCGCGTAGAACCCAATCTCGGTCGTATTGGCATAATCACCACCATCAGCCAAATCGTCCGCCTCCGAACGCCAGCTCCAAGGCAGATGATGCGTCGTTGCCCACGGGGAGCTCAGGTAGGTCCACGTGGCTTCAGCAAGTTCTTTGAGAAACTCTTCAGGCTCCGAAGACAGCCGGGGCGAGGCTCCAGACGCAGAAGGCGCTTCACCCGGAAAAAGTACCGTGGGCTGGCTCTCCAAGGCCGGGCTGCCACGCAAAGCGCCCAAAAACATGGCGCCCGCAACACCCAGGCTCATTTTGAGCAATTTACGACGAGACATATTCTTTCCAGACATCCTCTTTCCTCCATACTAGCCAGATTTGCAGTACGGGATCCTTTTCAAAACCGTACAGTCCAAACAATCCCCTCATCCTCTCCTTGTATATCGGCGCCGACCATCAAAGCCCAAAGACCATAAAGGTGGATAGTGCTCCTTCCTCTTTTTCAAACAGATAGCGACTCACCGCAAAGTTGCTGATAAACAAGGCCTGAGGAGGCAATGCCAAGCGCAGCTTTTCCGTTGCTCGATTGATGTCGACTAGCGAAAACCCCTCCCAAACCTGGAAAAGAAGCGCGCCTCCCGCCACAGAACCCAAAAAGAGCTGCTCTTGCAGCGAATTCAGAGCCGCATGCGCCGCTGTTGCTATTGCATCATGCCCCCGTCCTCGCCCTATGCCCACGCGCCCCAGGCCGCCCGCAGTCTGCATTAGCATCGTGAGATGGCCCGCGTCAATCCTGAGCAGACCGCACCTAATGACCTCCAAGATAGCCAAAATACAAATCCCTACCGCTTCTTGGCAGGAAAAAGTACACAGTCCCTCTTGAGGGAGGACGATCAAGGCGTCAACGCTATCTCTCAATCCTTTCACACCTGCAGAGGCTTGTATCGTGGAGCCACGAACAAAAGCCAGGATAACCCGATCCTGTGCCACCTTTGCCAGAGCGGCGGCGAGGAACATACTCTCATAATCTTTGGCGTCGAGTATGAGAAAGAATATATCCACGTCCTCTAGCATCTGGCACAGTGGTTGGTGAGAACTACCGTCACGCTGACCGATAATGGCCGCTGCTTTTGACGTTATCCCCTTCACCTCCATAGAGTCAAGAGACCATTCGTGATCTGTCGCCATCCCTCGTGTAACAGCACAGCCACCAGGGCCCACACCGACCACCGCGGCCCATTTCTGATATTCACCTTCAATTTTAGGGTGCATTATCGAGAGCATGGTGCCAGAAGGGGACTTTTTTGAACTTTTTCTTTTCATTGCCTTGGGCCTCCCCAGACTCC
This sequence comes from Anaerolineae bacterium, assembly GCA_041685915.1. Taxonomy (GTDB): domain Bacteria; phylum Chloroflexota; class Anaerolineae; order UBA1429; family UBA1429; genus JAWLEV01. The sequence goes on along the minus strand of JAWLEV010000084.1, from coordinate 2,606 downwards.
TGAATTCAATTCTTTCGTAACCTCCACAGTTTTCAGAGCTATAATCAAAAGTTGTGGATCATCAGTGAATGGCCGTCGCCCGGTCGTGACGTCAGTTTGAGGGCACACTCGATCACACTGACTCAAGATGATCCTTCAAATACTCGGGAACGGGGGTATCCGTCTGTTCGTGAAGTTGTCTCACGACCTGGAGCACAGAATCCAGGGCCCACCCCTGGCCTTTTCTCTTTAGTCCTTCTATCGACGGCTGAGGTTGCGGTGGATCGTCGCCCTCGTCACCTTTCAATCCAGCCGGGATACTGGCGCCTCCATGGACCAAGCCATCACGATATTTTGTTACCAAGCCCATCTGGCCCCAATCTATACTCGGCTCCGATTGCGGCTCAATTAACTCTGCTTTGTGCAGCCTGAGGGGGACTTTTTTCCATCTCTCTTTGACCGTCTCATAGTGATCTTTTTCAAGTTCAAAGTACTCAACAACCTTGCCCATTCCCGCCACCTGGCGTACCCATTCAAAGATATAACTCTCGGCAAAGCAAGCGACAAATACGATCTCACGTCGAATGGCACCGACAGTATCTTCGGTCTCCCGCTCGGCTTCCCGCACCGCATCGGCAAATCACTCTTTGGCCAGATTGGCAGCGGTCAAGAAGGCGACGTCAAAACCCTGGAGGCGATATTTCCCAGTTTCTGCTTCAAGATGATACGTACGTCCATTTGACATCTCGTATTCCTTATCTTTCTAAACAATGATGCAAACAGGAGCACTGTCTGTATACTCCTGTGCTTCCGTGGGAGACAGATGGAGATCCGTCTCCCCAAGTCGCCCCTCACATGATAGGCCATCCGCCATGGGCGTCGATGAGGGCATCGATCTCTTCCATGAGGCGCATGGTCTCTTCCAGGGCGACGACGATCCTTTGGTAGTGGCGCACGTCGTCGAAGGAAAGGGGATAGTCGGCCCGTTTGCGGTCCCGGAGCCACTTTTCCAGGACCTGGTAGCCGCCGATCTCGAACTTCCACACCTGCGGATCGATGCCCGCAAAGTACTGGGTCTCGTTGATATACACGCGGCCCTCCGCCAACGGCTCCCCGGTCTCTGGGTGGGGCTCGCCAGGGGCGAGATAGCGAGGATGGCGGCTGGCGACCAGGTTGGAGTCGCCCTTGGGAAAACGAACGGACGTGCGCTCCAGAAGGGGCGATTCCATGAGGTGCAGGGCCATCAGCGCCTCGCCTTTTTCCACCAGCCGCCAGAACAGGTCCCGGTCGGAGGTGAGCGGCAGGCGGGGAAAGTCGATCTTGAGGAACTCGGCATAGCGCTGGCGATAGGTGGGCGAGTGGAAGACGGCATAGGCGTAGGCCAGGACGTCGCGGGGAGAAAAGGCCTCCCCCTCTCCATGGGATGGAAAGGGGGGAGGGGGTGCATCACGCTGTGGTGCAACTGCAGTTTCGCGTTGCGAAACTGCCAAGGGATGCGGCCCTGCCGCATCCCCGGGGTGGGGGTGAGGCACAAACTCCATCCCCAACTTCTCCTCCATGGCCTCCATAAAACTCTTGCTCAAATTGGGCACGCGGTGGCCGTGGTCGGGATCGGGCTCCCAGGGCGAGGTGGCCGTGTCGTCAAAGAGGGTCTCGGCCCCGTCGTCGGGATAGAGGTAGAGGGGGAAAGTGACTTGGGAAACATGATGGCTCGCCAGCACATTCATGTCGTTCAGAGTATCGGATACTAAAACGTGCCTGAACGGATCACCGACGACTTGGCGCATAGTCAACAATGCAAGATTCTCGTATAACATGTGTTTCATGACTTCACTGTGTGATCTTCTCAAAAAGTCGGAGAAATAGATATATCGCCAGTCGAGCGGGCGATGTAATACTCCAGTCACTCGTGATTCCTCGAAACCTTGTTTCACAAGATCCTGACGCCGCCTAGTGACAGGCCAGCCTCCTGTATCCCGAAGATCATATAGATCCTTCAGTTGCTTCATTGTAACTGAAGGATCAACTATTGTCTTTATGACCTTCACGACGCCATCTGGTTCGAAGGCAATCAGATGGGCATTCTTTCCAGTCTGTATACCCATTGAGCCAACCAAAAAGCTATCGGCTACACCCCAACCGCATTCATACTCGGCCAATAAACTAAAATCCTTGGGCACAAAGAAATAGTGTGGGGCTACCGGCTCCAGGGGCTGCCACTCCAGGGTGGCCACGTCATTCTCGCTCAGGGCGTCATATTTATGCTCGCGGCGGCCCCAGAGATCGGAATAATAGACTTGCGCATAACAGACTTCCGAAGTTTTTAAAACTTTGGAAGTCTCTCCCTCACTAGGAGAGGGGGAGGTTTTGATGAGGAGGGCGATGGCCACGCCCTGGCGGATGTCAAAGACGTTCTCGTCCGCGCTGCCGTCGGGGGCGGTCTCACCCATGAGGGCGTTGCCGTGCAGGTTCAAAACGTAGATCTCATCAAAGGTCCTCATCAACTCCTCCCGCATGCCGCGGTGGATGAGGCCGGAGAGGTAGGAGTGGTTGGTGATCATGCCGATGACGCCGTGGCCGGTGCGCTCGATGCGGTCGTGGGCGAAGCGGATGAATTTGATATAGTC
>JAWLEV010000167.1:0-2672 GCA_041685915.1 Anaerolineae bacterium | reverse complement strand
GCCCCGTACGCTCCGCCTCCTGTTCCTGGCCGGAATCCTGGGCTGGGGCATGGCGGGCACTCTGTATGCCACAGCCGTCAAGTTCGCTGGTCCCAACAAAGCCGCCATCATCGGTGCCACGGCACCCCTCTTTGCCTGTCCCCTGAGCGCCATCTTTTTGAAGGAGCGCCCCACGCGCTATACGCTGATCGGCACCGCACTGACCATCGGCGGCGTCATCTTGATCGTCTAGAAATTCTCCAGCAACTCCAGGATGCACCCCAGCCGGGAGGTGCCATCGACGTAGGCGTAACGCCCGCCAGTATAGTCTCCCCGCTGCACGAGGGTGAGGCCCTGTTCCTCAAGCCCTGTCAGCGCCTCATCCATACCCTCCACAAAGAAGGCGATATGATGAAGGCCCTGTCCGTGCTCGTCGAGGAACTCGCCCCAGGTGCTGGGCCGGCCCACCGGCTCGATGACCTCCAGCCGCACCTGCCCCAGATCGAAAAAGGCCAACTTGGCCCTGGCCTCCGTGGTCTCGCCCTTGTATTCTATATGCGACTTGACGGCGGGGTCCGTCATGGACCAATCGGGCACCTCCACCCCCAGCAACTCGGCCCAGGCCTCCGACGTTCTCTCCACGTTCTCCACCACCACCGCCACCTGACACACCACATCCGAGCCCAAAACACTCTCTGCCATATCTGACTCCTTATCTGATCCGTTTGACACGCCACTACTATATGTGAGATAGATCACCAATGCAATCGAGATGTTTAGAATACGTAAATTCACGCTACTTTTTACGTTCAAATGCGAAAATCCCATTGACAGGGCAATTCGCGTATGCTATCATGCAGGTAGTTATGTCAGGATTGATGCAGCATACATTGGGGCAGGTGTTCATCGGGTAGCGAGCGGATAGGGAGAGAGATAGATATGGAAGATTATGAAAGCATGGAAAGCGATCTGGCAAGGATCAAAGTCGTAGGCGTGGGGGGCGGCGGTTCCAACGCCGTCAACCGCATGATCGAGGAGGGATTGAGCGGCGTGGAGTTTGTCGCCGTTAATACGGACGCCCAGGCGCTGGCCCTTTCTAACGCCCCACTGCGCGTGCGCATTGGTGATAAACTTACACGAGGGTTGGGATCTGGTGGGGATCCGACCATGGGGGCCAAGGCGGCAGAAGAATCACGGGAGGAACTGAGAAGCGTCCTCGAAGACGCCGACATGACCTTTATCACCGCCGGATTCGGCGGCGGGACCGGGACGGGCGCCTCGCCCATCATCGCCGACATCGCCCGCGAGGTGGGTGCATTGGTGGTCGCCGTGGTGACCAAACCCTTTAGTTTCGAGGGCAGGAAGCGAGCCCAAGTCGCTGAGGGGGGATTGAAAGAACTCGAGTCCAAGGTGGATACCCTCATCGCTATCCAGAACGACCGCCTGCTCAAGTTGGTGGACAAGGATTCGCCCCTGCAAAAAGCCTTTCTCGTCGCCGACGACATCCTGCGGCAGGGCATCCAGGGCATCTCCGATCTGATCACCGTGCCGGGTCTCATCAATATGGACTTTGCCGACGTGCGCTCCATCATGGGTGATGGCGGGGCGGCCCTGATGACCATCGGCGAGGCGTCGGGCGAGGAGCGTGCCCTGGCAGCGGCGCAGCAGGCCGTCACCAGCCCCCTGCTGGACGTGACCATCAGTGGCGCACAGGGTGTACTCTTTAACGTCAAGGGGGGCGAGGATCTCTCGCTGTTCGAGGTGAACCAGGCGGCAGAGTTGATCCGCGAGACGGCGTCTCCCGAGGCCAACATTATCTTTGGCGCAGTGATAGATGAGGAGATGAACGATAGAATTCAGATCACCGTCATCGCCACGGGGTTCGAACTGGACGAGAGCGCCGACGTGTCGATCTCCGCACCCGCCAGCAGGGAGGCAGAAGGAGAAGAGGACAAGGTCTTTGAGCGCTCCTTTGATAACAGCGACCTGGACATCCCCGCCTTCCTGCGGCGACACTAGGGTTGTCTTAACGCCACAAAGGGGTAAATCATCGTAGTGGAAGGGCTTTTGTCCAACCCACGCCGAAAAATGGACAACGCTAGGACCATCTTTCAGTCCTGGATACCTCCGGTCTCAAAGGTTCCGAGAATCTTTGAGACCGGGGATTTCTATCATCTTCCTCACCTACGCCTGAAGCCCCGCCAGGGCCTGTAGGGCCAACAGGTAGCCGTACCACCCCAGCCCGCAGATCTGTCCCATACATACGGGGGCGATCACTGACGTGTGCCGAAACTCCTCGCGGGCGTGGATGTTGGACAGATGAACCTCCACGGCATCAAGTTCGACACTGGCCAGGGCGTCCCGAATAGCGTAGGAATAGTGGGTATAGGCCCCCGCATTGATCACGATGCCCGAGGCCCAGTCGGCAGCCTCCTGGATGGCATCGACCAGATCCCCCTCATGGTTGGACTGCACGATGCGCAGATCCGCCCCCTTCTCCTGGGCCCAGGCGCGCAGCCGCTCGTTGATATCCTGCAAGGTCTCTTGACCATAGACGTCGGGTTCGCGCATACCAAGCATGTTGAGGTTGGGGCCGTGGATGACCAGATAAGCGCGCTTCATGGACGAATCCTTTCCAATGCCGCGAGTACCTGGTCGCGGGACACATTTCCGTCGATGATGACGTCGCCGAT
>JAWLEV010000083.1:0-11589 GCA_041685915.1 Anaerolineae bacterium | reverse complement strand
GATCGCTGCTGCCAGCGTCGTCTTGCCGTGATCCACGTGCCCGATGGTGCCTATATTCACGTGTGGCTTTGTGCGTTCAAATCTTTCTTTGGCCATGCCGCTCTCCTCTCGCTAACACGTTTTCATGCCTTATTCTTTATCGCTCGCTCAAAAGTCAAACGCCCTGATTATACCATATACCATCTATATGCCAAATACGCGCCCGGCGTCCTTTACACTTTCACCACATTCAAAACAAGCGCCTTAGGAAGCATATAGAGGACCTCCCAAAATCCGCTCCGACACCGCTTCGGGTACCGGCGCATAGTAGTCGAACTCCATAGTGAACGATCCGCGCCCCTGAGTCATCGATCGCAAATCAGTAGCGTACCCAAACATCTCCGACAGCGCCACATGTCCACGAATGGCCTGCACTCCGCTAGCCAGGGGCTTCATGCCTTCCACCTCGCCGCGGCGCGCGTTGAGATCTCCTATCACGTCCCCCGTACTCTCCTGAGGTACGATGACCTCTAGATCCATCACTGGCTCCATCAGCACAGGTCGCGCATCCCCTAGTGCGTCCCGAAAGGCCCGCACTGTAGCACTATGAAAGGCGGCCTCAGAAGCCCTGTCCTCGTCAAAAACGCCATCCACGAGAGTCACCTTCATATCCAGAAGGGGATAACCTGCCAAGGCTCCTCCGGCCATAGCCTCCTCGGCAGCCTCCTCGACCAGGCGAACGAATTTAGAAGGTATAACCTCTGGGGGCACCTTGTTCTCGAATGTCGTGCCCTCTCCCTTGGATAGGGGCTCAAGTTCCAATACGACCTTGGCATACTGGCTCCTGCCCCCCTGTTGTATAGAGAATTCCCCTTCACCGCGTGCCTTTCGCGTGATGGTCTCACGATAGGCCACGTGGGGGCGTCCCACCTTTGCCTCCACGTTGAACTCGCGCATCAGGCGTTCCACCAGTATCTCCAGATGCAACTCGCCCATCCCGGATATGATGGTCTGCCCTGTACTTTCATCCACTTCAAACTCAAAAGTGGGATCCTCGTAGGAGAGGGACTGCAGCGCCTCCACTAACTCCTTCTCATCGGCGCTGGTCCGTGGCTCGATGGCCACATAGATCACGGGATCCGGAAAGCTAATCGACTCCAACAGGATGGGGTGCTCCCGATCACACAGAGTATCACCGGTAAAGGTGAATTTGAGTCCCTCTACCGCCGCGATATCTCCCGCGGAAACCTGCTCGACCTCCTCCCGATGATTGGCATACATGTGGAGAAGACGATTCACGCGTTCCTTCTTTGCCTTGGGAAAGTTGTAAACCGAGGAATTGGAATCAAGGGTGCCGGAATACACACGCATATAAGCCAGCCGGCCGACAAATGGATCTGTGACAATCTTGAACACCAGAGCAGCGAATGGCCCCTCTGGGTCCGCATGCCGCACGGCCTCTTCTTCCGTCTTCGGATGCACCCCTCTGATCGGGGGAATATCCAACGGGGAAGGAAGATAATTTACAATGGCGTCCAGAACCGGCTGTATCCCCTTATTACGCAACGCCGAACCGCACAAAACGGGGACAATCTCCCCGCTCAACGTTGCCTCACGCAATCCGCTGCGCAACTCCTCGGAGCTTATCTCTTCTCCATCAAGATACTTGGCAAGCAAGACATCATCCGTCTCCACGATATTCTCGACCAAGCTCCTGCGCTTCTCTTCCACCACGTCCTGCAAAGAAGCGGGGACTTCCCGCTCCTCAGGCTTTTGTCCGAGCTGGTCGCTATAGACAAAAGCCTCGCGGTCGATCAGATCGACCGCGCCAGCAAAGGACGATTCCGCTCCGATAGGCACCTGTATCGCCACAGGTACAGTTTCCAGGCGCTCCTCGATCATCTCAATGCAGCGCCAGAAATCGGCTCCAACTCTATCCATCTTGTTAATGAAACAGATACGCGGAACATCAAAACGATCCGCCTGTCGCCAGACCGTCTCGGATTGGGGCTCTACACCACGGACGGCGTCAAAGATGACGACCCCGCCATCCAACACACGCAAACTGCGCTGAACCTCGGCAGTGAAATCGATATGTCCCGGCGTATCTATGATGTTAATACGATGATCTTGCCAAAAACAGGTAACGGCAGCCGAAGCGATGGTGATACCACGCTCGCGCTCCTGCTCCATCCAATCCGTGACCGTCGTACCTTCATCGACATTTCCCAGTCGATACGTCCGCCCCGTATAGAACAGGAACCGCTCAGTCGTTGTCGTCTTGCCCGCATCGATATGGGCAATGATACCAATATTTCGCGTTTGATCTAATTGTCCGCTCTCCGCCATCGTGCACTCCTAATTCTTCTCCGTCGATGAGGGAAACAGAGGAAAAGGTAGTGACCCACCAAAAACTAACTGGAATACACGATCACCAGAGGCAGATCCTCACCAGCCCCTACCAGCGATAGCGTGCAAAGGCCCTGTTAGCCTCGGCCATGCGATGCGCCTCGTCGCGCCTGGCAACGGCAGCCCCCGTGTCGTTGGCCGCATCCATCAATTCGGCCGCCAACTGTTCTGAAAAATCCCGCCCTGGCTGACGCTCTGCCAACGTCACCAACCACCGCATAGCAAGCGCCCTCCCTCGATGAGCAGAAACTTCTACCGGGATCTGATATGTGGCCCCACCTATACGTCTGGGCTTAACCTCCAGTCTCGGCGTCGCATTATTCACAGCCTGCTCAAAAACTTCCAGAGCGTCCTTGCCCGTCTGTTCCTCGATAATGTCAAACGCGTCATATACGATAGAGCGCGCCAGACTCTTTTTTCCGCGTTGCATCACGCGATTGGTGAATCTGGCCACCAACTCGCTGTTATATCGAAAGTCGGGCGGTACCTCTCTCCGCTCTGGCCGATAGCGTCTCGGCATTCCTCTCTACCCTCCAAATCCGGCCCCAGTCTCCTGCTGCCGAAAAAATTAACCTCTGCTATGAGAGGTTAAGTGAAAAAACTATCCCAAACCACTACTCGATGTTGGAAGAACGCGCCTACTCTTCTTCTGGCTTTTTGGCACCGTACTGAGAACGGCCCTGACGGCGCTCCTCCACTCCAGAAGCATCCAACACGCCACGGACTATATGATAGCGTACACCGGGAAGATCCTTGACACGACCACCACGCACCAACACAACCGAGTGTTCCTGCAGGTTGTGCCCCTCGCCAGGAATATACGCCGTAACCTCAATGCCGTTCGATAGACGTACCCTCGCGATCTTGCGTAGCGCCGAGTTCGGCTTCTTAGGCGTGATTGTACCCACGCGGGTGCATACGCCGCGCAACTGGGGTGCTCCTTCATCCAGCTCTACGCGTTCATCTTTCAAAGAATTATACCGATATCCCAGAGCTGGCGCTTTGGACTTTTTCTTGGGACGTTCCCGTCCTTTACGCACTAACTGATTGATCGTCGGCAAAACTGCCTCCTGTTTACAAACAAAACCACTTCAACCAACGAATAACAATTATAGCATTCTCATCAGTTGCTGTCAAAAAGCCATTGAACGCTACAAAGCATAGTAATTTATATGCCCACCAAAAACCGGGGGATCCCCTCTGGGGACCCCCGGCCTGATTATCACGATGAGGGACCAAACCCAAGACCAAACCCCAACCTGGGCAACATCTCCGTCCTATCCTCGCGAGCAAACTGATAGGCCTCGCCCTTTCTATTGTAGACCTCGACGGAAAGTCCTAGCCCCTGAAGCTCCTTGACCAATACACGGAAAGACTCGGGGATATCGACCTCTGTGATGGGTTGACCTTTGACGATGGACTCGTAGGTCTTGACCCGTCCCGTCACATCGTCCGACTTGATAGTCAACATCTCCTGCAAGGTGTGGGCAGCCCCATAGGCTTCCAGAGCCCAAACCTCCATCTCGCCAAAGCGCTGACCACCAAACTGCGCCTTGCCGCCCAGTGGCTGCTGGGTCACAAGAGAATAAGGCCCTGTAGAACGCGCATGCACCTTGTCCTCCACCAGATGGTCCAATTTGAGCATATAGATGGACCCCACTGTCACCGGCTCATCAAAGCGCTGGCCCGTTCTGCCATCGTAGAGAACCATCTTGCCTGTCGTGGGTAGGGGCATGTTCGTCTCCTGACTCACGTTGAGCGCCCTCGCATCCACCTCTTCAGCAGAGAGATCGCTCACCTCCTCTCCCGCGTCCTGCAACCAGAAGCGCAGGCATATTTCCCTGGCCAGCGCATCGGCGGCCTCTTTCTGCTCCTGGCCCAAGCCGTTATTCTCATAAACCATCAAATCGTCCGCGTCATAGCCTCGCTCCTGCAACCAATAACGCAGCCATACGCGACGGCTTTCGACTTTATCCGTCAGGATATCGGAAATGTCTTTGGCAGACATGTCTTGGTCGCTCAAGAAATTGCCCAGATAGAAACCCATCGCTTCCTCTTCGTCCACAAAGGTTTCCGTATCGATATCCTGTTCATCGAGCCAATCCCACGTCTGGGTCTTCAGATCGTGCCAGGCGCGATCGATCAACCATGCCCGCGCCAACTCTGCAGCGATCTCATCCTCGGTGGCCCCATCGGATACCGGCGAACTCGCCCGGAATCCTAAACGCTCAGCGGCCCAACCAAGGTGCGTCTCCAGTACCTGTCCAATATTCATACGCCCGGGGACACCCAGAGGATTCAAGAGGATCTCGATGGACCTGCCGTCCTCGAGGAAAGGCATGTCCTCGAGGGGAACGATCTTGGAGATGACGCCCTTGTTGCCATGACGCCCCGCCATCTTGTCGCCCACCATAAGCTTGCGACGCTGCGCAACACTCACGATGACCATCTTTTCCACGCCGGCTTTCATATCCCGATTGTCATCGCGCGTGAATTCCCGCACGTCGATGACCTTTCCCTCATCCCCATGCGGCAGGCGGAGGGAAGAGTCCCGCACTTCACGCGCCTTCTCACCAAAGATGGCACGCAGCAGCTTTTCCTCCGGCGTTAGTTCTTTCTCCCCCTTTGGTGTGATCTTGCCTACCAGGATGTCTCCAGCATTCACGTGGGCCCCCACATAGATGATGCCGTCCTCATCGAGCTTTGCCAGCGCATCCTCGCCCACATTGGGAATGTCACGAGTGATCTCCTCCATACCCAACTTTGTATCGCGAGCCTCGATCTCGTGCTCCTCGATGTGAATGGAGGTGAAACGATCCTCGTGCACGAGCCCCTCACTGACGATGACGGCATCCTCAAAGTTGGCACCGCCCCAGGACATAAAGGCACACAAAACGTTATCCCCCAGAGCCAGTTCGCCATTCTCCGTCGACATATTATCTGCAATCACCTGGCCCGGCTCCACATGATCTCCCTTTTCCACAAGGGGGCGCTGGTTGACACACGTCGACTGGTTGGAACGATCGAACTTGCGCAGATTATGGGTTTCCACATGACCATCGTGGTTGCCCTCGATGACGATCTCGCCACCGCCCACACGAACGACTTCGCCTTCCATCCCTGCCGTCAAAAGCTGACCCGAATCCACAGCCGCATGACCTTCCATGCCCGTCCCAATAGTGGGCGCCTTGGGGCGCAAAAGGGGCACAGCCTGTCGCTGCATGTTGGATCCCATCAGGGCGCGGTTGGCGTCGTCGTGCTCCAGGAAAGGGATCAACGAGGCCGAGACGCCCACGATCTGCTTCGGTGATACGTCCATATAGGAAACGCGCTCGATATCCTCAAACAGGAACTTTTCACGGTAACGAACGGATACCCTGTTGCTCATGAACTGCCCCAAGTCATCTATCGACGTGTTTGCCTGGGCAATTACATAGCGCTCCTCTTCGTCGGCGGACAGGAACCTCACCTCATCCGTGGCAAAGGGCCGCACCTGATACTCTTCCACTTCCCAATCGGCCATCTTCTCCGCCAGCGCCTCATCGATTACCGTGCCCTCATCGGCCAACACCTCACCCGTCTCCGGATTGACCACAGGCTCACGAATCTCTCGCCCAACAAGTTCCTCGGGATCGTTGGGTACCACGTCTAAGACGCGTCGATAAGGAGTCTCGACAAAGCCATAATCGTTAACCTCTGCATAGGTCGCCAGCCGTCCAATGAGACCAATGTTGGGACCCTCGGGCGTCTCGATGGGGCAGATACGGCCATAGTGACTGAGATGCACGTCGCGAACTTCAAATCCGGCATGCTGGCGCTTGAGTCCACCCGGCCCCAGCGCCGAAAGCGTCCGCTTGTGGGTCAACTCGTCCAGCGGGTTCGTCTGCCCCATAAACTGGGAAAGCTGACTGCCGCCAAAGAACTCGCGCAATACGGCCGTCACAGGGCGAACGTTTACCAAAGAGATAGGAGAGGCCTGGTCCGGATCGCGGCTGCTCATACGCTCGCGCACAACCCGCTCCATACGCAGGAAACCGACGCGCAACTTGTTCTGAATAAGCTCTCCCACCGTCTTGATACGACGGTTGCCCAGATGATCGATGTCATCGGGCGGCTCAACGCCATTGTTCACCTTGAACATGTGCCGGACGATGCTGACGAGATCCCGCTTGGTGAGCGTACGGCGCTCAAGGGGAAGATTGTTCTCAAAATGCCGATTCATCTTGTATCGCCCTACACGTCCCAGGTCATAACGCCGGGGATTGAAAAGCAGATACTCAAGATACGACTTGGCCTTATCCAGCGTGAGGGGATCGCCCGGACGCAACTTTTTGTATGCCTCCTTCAGCGCCTCTTCGGCAGATGTGGTCGTATCCCTCTCGAGCGTAGCTTCCAGGAACGAGCGATCGGGATCGGTATCCACGTCCTCAAAGAGCGTCTTTAGTTCCTCATCGGACCCTTCTTCCAGTGCGACGTCATCGATCCCATCGGAAACGGCCCCCAGAGCCCGTATCAAGACCGTCACCGGCATCTTGCGCTTTCGATCGACGCGTACCGAGATATAATCGCGGCGACTGGTCTGGAACTGGAGCCACGCTCCCCGGTCGGGAATGAGCTTGGCCTCACACAGCAGGCGTCCACTTCGACGATCGAGTTCCGTCTCAAAGTAGGCTCCAGGCGAACGGATGAGCTGACTCACGATCACCCGCTCCGTCCCGTTGATGATAAAGGTACCCGTTGAGGTCATCATGGGGAAATCCCCCATATAGACTTCCTGCACGATGGGTTGATCAGTCTTTTTGTTATATAACAGAACCTTGACGTACAGGGGCGCCGCATACGTGGCGCCTCGCCTACGGCACTCTTTTTCGGAATAAGCGGGCTCATCGAAACGATAATCAAGCCCAAATTCCCGGTTTAACTCCTCGTCATAACCGGGAAAGTGTAGTTCTAGATTCTCGTTGAAACTGACAATGGGAGATATCTCGTCGAACAACTCGCGTAGCTTATCGTTCTGAAAATCCTCAAAGGCTTCCAGTTGTGTTTTTATGAGATCGGGAATCGAGACAACTTCGGGAACACGTGCATAAGATTTGCGGTGTGCTGCCAAAGAGTTCTTTTGGGCAGTATGCGTCATTTCCGAGGCCACCATAAGCTGCCAATCTCCTTATAGACAATAGGTCAATTCGACTGCACCGGACACAGGTATTCAACTGGATGATGCTCAGCAACACTCACCAACGAATGAAATTGAGAGAGATAAATGCAAGGGGTACAAAATTTGAAGCCAATCGTCAGTCGACAGACAACAAGATCAACGTCCCGGCGAGAGAAACTGTCACGGGATGTATGAATCCGATGCATAAGCAAACACTAAGTATACCACGGATCATATTCTTGTCAAATTCGCCCCGACCTCTCTAAAAAAGCCTCAACCCATCTCCAACGATGAAAAAGACGTCATTTGACGCCCACCCTCTCGCATGTTACTCTCTGTCGATAGAAGTTGGGCATGCCATCTGGCGTGGCCTTACAAGAGAATGTTGAGTCGAGCGGGAGCATATCTGTGGCCAACGTGTTAATAATATCACCAAAAGATGACGTGGCGGTCGCTCTATCGGATCTGCCTCAGGGAGCGAATCTTTCCACCGATGAGGGGCCCCTGAATATAGACACGCGAGACCCCATACCCTTTGGACACAAAGTAGCCATCAGGCCCGTTGAAAAGGGTGACCCGATCATCAAGTATGGAGCCAGTATAGGAGTGGCCACACAGCAGATCGTGCCTGGCGAACATGTGCATAGCCACAACCTGCAAAGTGTGAGAGGAGCAAAAAAGTCGTGACGGAACAGAATCTATTCATGGCCTACCGGCGCCCTGACGATAGAGTGGGCGTACGAAACCTGATAGCGGTAATCCCCAGTTGCGGTTGTGCCCTGCATACGGCTCGCCTTATCGCCTCCGATATCGACGGCGCCGCCCTCCTCGACTATTCCGGCGGCTGTGGCGAAACGGAGACCGACATCGAACTGGCCACCCGCCTGTTGGCCCAATACGGCAGACATCCCAACGTCGTCGGCACCTTGATCATCAGCCTGGGCTGCGAAACCCTCGACGCCATCGACCTGGCAGAGCGCGTATCACAGGGCACAGCCCCATGTGAACTGCTCACCATTCAGAAACTGGGGGGGACGAGGGCCACCGTCCAAAAGGGAACGGCGCTGGCCGAGGCCATACGCGACGATGCCAGCGATCTTCACCGCGAGCCTTGTCCCGTCTCCTCTCTGACCATCGGCCTCGAGTGTGGTGGATCAGACGCCACCTCGGGCATGGCTGCCAATCCCGCCATGGGCGTCTTTAGCGACCTCATGGTCCAGCATGGGGCACAGCTCATCCTTGCCGAGACCAGCGAACTGCTGGGGGCCGAACACGTCCTCAGCAAGCGTGCCGAATCACCCAAGATAGCTCAGCGTCTTCTGGAGACCATCGCCCGCTGCGAAAGACGCCTCAAGGCGACAGGCGAGGACTTTATGGGCAAGCAACCCAGTCCAGGAAACATTCGAGGTGGCATCACCACCGTGGAAGAAAAAGCCCTTGGCGACGTACTCAAGGGAGGTACGTCACACATCGTGGACGTGCTGGCTTATGGCAAGCCTCCCTCTCAATCCGGCCTGTCTTTCATGGATACCCCGGGCAACGATCTGGCCTCCGTCACCGGTCTGGTGGCCGCGGGTAGCCAGATCGTCGTCTTTACCACGGGCCGGGGAAACCCCATGGGAAACGCCATCGCCCCCGTCATCAAGGTTACCGGTAACACCCACACCTACCAGCGCATGGCAGAGGATATCGACATCGATGCCAGCACCGTCATCAGCAGAGAAGAGACGCTGGAACAGGTGGGACAAAAGATATACCATACCTGCTTGCAGGTGGCAGAAGGCGAGGAAACGGCCGCTGAGGCGCTCCGTCATGCCGAGTTCATGATGCTGCGACGGGGCCCCGTATACTGAGCACGAGGCGCCCGCCGCCTTTGGCCCCGGATCCCTATTTCTGGCGAAGCAAAGGGAAGAGAATAACCTCGCGAATAGAGGATTGATCGGTAAAGAGCATGATCATGCGGTCGATGCCTATACCCAGCCCTCCTGTGGGTGGCATTCCGTATTCCATGGCCACGACAAAATCCTCGTCCATGGGATGCGCCTCCTCATCCCCCTCACGCGCCGCTCGCTTCTGAGCGGCAAAACGCTCCCGCTGATCCAGAGGATCGTTGAGCTCGGTAAAGGCGTTACCACACTCCAATCCTCCGATGAAATGCTCGAACCGCTCCACAAAGCGGGGCGTACCGGGCTTTTTCTTGGCCAGGGGTGAAATCTCGATGGGATAGTCCATGATGAATGTGGGCTGTACAAGGGTCGGCTCCACCACCTCGTCAAAGAGCTTTTCCACCAGTTTGCCCCAGTTCGGCTGCTCGGTCACGTCCAATCCCTTATGCCGGATGACTTTCCAAAGACGCTCGTACTCGTCATAGACCTGGATATCGATGCCGCTTTGCTGAAGGATGGCATCACGCATGGTGATCCGTTGCCAGGGAGGGGTAAGATCGATCTCCTGACCCTCGAATGTGAGCATCGGACTTCCCAAGACTTGCTTTGCGATAGTAAAGTACAATTCCTCCACCAAAGCCATCATATCATGGTAATCCGCATAAGCCTGATAGAGTTCCATGACGGTGAATTCGGGGTTATGCTCCGTAGAGATACCCTCATTGCGAAAGTTATGGCCGATTTCGTACACGCGATCGAAACCACCGATGATGAGACGCTTCAGATACAACTCGTCAGCGATGCGCAGGTAAAGGGTACAATCCAGAGCATTGTGATAGGTGGTAAAGGGTCTTGCTGCTGCCCCCCCATAAATGGGTTGCAGGATGGGCGTCTCGACCTCCCAAAAATCCCGCTCATCTAAAAAATGGCGCAATGCAGTGATGATGCGCGTTCGGGTACGAAATATCTCGCGAACGTCCTCGTTGGCGATGAGATCCAGATAGCGCTGACGATAGCGGGTCTCCGTATCCCTCAAGCCATGGAATTTTTCGGGTAGCGGACGCAGAGCCTTGGCCAAAAGTTTCCAGGAAGCGACCTGTACCGTGGTTTCTCCCGTCCGTGTGCGAAAGAGTTCCCCCTCGACCTGGATAAAATCCCCAATGTCGATCTCGTCGCAAAAAAGTTCGTACCGTTCCTCTCCTAAACTATCATAGCGAAGATAGATCTGTAGGCGACCGGAACCATCACGTATATGAGCAAAGGTCGATTTGCCCATCACCCGGATGGACATCAGACGGCCGGCCACCGCGACGTGAATTCCCTCTTCCTCGTCCTCTCGAAATGCTTCCAGGGCTTCCGCCGTGGTGTGAGTGCGCTCCACCCGTGCAGGATAGGGCTCAATACCCTTTTCCTGCAAACGCTCCGATTTTTCCATCCTCTGCTGTCGATGAATACTTGTCGATGACATCAAAACTCCCTCTACTGTATTTTTTCCACGCCCGGTGTCCCATGGGGAAACGATGTTGGCTACCCCATCTCCCCATCTCCCAACGCACTACGCGCCCTCACTCCACGGCAATGATCTCAAAACAGAGCGTACCGGCAGGCGTATCCACCTCAACCTTTTTCCCAACGCGATTCCCGATAAGGGCTTTCCCCAAAGGGGAGACATTCGAAATACGCCCCTCCGAGGGGTCGGCCTCTGCCGATCCCACAATCTGATACGTCTCGTATTCCGAAACGCCCTGCTCGCTTATGGTGACGCGGGATCCGACATCTACCGTTCCATGGGAATCCGAATCCTCGACGATTTCTGCATCGGCGAGAATGGCCTCAATCTCCCTGATGCGCCCCTCTACAAAGGCCTGTTCACGCTTTGACTCCTCATAACCGGCATTCTCACTTATGTCCCCCTCCTGGATGGCCGCCCTCAGATTGGCCGCCACCTCGGGACGCTTCTCCTTTTTTAACCTCGTAAGTTCCCTTTCCAACTTGGCTTTGCCCTCAGGTGTGAGGAAATGAACCCTTTCTGACATATTCAGACACCTCTTTTTATTGATAGCAACGAAAAAAAGCGCCCAAAGGCGCATAAACCCTACAGTATATACTATCCAACCCAGCCAATTATAACTCACAGAGGCCATCCTGCAAAATCTC
>JAWLEV010000010.1:0-45516 GCA_041685915.1 Anaerolineae bacterium | reverse complement strand
CTTCGCATCTTCGATCTGGGCTTGCCGTCTGTATGAGAACAGGGGAGTTGTATGTTCTTTCTTCCCTGCAGAGATCTGCATATAACTTGCCAAAAGAGGAACGAAAATCTATAATTGCTTTGGAAAGTGGCTGAATTTTCTTCTGAATAAGTAGGGGGCTTTTCTATATGGCGAACAAAAAGTGGGTGTATCTTTTCTCCGAAGGGAACAGAGACATGCGGGATCTCCTCGGAGGCAAGGGGGCAGGACTTGCAGAGATGACCAATGCGGGCTTGCCCGTGCCTCCGGGCTTTACCTGTACCACCGAGGCTTGTCTGGCCTATTTTGATAACGATCGGCAGTTCCCAGAGGATATGTGGGAACAGGTGCAAGCGTCCATGGAGGTCGTGGAGGAAAAGACGGGCAAAGGATTCGGCGATTCTGACAATCCCTTGTTGGTATCGGTGCGCTCCGGCGCCCGCGTGTCCATGCCCGGTATGATGGATACCGTCCTCAACGTTGGCCTGAATCCCGAGACCCTTCAGGGACTGGCCGAACTGGCGGACGATCCGCGTTTTGCCTACGATTCATATCGGCGTCTGATCTCCATGTTTGGCCGCATCGTAAAGGGGGTCGATGGCGCCCTCTTTGAGGAGATACTCGAATCGTATAAGGCCGAGACCGAAGGGGGACGGGATACAGACCTTACCGTAGATATGCTAAAGGATGTCATCGCCGATTACAAGGCGCTGTATAAGGAGCAGTTGGGGGAACCTTTTCCTGACGACGTGTGGCAGCAGCTCCGTGAGGCCATCGAGGCCGTGTTCGATTCGTGGTTCGGCCCCAACGCCACCACATACAGGCGTATGCATGATATGTCGGATGATTGGGGCACGGCGGTCAACGTGGTGACCATGGTCTTTGGCAATATGGGCGAGGATTCGGGATCGGGCGTGGTCTTTACGCGCAATCCCGGCGACGGGACAAAAGAGTTGTATGGCGAGTATCTCGCCAATGCCCAGGGAGAAGATGTGGTAGCGGGCATTCGCACCCCCTTGGATATCCAGGAACTAGATAGGGTAAACCCCGAGATCTTTGAGCAACTCCGGGAGGTGGCGGATTTGCTGGAGCAACACTATCGGGATATGCAGGATGTGGAGTTCACCGTGGAGAAGGGCAAGCTCTGGATTCTGCAGACCCGTACGGGCAAACGCACGGCGCGTGCGGCGATCAAGATCGCCGTGGATATGGCCAATGAGGGGTTGATCTCTCGACGCGAAGCTGTGGAACGGGTGACTCCCGATCAGGTGGATGCCATGTTGCACCCCATGTTCGATATGGAGGCCAAAGAGGAGGCCATACAGCGGGGAGATCTGGTGGCCAAGGGACTGAATGCCTCCCCTGGAGCAGCACAGGGCGTCGCCGTTTTGGATTCCGACCGGGCGGCGGAGCGTGCAGAGGCGGGCGAGCCGGTTATTCTGGTGCGTCCCGAGACCTCGCCCGACGATGTGGGAGGCATGCTTATGTCTCAGGGCGTGCTCACGCAGCACGGTGGTGCGACCTCTCACGCTGCCGTGGTGGCCCGAGGGAGCAACCTTCCCTGTGTGGCTGGCTGTGAGGAGATCAATGTGGAGCCCGAGGCCGGGCGGTTCACGGTCGATAACCGCGTTGTCGAGGAGGGAGATACCATCTCCATCGACGGTACCACGGGCGAGGTCTTTGTGGGTGCCATCCCCACCGTGGATATCGACATAGAGGAAGAAGAGGAACTGGCCTCGCTTTTGAGCTGGGCGGATGATGTTCGGGAGTTGGGCGTCTATACCAACGCCGATTATCCCCGCGATGCCCAGCGTGCGCGGGACTTTGGTGCCGAAGGGATCGGCCTCTGCCGCACAGAGCATATGTTCTTTGAGGAAGAGCGCCGTCCCATTGTGGTGGAGATGATCATGGCCGAGACAGAAGAGGAGCGATTGGCTGCCCTCGAACGTCTGCTTCCCTATCAGCGGGAGGACTTTGCGGGGATCTTTGAGGTCATGGACGGGCTCCCCGTCATCATCCGGTTGATCGATCCGCCAATGCACGAGTTCTTGCCCAATCGGCAGGAACTGCTGGAAGATGTGGTGAGGTTGCGTTGCACGGGCGAGAATCCGGAGGAACTGGAAGAGAAGGAATCCATGCTGGATGTGGTCGAGGCCCAGTGGGAGGTCAATCCCATGATGGGTCTGCGGGGTTGTCGTGCAGGCCTTATGTATCCCGGTCTCACCGAGATGCAGGTGCGTGCCATCTTTCAGGCCGGTTGCCGTCAGGCAAAGCGGGGCATCGATGTGCATGTGGAGGTGATGATCCCCCTGGTGAGCCACGTCAACGAGTTGCATACAGAACGTGAAAAGCTGGAGAAGGTGGCTCAGCAGGTGATGGAAGAAGAGGGCGTCTCCATCGACTACAAGTTCGGCACCATGATCGAGACGCCGCGTGGTGCGATCACGGCGGGCGAACTGGCAGAGCATGCCGAATTTTTCTCTTTTGGCACCAACGACCTGACGCAGATGACCTTTGGTTTCTCCCGCGACGATGCAGAGGGCAAGTTCTTGATCGATTATATACAGCGCGACATCCTCCCGAATAACCCCTTCCAGACACTGGACCAGGATGGCGTAGGGAAACTGGTGGAGATGGCCGTTGCTTCTGGCACGGAAGCGCGACCCGATATCGAGATAGGGATCTGCGGTGAGCACGGTGGCGATCCCGATTCCATCCACTTTTTCCATCGCGCGGGGCTCATGTATGTGAGTGCCTCTCCTTATCGCGTCCCCGTGGCGCGCCTCGCGGCCGCACATGCGGCGCTTGAGGAAGAGTAGCGCCACACAGTTTGCGCTGCAAGACCAAAAAAAGGGCTGGGCCTGTGCGTGCCCGGCCCTTTTTGCTTTTGCTCTCGATGGGAGATGCGATTGTACGTTTCGGTGGATATTGTAGTATAATGAGGGTGGGTGTTACCCACAGCGCCTCTGTTTCATTTTTTCCGAATGTCAGCGCACGCACTATCACTGCCTCTTTTTAAAAGTCAGATGAACACTATTCGCTATGTGAGGGACTGGGCGAGGCATCCGAGCCTTGAGACGTATTCGTAAAGGTAAGGGATACGATGAGCGTCGTAGATGAGATAAAACAGCGTCTCGACATCGTGGAGGTCATTGGTGAATACGTGTCGCTGCAAAAGACGGGCAAGAACTTTAAGGGATTGTGCCCTTTTCACACCGAGGACACGCCCTCTTTTGTCGTTTTCCCCGAAACACAGAGCTGGCATTGCTTTGGCGCCTGTTCCACTGGTGGAGACCTCCTGACCTTTATCATGCGGCAGGAGAATATAGAGTTCCCGGAGGCTTTGCGTTTTCTGGCTGCCAGGGCGGGCATACAGCTCAAGCCCCTCGATGAGGCTGCTCAGGAACAGCGGGATGAGGCTCAAAGGCTCTATGCCGTCAATGCGGACGCTGCCCAGTATTATAACGATATTCTTTTGCGTTCTCCCCAAGGGGAACGTGCTCGGGATTACCTGAAGCAGCGGGGCATCAACCGTGAGACGGCCGTTGTTTTCCAGTTGGGTTTTGCGCTCGATCAGTGGCATGCCTTGGAGACGTTCCTGGGGAAAAGGGGCCGCGACCGGGAGGATATCCTGAAGGCCGGCCTGGTGGTCGAGAACGACGAGGGGAACGTCTACGACCGCTTTCGAGGCCGGGTCATCTTTCCCATACGCGACGTGCGGGGAAGGACGATCGGCTTTGGTGGCCGAGTTCTCGACGACTCGCAACCCAAATATCTGAATACGCCGACCACCCCCGTTTTCGACAAGGGGAGCGTCCTCTATGGGATCGACCTGGCGGCTTCCAATATCCGGGAGTCGGGAACGGCCATCGTCGTCGAGGGCTATATGGACGTGGTGATTCCCCATCAGTGTGGCGTGGACAATGTGGTGGCCTGTATGGGGACGGCGTTGACGGAAGAGCAGGTCCAGATCCTCGAGCGCATGACGGACGAGTTGATATTTGCCCTGGATCCCGACGAGGCGGGGGTGCGGGCCGTGGAAAAGGGTGTGGACGTCGCCCGCAAGTCGCTGCGCCGTCAAACAGTTCCCGTGCCTACGGCGACGGGCCTTGTAGAGTACAAGACGAGACTGGACGCCCAGATCCGCGTGCTTGTGCTCCCGGAGGGGCTGGATCCCGATGAGCTTGTGCTCCGTGACCGTTCTATGTGGGATCGCCTGGTTGACGAGTCCTTGCCTGTGGTGGACTATTTCTTCCAATTGGTCGAGCAGGAGGTGGATCTATCTACGTCTACGGGAAAGCGTGAGGCTGTGGAGAGGCTCGTGCCCGTCATCGCCGCCGTGGACAATGTGGTAGAACGAAACCATCACCTTCAGCATCTGGCCCGCCTGGTGCATATCGACGAGCGCGAGCTACGCCCGTTGCTGGATCGTTCGGAACATACGGGGAGGGAGCGTTCGTCGCGCAGGCGTGCCCCAGAACCCCCTCGGCGATCCCAGGCGATGAAGGATCTCGTAGAGAGGTCATCTCCAGGGGGAGAGCTGAGTTTGGAGGATCGCTGTCTGGCCCTTGTGCTTCAGGACCCCACCCTGTTGCCCCAAGTTATGGAGGTGGCTGATCTGTCCGAGGATACCTTTGGGGATAGCCGCAACCGACAGGTTTTCTCTGCCCTATGTGGCTTTATGGATGAGAATGTGTCGTATGATGTGGATGCCTTTTGTGATGGTCTTGACAGTGAATTGAGAGCACATGTAGAATCTTTGCTACAGCGGCTACAGGCTGAGCCCTCCCTTTCTCCTGACTTGATCCGCGGAGATGTCATCAAGTGTGCCACGCGCCTTCACAAGCGCCATATCTCGCGTTTGATAAACGAGCTTTGTTTCTTGCAAAGGGATGCACAAAAGGAGGGATCAAGGGAACGTGTGAGGGAACTTGACGAAAAGATCGAGCAGCTCAGGCGCACGTATCTACGTATCGATCAGCGGTTTCATGCGGCAACTTTTATCGGACGTAGCAAGAGGGGAAATCGGTTCTGACCATGGATGCCGTGAGAGCTAACCTGGAAAGCGATAAAATCGATGCGCTGTTGGCCAAGGGTATCCGTGAGGAATATCTCACCGATGAGGATGTTCTGGCCATCATTGCCCAGAATGGGGATGTCGACGTCGACGAGGCGTTCGACGCCCTGGTGAATGCGTTGAGCGAGATGGGAATTCCCGTGGTGAGCTCTGAGGAGGAGGCCAAAGAGGCTGAGGAGGAGATTCCCAAAGATCGCGCGGCGAACCCGGCGCCGTCGCGCGTGACCGATGACAGTGTGGGCGTGTATCTGCGAGAAATCGGGCGTGTGGATCTCCTCAGTGCTGAGGATGAGGTTCGCCTCGCCAAGGCCATCGAGGCGGGGATGGAAGCCCGTGAGAAACTAAAGGAGCTGGAGGACGAGGATATTTCCCCGCAGCAGAAACAGGTCTATGAGCTCAAAGTGATGCAGGGTGAGATCGCCAGGCGCCGTCTGACGGAGGCCAACCTGAGGTTGGTGGTGAGCATTGCCAAGGAATATACGGGACGACGTATGTCCTTCCTCGATCTTATTCAGGAAGGGAACCTTGGTCTGCTGCGTGCCGTCGAAAAGTTTGACTATCATAAGGGATACAAATTCAGCACCTATGCCACGTGGTGGATCAGACAGGCCATCAGTCGGTCCATAGCGGATCAGGCGCGCACGATTCGTATTCCCGTGCACATGATCGAGTCGATCAGTCATCTGATGCGGACCATGCGGGAGTTGGAACAGGATCTGGGGCGGGATCCCACCCTGGAGGAGATCGCTCTGGAGTCGAAACATCTATCGGACGATGATAAGCGCGTGTGGAACCAGTGTGAGGCGGACGGCACAGATCTTCCTGCTGATGTGCGCCGGCGCATGAGTCAGGCTGTGGAAAAGATACGTCAGATTCTGCGTTTCGCAGAGGAACCCATGTCTTTGGAAACGCCCGTGGGGGATGAGGACGATAATGCCCTGATGGACTTTATCCCCGACGACTCGGTGGATGGTCCGGTGGAGGAGACGAACAAGGAACTGCTGCGCGAGCAGATTCGGGAGAGTTTGGCCTCGCTGACCGAACGGGAGCAGAATATCCTGACCCTTCGCTTTGGCCTCGATGGTGGAGAGAGCCATACGCTGGCAGAGGTGGGCGAAAGGATTGGTGTGACGCGGGAGCGGGTGCGACAGATAGAGGCCAAGGCGTTGCGTAAACTGCGGCACCCGACAAAAAGCCGGCAGCTGAAGGACTATTTGACCCAGTGAATACCGGCGGCTGCCGTTTCGTGGTTAGCGAGAACAGCCTCATGTAGCGATCTATTTTTGGCTCATTACAAAGAGGATTTTGGCCCACGTGCTCTCAAGGTAGAGAGGACAAAACACCACTCATCGCTGTCACACATCGTAGTTGGGGACGGGCATATGATGTCGGGTAGCCACTTTAAATCCAACGCGGGCTTGCGAGTATATCTGGACGAGATTTCTCAAGTTCCTTTGCTGGACGCTGAGGAGGAGGCGCGGCTTGGGAAAAAGATCCATGTTTCCCAGGTTGCCAAGGAAAAGCTGCAAAAAGGGGCTTTATCGGAGCAGCAAAGGGCCGCATTGTGGCATGCCGTGCAGGAGGGGCGCGAGGCAGCGCGGCAACTGGCCGAGGCGAATCTGCGGCTCGTCGTCAGCGTGGCCAAAAAGTATAGCAGTCGGGGTATACCCTTGGTGGATCTCGTCCAGGAGGGTAATCTGGGATTGTTGCGCGCGGTACAGAAATACGACTATCGCCTGGGATATCGCTTCAGCACCTATGCGACCTATTGGATCCGGCAGGCGGTGTCTCGCGCAGTGGCAGAGCACAGCCGAAGCATTCGCTTGCCAAGCTACATAAGCGATATGGGAATTCGTCTACACAAGGCATCCTCTCGCTTGCAACAGCGCCTTGGCCGGGAACCGACGATTGACGAGTTGGTTCTGGAGACTGGTCTTCTTTCTGGCGACGAAAAGCGCGAGATCGCCGCTTGCTTTGAGAACGGGGAACCACTGCCACCCGAGTATGCCAGGTGCTGGAAAAGAGCAAAGGCAAAAGTGCGCCTGGCCCTGGCCAGCATGCTCGATGTCCTGTCCCTCGAATCTCCTTTGGATGATGAGGGAGAGATGGCGCTCAAGGACGCCCTGGCCAGTGACGGTGATGAACCTTTTGTGCAGCTTTTTAATCGGTCGCTAGAGGAATCTTTGGGGGAAAGCCTGGCCGGTCTCTCGGAGAGGGAGCGCCTGATATTGCGTTTTCGTTTCGAGTTGGATGGCGCGGAGCGCAAGACGTTGCGGGAACTGGGGCAGGAGTTGGGCGTGACGCGGGAGCGCGTGCGCCAGATTCAGGAGAGGGCCCTGGAAAAGCTGAGAAAAAGAGCCCGGAAGGAAAACCTGGCCGCATATTTGAGCTGACCCCGCATCGATGCAGGCACCAGATTTGACGTTGGATGTGAGTTCTTGTACAATCTTATCCGTTACGTTGGAGCGTTCCTCGGTAGCTCAACGGTAGAGCGGTCGGCTGTTAACCGATTGGTTGTTGGTTCGAATCCAGCCCGAGGAGCTATTTTGTGTGGGCGAATCATCTGCGATTCGCCCATTTTTGCTTTCCCCGATTTGGTGCGCCGTCAGATGTCCAGCGCGGCCTTGGCCTCGTCGGTGCTTAGATATTGCACGGGGCCAGAGATTTTCCCCACGATGGATTCCACCCCGAGCCCTAATGCTTGCAACCTCATCCTCACGGCTTCTACCTGATCTTTGTGGGTGATAAAGACCGTTGTGGGGCCCGTGTCCGTGGAAAAATAGACGGGGATACCCTCTTTACGCATGGCGTTGCAGGTGCGAAAGAGGGTGATATTCTCTGGTTCCCAAGCAAAAATCTTGTTCTTGCGGCTTGCGGACATGGTGACGGCATGCAGGCGGATGCTGTCCAGTTCTGCCAGCTGTCCGACCGTTTCCCAGTCGCCCTGCTGTACGGCTTCTATACATTCGAGGATCTCGTCGCGGCGACCATACATCCAGGGTTTGAAAAGGGGGCTCTGTGGGGCCTTGCGGTGGGCCCTCTCTGTCTGCAGGCCGATTTTGGAGGATAGGGGGATGGTGATGAGCCGCACGTCTCGTAGTTGATCTTTTCGATCCAGGCGTAAGGCAAAGCTCTCCTCGTGGGCTATGCCAGGGTAGGAGAGCCACAGTGCGATTCCTCCTGCCGCGCTACGGCAACCAGAGCCAGCCAGCAAGCGCGCCAAACAGTTGACAAAGCGGTCCTGGGCGGTTACCCCCGGAAAGGCCGCTTTGGCAGCGGCGGCGGCCAGGGCTGCCGAAGCCGAGGCGCTCGTGCCCAGCCCTTTGGCCGTCGCGGCCGCGCCCAAAAAGTTCCTTGAAACGACCCTGGCCCGACTCGCGATACTGCCGATGCACCTGACCTCATCAAGGACGCGCAGGACGCGCTTCTGCGCCCGACCCGTCGCCAGACGGCCGTTGATCCGTATATCGTCCTGCGTCAGCGCGGGATCGAACGTCACCAGCGTGATGGTGTGGGCAGCGTCGTTATTGACGGAGACGCTGGGCAGATAGGCCGTACGCCAGTGCCAGTCGGCCATGCCGTGATATTTGAGTATTCCCTGGATGGGATAGGCCTTGGCGGCCCCGGTGCCCGTGACGCGGCCCTGCCCAGAATAGTCTGTATAATCGGGGATCGTCATTCCCCGACGCCGGAGATCCTGGCATATCTCCAGGTGGGCGATCCTCATTCGCTCTACAGTGCCGGTGAACTCCTGGGGTACTTTTGTCTTCATACCTATCCCCCCACGTTGTGATATCGGATGGGTGAAGTGTTTAAGTGGCGATGATCTTGATGGCCAGGCCCACAAGGATGGCCGTGGCGGCGTAACGAAAGATGCGTGTGCTCATGTGATCAAAGATACGCGTCCCCACATACGAGGCAATAAGGGAGGCGGGAACTATGAATACGCTCTCCATGAGCAGTTCCCTTGTGGCCACGCCTGTGGTGATGAGAAGGACGAGGCGCAACGTGCCGATCATGAAAAAGTAGGTGGCCATAATGCTTTTGGCCTTGGATTTTTCCCATCCCCTCAACAACGTATAGAGGACGATGGGAGGGCCACCCATATTGAGAGCCCCGCCAAAGAGACCTCCGATCGATCCTGCGATATATGCCCAGGGAAACGGGCTATGAATACGCGTCGTGCGGGATGGCCAGAGGGCGACGGCGCAGCCGGCCAGGATCATGACGGCTATTCCCAGTTGTAATATACCGCTGTCCAGATTACACAGGGCATGGATGCCCAGCGCCGTGGTGGGTAAGGAGGTGGCGAATATGGGCCACATCTCGCGCCAGGAGAGGCTCTCCCGTACAGTCCACCAGTTCAGCATGGTGCTGACGAGGGAGGCGATGGATACGATCACGACGGCTTCGCCGACGGATACCAGCATGACCAGCACACCCATGGAGAACAGGCCGAGCCCAAAACCGGCAGTGCCCTGTATGAGACCGCCGAGGAGAATGATGCCCACGAGCGCCCACGTGTTGGTCAATGGTCATCCTTTCTTTGGTGATACGTCCTCTCAATCCCTGTGAGGCATAAAAAAAGGCCCACCGTCACCGTGAGAATCCAGTGTGACAAGAGCCCAAGGTTAAGAGGCCACAGCGCTTTTTATTTGACAAACAGAGGATCGTCACATAGTATCGATTATTGTTCTTATACATACTATCTGACACAGATTCCTTGTCAAATTGAGGGAAGAGCATGGCAAACGTGTACGATATCCTTAAACGGCGTGGCTTTGTGGAACAGGTTTCGGACGAGGAGGGGCTGCGTGCGGCGTTGGAACAGCCCATCACCTGCTACATCGGCTACGATCCAACGGCCCCCAGTCTTCACGTGGGCAATCTGCTCACTATCATGGCCCTCGCACATATGCAGCGTCAGGGACACCGTCCCATCGCCATCGTGGGCGGTGGCACCGGGATGATCGGCGATCCCAGTGGTCGCACCGAGATGCGCCAGATGCTGACCAAAGAGGAGATCGAGGCCAACCTGCAGTCTATAAAGCAGCAAATTGGAAAGGTCGTCGATTTCAGCGAGGGCAGGGCGCTCATCTTGAATAACGCCGAGTGGCTGGGACCCCTGAAATATATCGACTTTTTGCGCGATATCGGCAGATATTTCAGTGTCAATCGCATGTTGGCCTCGGAGGCCTATCGCTCGCGAATGGAGACGGGCCTAAGTTTTATCGAATTCAATTACCAGATCCTTCAGGCTTATGATTTTCTTCATCTCTACCAAGAGTACGGCTGCATTCTGCAGATGGGGGGCAACGACCAGTGGGGCAATATCCTGGCTGGCGTGGATCTAATTCGCCGCGTCGAGGGGGGCGAGGCCTATGCTCTGACGCTACCCTTGCTGACCACGGCCTCTGGTGCCAAGATGGGCAAGACGGCCGAGGGAGCCATCTGGCTGGATGCGGAACGGCTCTCTCCCTATGAATTCTACCAGTTCTGGATCAACACGGCCGATGCCGACGTGGAGCGTTTCCTCAAGGTATATACTTTTCTCCCACTGGATAGGATTGAGGAGTTGGCTTCCGTGGAGGGCGCAGAGATACAGGAGGCCAAGGAGGTGCTGGCCTACGAGGTGACGCATCTGATCCACGGTGAGGAGGAGGCGGAAAAAGCGCAGGAAGCATCGCGGCGCCTCTTCGTGGCAGAGTCAGTTGAGATATCCGAAGAAGTGGCCGTGGCCACGGTGCCCAGCACCCAGGTGCAGGAAGAGAGGTTGGAGGAGGGTATTCTCGCTCCTAACCTGTTCGAGGAGGTGGGCCTCGCCGACTCACGGAGTCAGGCGCGGCGTCTCATCAAACAGGGCGGGGCATACGTCAACGATGAGCGGATCGCTTCCGTAGGACGCATGATCACTTCTGACGATCTGCAGGACGGTGCCGTTCTGCTGCGGGCGGGCAAGAAGCGTTACCATCGCGTTATTCCCGTTTAGATAGGATTTTACGAGGGGGGTTGGACCATGACAGAGGACGGCGTGCAGATGGAAAAGAAAAGATCGTGGTGGACGCTGTTGGGGGTGGGCTTGGGAGCCGCTGGGGCTTATTTGCTGGCCAGAGTTTATATGGATGCCAGAAAGAGACAACCCCCTTTTCAAAAGGAGGTCTATGAGCGTGAGGAGGGTATGCTGGAGACGTTCAGGGAATTCTGGCGAGATCCGGCGGCCCTCAAATCCCTGTGGACAAATCCTCGCATCGACCATCCTTTTGCCGAAAAGATGATGCTGGCCGTCGCGGGAGCCCATGATGATCAGGTCTATGCCCGGGCGCCCGTCAATTATGCCCTGGGACGGGGGCTGGCGCAGGAAGAAGTGGAATCCCTGTTGCGGGGAGAGGTGGAACATGCCACGGTGGACGAGGCGCCAGCCCTCTTTTTTGCCCGCCACTATGTGGAGCAGGAAGGTGAGCCAGATCCCGATCTTGTCCAACGCCTCGTCGATGCCTATGGTTGGCGGACGGCGCGCGATATCATCACCTATGTGCGTCTTGTCATCTTTGTGAATCTTGTGGGCAACACGCTGGACGCCCTAGTCAGTCGGACGTTGGGGGAACCTTCCCCCTCCTCGACCCTCGCCAGTGAACTCTCCACGGTGGCGATCTTTACCTTTGGTATACTCCCCCTTGTTCCCGTCCTCGCCCTCCGGGTGGCTCTGGCGCCTGCTGAGGTATAAGCGATCATTTGGGAAAATACGACAGAGAGGGCCGCCCTCCCGGGCGGCTTTTTGTCTTCTGGGCGAGAGGATGGACGAATTGCCAGCTCCTCTCTACGATCTGTCCAATACCTGGCAAAGCCGTGACACCAGTTGTGTGCGTCGTTGCGTGGAGCGCTTTTGATTGACGGCGATGCGCACGGCTTTGTCCTGCGTGATCAGCACCGCCAGGCGCTGCGCCCGTGACAAGGCCGTGTATAGAATGTTTCGCTCCAGCATGATATAGTGATTGGTCAGCATGATGATCACCGCCGCTGGCCACTGGGATCCCTGGGCCGAGTGTACTGTCATGGCCCAGGCGTGTACGAGTTCGTCCAGTTCATCCTGGTCATAGGCGACATCGTGTTCTTCAAAGCGTACCACCAACCTTTTTTCATCCGGGTAGACGCGCTGGATGATGCCCAGATCTCCGTTAAAGACCTGTTTCTGATAGTTGTTCTGTGTCTGTCGTACCTTGTCCCCCTGGCGGAACACGCGCTGGCTTGCCGAGGACGACCGCGCGGGCAGGGCGAGTTCTGCCTTGATGGGCGCGGGAGGATTCAGGGCCCGCTGCAGTGCCAGGTTCAGGGAGCGAATGCCCGCGGTTCCCCTATGCATGGGGGCCAGTACCTGTATTTCGGTGGGGGGCACGTCCAAAAAGCCGGGCAGGCGATTGGCTACCAGATCGACGGCCAGCCTGCGAGCCTCTTCCGGGGTATCCCGATGCATCTCGAAATAGTCCGAAGTCCTGGGCACATCATGGATGGGCCGTTGCCCCGCGCGGATGCGGTGGCAGTTGACCACGATCATGCTACGGTTGCCGGCCTCCTGGCGAAAGATGTGCGTCAGGCGCGTCACGTGAATGCCGGGGACATCTTTCTTCTCTCCCGCGCAGATGAGATCCTGCAATATCGCCCCGGGCCCCACCGGTGGTAATTGATCCACGTCCCCGATCAGGAACAGGCATGTGCTGTCCCGCGTTCGGCGCAGGATCTCGTGGAACAGCCACAGGTCGATCATGGAGGCCTCATCTATGACCAGGATGCGTTCGTCGATCGGCCTTATCTCATCCTGTCCTATCCCTATACCCAGATGGCGGTGCACGGTGGCCGCCGGATGACCCGTGGCCTGAGCCAGTTGTTTGCTCGCCCGGCCCGTGGTAGCGCACAGGGCATAGGGCAGGTGAAGGTTTTCCAGGCAGGTGATAAGGGAGCGTATGGTCGTCGTCTTGCCCGTGCCCGGTCCGCCCGTGAGAATGACCAGGCGATTCCCTTGCAAAAGCCCCCGGACGGCTCCCTGCTGTTCCTCGGTCAGTTTTTTCTCTTCCAGACTGTCAAAGAGT
This sequence comes from Anaerolineae bacterium, assembly GCA_041685915.1. Classification (GTDB taxonomy): domain Bacteria; phylum Chloroflexota; class Anaerolineae; order UBA1429; family UBA1429; genus JAWLEV01. The sequence goes on along the minus strand of JAWLEV010000010.1, from coordinate 32,337 downwards.
TTTTGCACCTCTTGGGAAGAGAGTTTTGGGTTTCCCACAGGTATACTGAGCAGATGGGCCAGCCTTTCGGCGATGCGTTGTTCCGTGTGGGCCACCCGCGGCAAAAAGATGGCCGTCTCGGCGTCATCTGAGGCGTCACGGCGGACCAGTTGTTGTGTCTCCACGAGACGTTCCATCTCTTGGGTGATCTTTTTTCCGGCTACTCCTAGCAGTTCGTCGGCCTCCTGGGCGAGTTCCTCCGCCGGACACCACAGATGTCCTTGGGACAGGGCTTCCTTCAGGAGGTGGAGGATTCCTCCCTGGATGCGGGCCGGGGCATCGTGGGCGATGCCCAGTGCCCTGCCGATCTGATCACATCGCGTAAAGCCGAACCCCCGCACGTCCTGAGCCAGGCGATAAGGATTCTCAGAGACAATGTCCCAGGCCTCGTGTCCGTATTGACGATAGATCTGTTGCGCCTGTCTGGGAGAGAGTTCAGCCACTCCCTGAAGCTTGATCATCAGGTTGTGCATGCCCTCGTATTCGGCCCAGCTTTTGCGAATTCTCTGGGCTCGCACCGGACCGATGCCCTTTACCTCTTGTAGGTGCTTTCCCCCGCTCCGCAGTTCGCGGATGGTTCCCTTACCAAAGTGCTCCACCAGGGCCCGGGCATAGTGAGGGCCGAGCCCCTTGATGCTGGCGCCGGCCAGGTAGCGTTCGATGGCCGGCAGGCTTTGGGGTGTTTCGGGCCTGGCAAAGGAAACCTGTACCTGCATGCCGTATTTGGAGTCCCGACGCCATCTGCCCTCTATCTTGTAGCAATCACCCTGGCGTGGCTTGCCAAAACTTCCCACCGCTACAAAGGAGGTTGACGATTCCTCGTCGGCGGGCTTGAGGTGCACCACGGCAAAGCCCGTCTCTGGATTGGAAAAGGTGACGCGGGCTATAGAATAGATGCCCTGAACGTTCTCGCCCTCTCTTTCTAGTGTGGGGAGAATATCCTGTTGACCTTTCTGAGAGGAGGGGAACATACGCTTGGCTGTGTTTTCCTATCCGCTTTCCGTGACGATGATATTGCTGTCGGGGTCGATGGTTGCCGTCTCACCGGCGACGACCTCTATGGGATCGTCCGTCGGCCCCAGGGTGCAGTATCCCTGTAAAACTCTTATATGTGTGTATTCATCGTTGGCCGTGATAACGGTGGCCACACCCACCAACTCTCCCGTAGTACCCGCAACCTGAATCTGAAACCTGGATGGGCCAGTTTTGCGGGGGGGAGGGGAGACGAAGCTGGCTCTACCAGCCCTTTGCTCTATGGTAATGCGCAGGCGATTGCCCTTTCCCACGAGTTCGGGCATCTTCCACATACCGGACGCCTCGATGCGCATCAGGCTCTCGTCGGGGAGGGTGATGGTAGCCCATGTGCCCGTCGTGCTGCGTATGCTGATTCCCTGGGGGATGGTCTGGCCCTCTTCTGTGGGTTGCCAGGAATCGCCTTGGTCCCGAGAGATCTGCAGGACTCCCTGCTGAATGCTCTCTATCGTGCCGCTGCGAGTCGTGGGCTTTTGTGCGATGGCCAGATAGATGATGAGGCCTAGCAGCAGGAGACCCACGACGCCCAAAAATATGCCCCACAGGGAGCGACGAGTCGTCTCGCCTTGAAACTCCAGTGGTTCCCACTGTATGGCCGCTCGTCTTTCTCGCTCTTGGACATTGTGTGCGGACGTCGCCAGTTCGCGCCCTTTTTCCGATGGACGATCCTCGGCCTGTTTCATGCTCATCTTTCCTGTTTCGTCGTGCCCTATCTTTTGACCTCTCTACGATCCATATCATACAGCATTGGTGCGCAATGTCAATGGGATGTTTACGGTGTCGTTTTTCCAACTTGGCGAACGCTACGGCCTGTGCTATACTATATCTTGTGCGTGGTGGGCGTAGCCGAGTGGTTAAGGCATCTGGTTGTGGCCCAGAAGATCGTGGGTTCGAATCCCATCGCTCACCCAGAGAAGCCGCCTGAGATTCTCAGGCGGCATTTTGTTTTGGGTATGGGCGAAAATGCTTATCTTGATTTGGTGCCTTTGCTCATGACAAGGGCTTTGTCATGTTTTATAATAGGGTCAGACGTTGTGAGAGGAAAGCCTTTTATTGATTTCACCCTCTTGCAACCGACGTGACATTAGCTGTCTCCTTATACGGCGTGAGAGGCAGCGTTTCTTCTCCTCCTTGGTAAGGCGGGCTTTGGTAGGCGTCCTGAGTGGCGCCGCCAGGGCCCGTCTGACGTTGTGTACATGGGTATGCAGCCCAAGCCGATAAGCGAGGGTAGGCAGTCTAGGTATCCAGATCGGCCAACACAAGGGGCGATAGGGGAATCTCTACGCGAACTGTGGTACCTTCGCCGGGGGTGGAATTGATGGAGGCCTGGCCGCCAAAAAGCCGGGCGCGCTCGTGAATGCCCATCAGCCCCAGCCCTCCCGATTTGGCGAGTTCCTTTTGGTCCGTGGGCACATCAAAGCCCACACCGTCGTCGGAAACTTTTAAAGTGACGGCATCTTGCGCGTAGGTGAGGATCACATCCGCATGAGTGGCCTGGGCGTGCCGGCGTACATTGTTCAAGCCTTCCTGTGCCAGTCGGTAGAGCCCCAGTTCGACCTCTGCCAGCAAGGGATAGGGCTCGCCGATGATGGAGACATCCACGGTAAAAGGCTGCTCGCGATCCAGACGATCCCCCAGGATTTCCAGCGTGCGTGGAAGGCCCAGTTCCTCCAACAGGGGCGGACGCAGATCCCGAGTAAAGCGCCGCACGCCTTCCAGTGTCTGGTCCACCGTATCGCGCAGTCTCTCCAATTCTTCTTGGGTCTCCTCGTGTTGGGTCATCTCCTGTATCATCTCGATCTGTCGCCCCAGCACGATCAGTGCCTGGGCTGTCTCGTCGTGTAGCTCCCGGGCGATTCGCTTGCGCTCCTCCTCCTGGCTGTTCAGGATCGACACCACATAGTTCTGATTCTGGCGCTGGAACTCGCGCAGTTGCTGCACCATGCTGTTGAAAGCAGCTTCAAGCTCTCTCAACTCCAGGGGACCTTGATCGATGGAGACCTGGATGTCAAAGTTTCCAGAGGCCACGCGCCCCGTCTGTTCCACCAGGGTCGAGAGAGGCGCTGCGATGCGTCCGCTGTTCCAGGCCAGGATGCCCGTGGGCAAAGTGACCAAAAGTACCAGCAGGATGATCATCCACCGGATATAGGGTTGCAGAGGAGCCACCAGATCGCTCCAGGATTCGGAAGTCAAGAGTCCCCAGTCTTGCCAGGATGGGTCGGCAAAGAGCGAACTGCCGAGCCGCCCCATTTGGATCGGGGCGTATCCCACTACGACGGTCCGGCCCTCGCGATTGATGGTCCGGGCACCCGATTCGCCGTTGAGAAGGGCCTTTACCGCCGGGTGGTTCCTCGCATTGGCCCCGATGAGATCTCTACGAGGATGATAGAGGATATGACCCTGTTCGTCTACCAGATAGGCAAAACCCTCCTCTCCGGCCAACACGTTGACTACCGCAAAGCCGAGTTGCGTGCCCTGTAGATTCCAGGTGCCGAGGACGCAGCCGGCAAAGCGGCCGTACGTGTCGTATATGGGAACGGCAACGGTGATGAGTCGATTGCCTGCGCTATCCTCGTATTGATCGGAACGCACGGGACGTCGAAAGTGCTTGGCCCGCTGAAAGAACTGCAGATCGCCGACATGCATGTTCTTTTTTCCACCTTCTGTGGCCAGGATACGTCCCTCTGCATCAGTGATGCTTATCTGATCGAAACGTTGCTGTAGCGCTGTGTGGGCTTTGAGCAGTTCCTGGGCGGCATCCACGTTCGCCTCGCGCACCGCCTCTGAGGAGGAGATCTGGGTGAGCAAGAGTACGGATTCGGCCCAGTAATCGCCCATCTGTTGCGCGGCCAGTTCCACCAGACCTGCGTCTCGCTCCTCCACCAGCATCTGTGTCACCCGCGTAAAGCCGAATATGCCCACGATGGTAGTGATGATGAGCAAAATAATGACAGGGACGATGATGGCGAGCATCAACTGTGTGCGGAGGCTGCCTTTGAAGGGGTGCCTCAAAAGATCTTTGAATTTTTTCGATAGCTTTTTGAGATGTACTTTCACGGACAACTCGCGGCAAGGCATCATCTTTGTAGAGATTATATCATCGCGGGGGTGTCCCAACAACTATTCTCGGGTGTGGGATGTGCTGGATATGGCAAATTAAAAGGATCATTAAACATAATTAAAGACAATAAAAATAAATTTTGACACTTTGGATAGCGAAAAATAGAATAGAGTGAATAGAATATCTGTATAGAATGGGAGGCTTTACCCGATGGCAAAGATACCCCCCGAGATCGTTGAGAATATTGGCGCATTGAAACCCTTTCCGGTGGCTACTGCATCGACAGAGGGAAAACCGAATCTGATCTATGTTTCTTTTCTCCGGGTCGTTGACGAGGAGACCCTGGGACTTGCGGATAACTTTTTTTTCAAGACGCGCAAGAACCTAGATGCCAATCCCATCATGGCCGTGACTTTTTGGGGAGAGGCCATCGATGATTGTTATCAGGTCAAGGGCTCGGTGGACGTTGAGACGGAAGGTCCCCTATACGAGGACTGTGTCGATTGGGTGCAGGGCGTCAATGAGCAGATGAAACCCAAGGCGGCGGTCGTCTTGCATGTGGAAGAGATCTATTCGGGGAAGGAGCGTCTGGCTTAGCGCATCTCCACATGGAGAAAAGAGGATTGCCTCATTGTGAGGCAACCCTCTTTTTAAATATAGAATGGATTCTCCACAGATGCCGGTTATAGTCAGCAGTCGAGGCTTCCAGCGGTATCGCCGTCACGACACTTTTTCTGACGCTTTTTCCTCTGTCTCTCTTTTGTCCTCCTCTTCCATCGCCGCGTCGGCGGCTTGGGGGGCACCCCATTCGTTTCTCAGGGGCCTGATACCCCTGCCGATGGGACGGAAGCAAAAGCCGGCCTGAATCATGGTTTCGGGATCATAGATATTTCGGCCGTCGATCAATATATTTCCCTGCATAGCGTTGAGGACGCGCTCCCAATCGAGATACCGGAACTCTTCCCATTCGGTGGCCAGGATGAGGGCGTCGCATCCCTCTGCCACCTCGTAGGGATCCTGGCAAAAGGTGACGTTGGTCGTCACCCGCTTTGCCCGGGGCATGGCCTTGGGATCGTAGGCTCTGATATCGGCCTCCTCGTGTTGCAACATGCGAATGATGTCGATGGCCGGGGCCTCTCGCACATCGTCTGTATTAGGTTTGAAGGCCAGGCCCCAGATGCCCACGGTTCGCTCTGTGAGGCCTCTCAATGCCCCGCGCAGCCAGCGTACCACACGTCGTCGCTGGGCCATGTTGATGTCCATCACGGCACGCAAGAGTTGGGGATTGGCCCCGTGCAGATCGGCCATGTGTGCCAGGGCTTTGACGTCCTTGGGGAAACAACTTCCGCCCCAACCGAGCCCCGCGCGCAAAAAGTGATGACCGATGCGCTCGTCGCAGCCCATGCCAAAGGCAACCTCTTTGACATCCACTTCCAGTTCGTCACAGATGCAGGCCATCTCGTTGATAAAGGATACGCGTGTCGCCAAAAAGGCGTTGGAGGCGTACTTTATCATCTCGGCCGTGCGCAGGTCGGTCAGCATCAGGGTGCAGCGTAGCGGAAGGTATAGATGGGCCACCCGCTCTGCGGCGGTGCGGTCTTCCGAGCCCAGCACCACGCGGTCGGGATGCATGAAATCCTCCAGCGCAGAGCCCTCGCGCAGGAACTCGGGGTTGGATACCACGGAGAACTGCATATCGTCATCCCTGCGCTTGCGAATGATATTGGCTACCCAGTCGCCCGTGCCCACGGGGACCGTGCTCTTGTTGATGATGATCAGGGGGTGATCCATGACGTCGGCAATCCTTTCGGCCACGCTGCGCACATAGGTCAGATCTGCCTCGCCGTCCACTCCGGAAGGGGTGCCCACGGCGATAAAAACGATCTCTGCATCGCTGATCCCCTTTTGATAAGAATCGGTAAAGGATAGGCGCCCCGCCTTGACGTTGCGTTGGACGACCTCATCAAGTCCGGGTTCATAGATCGGCAACTCGCCCTGCTTGAGCTTTGCTATCTTTTCTTTGTCTTTATCCAGACAGATGACCTTGTTGCCCAGGTCCGCAAAACAGGCCCCTGTGATCAATCCCACATAACCTGTTCCGATGACGCAAATATCCATGATTTCCTCCGATGATTCTCAGCGAGCTTGGCTGTGACTTCTATCCTTTGATGACGCCCAAAGGCACCGTGCGCGCCACTCTACGACAGAGCCCGGCATCCTCCGCCACGTCCACGATGTGATGGATGTTCTTGTGGGCCCGTGGCGCCTCCTCGGCCAGCCCGGGTGTATTGTCCGAGCGTATAACGATACCGCTGTCCTCCAGACGCTGGCGCAGATCCTCGCCAGAGATCTCTTCTCGGGCCTGCGAGCGGCTCATAATGCGTCCGGCCCCGTGACATACACTGTAGAAGGCCTCTTCATTTCCCTGCTCTGTGCCCATAAGAACGTAGGAGCCACGCTCCATATCCCCCGGAATAAAGACTGGCTGGCCCAGGGCGCGGTACGTCTCTGCTATGGCCTCATGGCCGGGGCCCAGAACCCGCGTGGCGCCTTTACGGTGTACACACAGCTCTTTCGACTCACCATCGATATCGTATTCCTCAATCCTGGCTATATTATGACAGACGTCGTAGCCCACACGCAAATCATAACTCTCCACGTGTCCACTCAAGGCCCTTTCAAAACTACGTCGTATCAGATGGGTGATGGCCTGACGGTTGGCCCAGGCAAAGTTGGCCGCGCAGGACATGGCCTGAAAGTATTTTTGTCCCTCCTCTGAGGAAAAGGGAACGGATGCTAGCTCTGGATCGGGGATCTCGATATCGTACTCGGAGAGGTTTTCTTGCATCATTTTGACCGCGTCGGTGCATACCTGATGACCCAGGCCGCGGGAGCCGGAATGGATCCACACGCACACCTGCCCCTCCACAAGGTTCAATGCCTCGGCCGCCTCCTCGTCGTATATCTGGGCGATCTCGTCAACCTGGACGAAATGGTTCCCCGCCCCCAGGGTTCCCATCTGTCTATGTCCCCGATCTATGGCGCGGCGGCTCAGGGCTTCTATATCTGCTGCTTCCATACATCCCTCGTCCTCGGTGTGCTCCAGATCCTCCTGGCGGCCATAGCCCATGCCTATCACCCAACTCGATCCCTGTTCCAGGAGCAAATAGAGTTCGCCTTTCGAAAGGCGAAACGAACCCCGCGCCCCAATACCCGTGGGGATATTCTCAAAGAGGACATCCATGAGATCTTTTATGTGGGTGCGGATCACTCCGGCCTCGATGGTGCTGGTCAGCAGCCGCATGCCACAGTTGATATCGTAGCCGACGCCACCGGGCGAGATCACGCCGTCTGGCAGGGCGGTGGCCGCTACGCCCCCGATGGGGAAACCATATCCCTGGTGAATGTCGGGCATGGCCAACGTATGCTTGACCACACCGGGGAGGGTCGTGGTGTTGACGAGTTGCTCTATGGAACGATCCTTCAAGGCTGCCTCTATGATCTCCTCGTCCCCATAGATTCTGGCAGGAACGCGCATATCGTCTCTGTGACTTTTGGCGATTTCGAAAAGACGAGGAGCGATCTGAGTCAGCGCGTCTTTGGTGAGCATGTCCATCTCTCCTTCTCATCGTGTACACTCGTAAAGACTTCTCTATATAGATGCTTTTCTGGATATTACGGGCTTGGGGCTTTTTCCTGTCGTTGGCCCAGGATCCTATGGGCGGCGGAGATGTCTTGGTGAACCTGGTCGATCAGGGCCTCCGTATCGGGAAACTGTTTTTCTGCGCGCAACCGCCGCACGAACGCGATCTCGAGTTCTTTTCCGTACAGATCACCCTCATAGTCGAGCAGGTGAGCTTCGATCTGTAGATCCTGATCGTCAAAGGTGGGGCGTGTCCCCACGTTGACCACGCATTTCTGTCGTTCGCCATCCAGGACGGCCCAGGCGACATAGACGCCTCGTTTGGGCAGGGCTCTTTGGGGATCCACCTGCAGGTTGGCGGTGCGGAAGCCCAGGGAACGTCCCCGCTGGGCCCCTTTGATCACGCGGCCGGGAACCGTATAGGGGCGTCCCAGGAGTCTGGCTGCGTCCTCCACCCGTCCCTCCGAGAGCAGGGTACGGATCCTGGTGCTGCTGATGGGCTGCCCTCCCTCGTAGAGGGGATGCACGACGTGCAGCCTGTATCGTATCTCTGAGGAGAGGTCGCGCAAAGTGGGAATGTCCCCCTCTCGGTCTCGCCCCATGGCAAAGTCACGTCCCACCCAGAGCTCTCGCATCCGCAAGCGGTCGTGTAGAATGATCAACAGGTCCCGTGCCGATGTTTCGGCCAGTTCCTGGCCAAAGGGTATCAGGAATAACAGGTCGAGGCCAAGATTTTCGATGATGGTTGTCCGCTCTTGGGGGCTGCTCAGATATTGGGGCTGTTCGTCGGGATGCACCACCGCCTCTGGGTGGGGATGAAACGTGAGAACGGCACTCAGGCGTTGGGTTGCTTGAGCGCGCTGTACAAGATTTTGCAACAGATGTTGATGTCCCCGGTGAATTCCATCAAAGGAACCGATGGTCAGGACGACATCTCGAGATGGCTCATAGGCATAAAGGCTTCTGATGACTTTCATGCTCGTGCAATGACCTTTGTCCGCTTTCAGTTGGTCCTCAACACCTTGCGTGGCCTCCATAGCGGGTCGTCGGCGTCGGACCTCAAGACGGCCACGATGCGCCGTTCGTCGTCATAGGCAAAGACGATTTCCTCCTCGGGTGCCGATGGTAGCGTCACCGCTTGCCCATAACCGATGTGCTCTTGTGTTTCCTGATCCACGATGACGCCGGGTACATGCTTAAACGCTTTGTACACAGGTAGCAGATGGTCCCGCCATCTTTTTTCGGTGAGTTGGCACAGGGGGACTGCCCGCTCCAGGCAAAAGGGCCCCACGGCCATTCGGGTCAGGTCCGCCAGATAGGCCCCTGAACCAACGGATCTGCCCAGATCATAGGCCAACGAGCGAATATATGTCCCCTTGGAGCACTCTACCTCTATGAGCAGGTCGGGGGGATTCCATTCACGCACCTCCAGATGGTGGATCTCCACCGATCTCGCTTCGCGTTCCACTTCTATACCCTTTCTTGCCAGGCGGTACAGAGGCTCCCCCTTGTGTTTTACTGCCGAGTACATGGGTGGGACCTGCTCTATACGACCGCGAAAGCGTTCTAACGCCTCCTCGATGCGCGCAAGGGAAAGGTCTTCTATTTCTTGCCTCTCGATCACCTCGCCCTCGGCGTCCCATGTGTCGGTGACGGTGCCAAACTCGACCGTCGCCACATACGATTTGTGCGTATCCATCAGATACTCGATAAGACGGGTGGCCTTTCCCAGGCAGACCACCAGGACGCCCCTGGCCAGGGGGTCCAGTGTGCCCGCATGTCCGACGCGCCGCAGACCTGCTATCTTGCGGACACGCGCCACCACGTCGTGGGAAGTCAAACCTTTGGGTTTATCTATATTCAGAACGCCTATGAGATCGCTCACCTGACGTGATTGGCTGTTTGCTGTTCAGTGATCGCTTTCACGGAATGTATGATGTGCTCCATGGCCTCTTCCAGTGTGCCCTGCACCAGGCAACCCGCCGCCTGGGGATGTCCTCCTCCGTCAAACGCGGCGGCGACCCGGGAGACATCGACGCTGGGCACGGAGCGAAAGCTCACATCGATCATGTCCTCTTCGAGTTCTCGAAAGACGATGGCCACCTGTACGCCGTCCAGTGTGCTCATAAAGTTGATCAGGCTGCGACTGGATCGCGCCTGGGGCTCGACGCGCTGGAGGATCTCTTTTGGTATGGCACACCATATGACGCCGTCGGAGAATTCATAATGCGAGAGGCCATATCCCCACATCTCGATGACAGAGAGGGGGCGATGATTGAAGGCCGCGTCGGTAATCTTGGTCAGGGGGGCTCCTGCCTCCACCAACGTCACCGCAGCGCGCAACGACTCTACCGAGGTGTTGTTGGTACGGAACCCCCGCGTGTCCGTGACGACGCCCGTCAGCAGACAGGCGGCTATCGTTTCATCCAGCGGGATATGTAGATGATCGAGTATATCGAGGACCAATTCCGCAGTGGACGTCCTGTCCTCCACAAAATTAACGTCACCATACATCTGGTTGGTGACGTGGTGATCGATATTGACGACGGGGACGGCGGCAAAGGATGCGGGGTCATATATGGCGCCGATGCGTTCCAGATCGCTCACATCGATGACGAAAATGGTATCTTCATCCGTTCTACGCCTTGGCGCATAGTCCTCGCTACCGGGTAGGAAAGACAATTGCTTGGGGACGGGATCGGCGCAGGAAAGACTCGCCTCGATGTCCCGTTTGCGAAATGCCCAGGCCAATCCCAAGGCAGCCCCCAGTGTATCCCCATCGGGGGCGATGTGAGATATGAGCAGGGCTTTTTGCGTATTTTCTACAATATGTTTGACTGACGAGAGGTCACTCACCTTTGCTGTTTCGCCTCTCACGTTCCTCGGCTATTTCCTCCAATATCTCGTCTATCCTCTGACCTCGCTGCCAGGAACGATCGACGTGGAACTCGATCTCGGGAGTGAAGCGCCAGTCCAGTAACTGACTCAGATGTCCCCGAAAGAACCCTTTGGCTTCTTCAAGGGCCGGCATGGCCTCTTCCAGATCTTCTGGGCTGAAATAGCTTGTGACATAGACCCGTGCGATGCGTCGGTCCGGCGTTAGTTGTACGTCCGTGATGGATATCCCCCGCAGTCGCGGATCGGCTACGGCGTTTTGCAGGAGAATGGTGAACTCTTCTTTTATGAAACTGTTCGCTCTTTCCAGGCGATGTTCATTCATATTCCACCGTCTCTTCTACAAACCTTGCTCGACGCGCTCTGTCGTATAGAATTCGAGAATATCTCCTTCTTGAAGATCGTCGAGCCCCTCAAATCCCACGCCGCATTCCATTCCCGTGCTCACTTCGCGCACGTCGCGCTGGAACCGTTTCAGGGAACCCACGGGACCATCGTAGATGACCTCGGAGTCGCGCCTGACGCGGACGTCAGCGTTTCGCAAGGCTCTCCCCTCGCTTACCTGAGATCCGGCGATCTTGCCCACGCCCGATATATCGAACACTTCTCGCACCACCGCTCTACCCTGTACGATCTCTTCGTACTCGGGCTCGAGCATGCCTCTCAGGGCCAATTGTACGTCTTCGATGAGGCGATAGATGACGTCGTAGGTGCGAATCTTGATGCCCTCGGACGCCGCCATCTGTTTTGCTGTCGGGTCCACGTCCACGTTGAATCCCAGGATGACTGCCTGTGAAGCGACGGCCAGGTTGATGTCCGACTCGGTGATGTTGCCCACGCCTTCGTGCACGAACTCTACACCCAGGCCTTCCTCTTCGATATCCTCGAGCGAATTCTTGATCGGGGCGATGCTTCCCTGCGCGTCGGCCTTGAGGATAAGGTTCAGGGTGGCCGCGTTACCCGCTTGCGCCTGGGCATATAGCTCTTCCAGGCTGAGTGCGGTAACCGGTCGGCCGCGTCGCTCCTCGCGATCTGCGGTGCGTTCCTCCGCCAGTTCCTTCGCTTTGCTTTGATCCTCTACGACACGGAAGGCGTCGCCCGCCTCCGGCACGTCGTCCAGGCCCATTACTCTGACCGGTGTCGAGGGGCCGGCCTCATCGACGTTTTCTCCCCTATAGTCGAACATGGCGCGCACGCGGCCATAGGTCTCCCCGACGAGGAGTGCGTCGCGAACGCGTAGCGTACCCTCCTGAACCAGCAGGGTGGCCAGGGGGCCGCGGAAGCGGTCCAGTTCTCCCTCGATGACGATGCCCTCGGGATCCCGCTGGGGGTTGGCCTTTAGATCTTCCATCTCGGCCACAAGCAAGATCATCTCCAGGAGGGTGTCGATGCCCTCCTCCGTTATGGCTGAGGTAGGCACGACGATGGTATCTCCGCCCCAATCCTCCGGCACGAGGCCCACGTCGGCCAACTGCTGCATGACGTAATCGGGATTGGCGCTGGGCAGGTCGATCTTGTTGAGGGCCACGATGATAGGTACCCGGGCAGCCCGCGCGTGATCGATGGCCTCCCGCGTCTGGGGCTGTACGCCGTCGTCGGCGGCCACGACGAGCACGGCGATGTCCGTGGCGTTGGCGCCCCGGGCGCGCATAGAGGTGAACGCCTCGTGACCAGGCGTGTCCAGGAAGGTGATAAGCCTATCATCCACCGAGACCTGATACGCACCGATCCTTTGTGTGATGCCTCCGGCCTCTCCTGCCTGGACCTCTGTCCGGCGAATGACGTCCAAAAGTGACGTCTTGCCGTGATCGACGTGACCCAGCATGGTGATGACAGGGGGACGGGGGCGTACATATTTCATCTCTTCTTCGCTGTAAACGCGCTGGCGCGCGGGCGCAGGGGAAATCTCTTCCTCCTGCTCCTCTTCCACCTCCACTGCCGGCTCGTACGGTTCTGGCTCTTTTACTGTATAGCCCATATCCTCGGCCACGATAGCCGCCGTATCGTAATCGAGTTCCTGGTTGATGTTGGCCATGACGCCAGCGTTCATCAACTCCTTTATCAAATCGATGGGACTGCAGCCCATCTCTTCGGCCAAATCTCGTACGGTTATGCTATCGGGTATCTGAATCTCTTGAGACGAGGAGGAGCCTTGGGTGGACTGCTCCACCCTCCGAGTTCCGGATTCTACTTTCGCCATAACGTCCTCCTTTTACATAAAATGAATAATAGAAATAAGATGAGAACTTGAGAATCAGAACAAGCAAGCGGAAAGCCCGTAGGGCCAGAAGCAGAGACTGAAGTGGGAGCGGGAGAGGGGGAGAAAACGGAGAACGATGAACGATCCTTTGGCTCACCGGTCCATTTCGGTCTTCTCCCCTTGGTATTCCAAACGAGGATCGCCCATTTTCCTCACCGCGCACCACACTGTGAAAAGCCAGACACTTGATGGCCCTTTGCCGGATAGGCTATCACGGTAGATCTTTTTCCCATTCCTCTTCCCAATTGCGGCGATTGGATTTACGTCTCTTGCGGGACACAACGCGTCCCAGGTCTTCGTCGTACTCCAGACGCCTTCCCGTTCTCTTTGAATCGCCTTCCTCGAGTTCTTGTTCTGTGAATTCTGTTTCCTGATCCTTTATCCGAGTCCTTTTAAAATTTGATGTTTCTGTCGTCTCTTCCTCGGCGTCCGTCTCTGTCTCTCCCTGTTCATCTTCTTGGGGTTCTACAGATTTTGCCGTGGACGGGGTCGCCTCCACCTCAGCATCACGCTCTTTTGGAGCGGCCTCCGAGATCGCTTCCTGAACCTCCTCGGTCTCTGCTGTTGACGCTGTCTTCTCTGGGACGGATTCCTTTACCTCTTTTTCGCCTTCGGAGGCCGCTTCTTCTATTTTTTCCGTGACCTCCTCGGAGGCCTCTGAAGAGGTCTCCTCAGAAGGCGTCTGTTCCACCGTAGAATCCGCCTCCTCTAGGGCCTTTTCTTCTTCATCCTCTTTGACTTCCGTCGGTTCGGCGCTCTCCTCTTGTGCCTCCTCCGGTGCCTCTCCTTCCTCGTCCAGGGAGGCTTCGGCCCGGGCCAGTAACTGATTCGCCGCTTTGCGCGCCTCTTCCAGTTCTTTTTCCCGTTGCTTTGCCTTTTCCCGTTCCGCCGCAAGGCGCTCGGCCTTTTCAGCGGCTTCCGTCTCGCTCTTGATGTCGATGCGCCAGCCGGTCAGCTTGGCTGCCAGGCGCGCGTTCTGCCCTTCCTTGCCGATGGCCAGGGAAAGTGCCCTGTCGGGAACCACGACCTGAGCCGTCCTTTCTTCCTCATCCAGGTACACGTCGGTGACGCTGGCCGGGCTCAGAGCATTGGCGATAAAGGTTTTTGTATCCGCATCCCAGGCTACCACATCAATCTTTTCACCACTCAACTCGTTCACGATGTTGCGAATGCGAACGCCGCGCATCCCCACACAGGATCCCACGGGATCGACGCCCTCCTGGGTGGCCGTCACGGCCACCTTGGAGCGGTTGCCTGGCTCCCGCGCGATGGCCTTGATTTCCACCGCTCCACTAAAGACTTCTGGGACCTCGAGTTCGAACAGGCGTCGCAGCAACTGGGGATGGGCGCGCGATACGATGATCTGCGGGCCACTTCCCCCGCGCTCGACATCCAGGATGTACACTCGGAGACGCTGGTTCAAACGATACTGTTCGCGCGAGATCTGCTCGCTGCGGGGCAAAAGCGCTTCGGCTTTGCCCAGGCCAAGGACGACGTTGCGGCTCCGCGAATCCACATTGCGGACCACGGCGTTCACCACGTCGCCGACTCTGTCAGCGTATTCCAGATAGACCGAGTCCCGTTCTGCATCCCTGATGCGCTGGGTGATGACCTGTTTGGCAGTTTGGGCAGCGATCCGTCCGAAATTGCGAGGTCTAACTTCGATATCGATAAAATCTCCAATTTCTGCCTCCGGATCGTGCGTCTTGGCCTCCGCCAAAGAGATCTCGTTAGACTCGTCCTCTACCTCTTTGACGACGGCTTTTTTGATGAATACTTGGGCTCTGCCCGTCCGGGGATGGATGGTAACATTCACATTTTGACTTGAGCCATAATTCCTTTTATAGGCCGATACCAGGGCCTCTTCGATGGCCCCTAGGATGACCTCAGGTTCCAGGTTGCGATCCGCGCTGAGTTGCGTGATAGCAATCTCAAACTCACTCTTCATACCTTTAACAAACCTCCGGATAGCGAACGTTCCCCTTGCACGATGACTTTTTTTTCAATAAGAAAAGTGGGGCCACGCCCACTTTGCCAAGGGAACAGATCTTTGACCATAATATATCATCCCTTGGCAAAAGAAGCAAATCCTTATGCTTTTTATCGCGGCTCGACGGGCAACCGCGGGCAGGGCTGGATCTTGCCCCACAGGTCATACTGTGATACACTTTTGATGTTAGTTTCTTGGTCGAGTGCTCATAAGGAGATGGGAGACATATATGTTGGCTATGCCTGGCGTGGCCAGGCTGTGTGGTGTTTTGTTGTCCATTGGAAGGGCTCTTTTTAGTGGGCATTCGACGTCAGGTTTTTCTCACAAGAGGTGGGGATGTGTAGACGCACTGTAGGGCTTGTATTTATAATCCTTTTGTTGTTCGTTGGTTTTACCCTGCCTATCGCCGATGCGCAGGAGATGCAGGTGGAGATAATCTCGCCCGAGATGAACGCTGAATTGCGTGGGGTGGTCTCCATCGTGGGCTCTGCCTCCGTCCCCAATTTTGACTTTTACAAGGTGGAATGGGGCGTGGGACCAAATCCGGACGACTGGGCCGTCATCGGCGAACTGCATGATCAACCGGTTATCAACGAAGAGCTTGAGGTGTGGGATACTAACGGGGTTCCCGATGGGGTGTATACTCTCAGGTTGCAGGCCGTCAAGCAGGACGGCAACTGGGAAGAGTTCTATGTGCGACAGCTCACCGTCGCGAACAACCGGCCCACGCCTACCCCCACGACGACGGTCACGCCCACGTCGTCGCCGACCCCTACGGGAGAGGCGGGAGAGGGCCCGGAGGAGGAACCTGGGGAAGAGCCAGAGGCGACGGCTACTCTGCATATCATTGCCCCCACGGATGCTTTGACCGCGCCCACGCCGACGCCCACCCTGAGCCGCCCGGGCCAGGACAGGGAACTGCCCGTGGATCCCCAGAACTGGGGCCAGGCATTCATATTTGGTGGGGCGACCATGGGAGCGATCTTTGTTCTGCTGGGTATCGCCTTTGGCCTACGGCGTTTGCTCTAGGCTGCGAATTGCTTTACAATAAGTAGGACGCGTCGGGGGCTAGTCGTATCGATTAGCCCCTTCTTGTCGTGTGTACGAATAGGGATTGGCGGGGTGTATGAAAAAAAGATGGGAAAATGGTCCGTCGGCTGCTGACTCTCCCTACCTCATCGTGGGGCTGGGAAATCCGGGGCCGGAATATGCTCATAATCGGCATAATATAGGATTCCAGTGTATCGACCGTCTGGCCCGGACTTACGATATAAGGCTGGCGCAGAAAAAGAGGCTTAAGGCGCTTTTGGGCAAGGGAAAGGTGGAGGGTCATCCCCTCGTTTTAGCCAAGCCACTGACCTTTATGAACAGCAGTGGACAGGCCGTTCAAAGCGTCAGCCACTGGTATCGCATACCGCCGGAGCGCATCCTGATCATCCACGATGATCTGGACCTGCCTGTGGGCAGGATGCGGCTTCGACCGGGAGGCGGCAGTGGGGGCCACAAGGGTATCCGTTCCATCATCTCCGATCTGGGGACAAAAGAGTTTGCCCGGCTACGTATAGGTATTGGCCGTCCCGAGTGGGGCGAGCCTGCAGATTATGTGTTGAGCGATTTCGATCCCCGGCAGCAGGAGGTCATGGATACAGTACGTGATTGGGTGGTGGATCTGGTGCCCCTCCTTTTGGAAGAGGGCATCCAGGAGGCCATGAACGTCTTTAACGGTAAGCAGGTCCAGGTGGCAAGCAGCGATTGATGAGGAAGGAATGGCTTTGAATCTTGAGGGGATACGGAATCTCATACGAGATGCTTCCTCCTATCAGGAGGTTAGAGAGCGTCTCCCAAAAGTCCAGCAGGATGCTTCCGGAGAGGATTTCCCCATCTTTTCTATGGATCTCCTGGAGGCTGCCCGTCCTCCCGTGATCGCCGCATTGCAGGAGGACGGGGCAGGGCCGATCCTGGTGGTGGCGGGAAAGCCGGAGCGTGCTCGCCTCATCGTGGATCAGGTGCGCACCTGGGCTTCGCGCTCGGACGCGGTGCTGCAGTTCCACGCGCCCAGCACCCTGTTCTACGATCGCGCTTCTTGGGATTCGGACACGGTACATGCCCGCGTGCGCACCCTGTCCACCGTGATGGAATCAAGAAAAGAGGCGCACGGGCCGGTCGTCGTGTCTTCGATTTGGGCCCTGATGACAAAAAGCGCGGCCCCCATCGCTTTTCGACGGGCGACCCATACGGTGCGGGCGGGGGAGGTCATTCCCCTGTATGATCTCTTGGAGCAGTTTGTGGATGCCGGATACGACCCCGCCGTCATGGTGCAGGCGCCCGGAACGTTTTGCCATCGCGGAGGTATCGTGGACGTATTTCCCCCCAACCGCTCTCTCCCGCTGCGGATCGAGTTTTTCGGCGACGAGATAGATTCCATCCGTACCTTTGATCCGGCCACCCAACGCTCTGAGGAACAGATAGAGGAGGCCCTTTTGGCGCCGGCTACAGAGGCCTTGCCCAAGTGGGGCAGTGCCGCCGCTTCCGCCTTGGAGGCCATGGATCTCTCGCATTGCAATGCGGAGACGCGGCAGCGTATGGCCGAGGAGCGGGAAAAGATCGTAGAGGGGGAATATTTTAGGGGGATGGAGTACTATCTTCCCTATCTCTATCCCCAATCCTCCACTCTCCTGGATTTCCTTCCTCAGGATGCCCTCGTGTTGGTGGACGATGTGACCGCCCTAAAGAGTGCGGCGAGCGACCTGGAGGAACAGGCGGTCCGGCTGCGGGGAGAGATGATCGAGGATGGTCGCCTGCCCGCCAGTTTCCCCGTGCCGTATCTGTCCTGGACGACCCTGGAGGACCGCCTGGCCTCGAAATATGCCGTCAGCCTGGGCTATGGGCTGCAAGAATCCCCCTGCGATCTTGGCAAGGCCTTTACCTCGCCGCCTCAATACACCGATCCGCTGCAGGACGTCCTGGCGGACGTGGCCCAGCTGCCCCAAGAGGGACAGCGCGTTGTGGCCGTCACGCGGCAGGCGGAGCGCGTCTCTGACCTGTTGCAGGAACATGGTATTTTCGTGTCGCCGACGAGGGAGGTGAGTGTGCCGGCGGCTCCTGGCGGACTTGTCCTCGTCGACGGCATCCTGGCTGAGGGATGGTGTCTCGAACCCCAGGACCTCGTCCTGCTCACCGATGCCGAGATCTTTGGCTGGAAGCTCCTGAAAACCCGGCGCACGCCCCGCCGTCGAGAGAAGACCACCCAGCCCGAGGATATCCTGGCCCAATTGGAGCCCGGAGACTATGTGGTGCATATCGACCACGGCATCGGTCACTATCACGGCATGGAACAAAAGACCATCAACGGCACCACGCGCGAATATCTGGAGATCGAATACGCTGAGGGGGACCGCCTGTACGTTCCCGTGTACCGCGCCGATCGTGTGGCGCGCTACCTGGGTGGTGGAAACCGCAAACCCTATATACATCGCCTGGGGGGTGCCACCTGGTCCAGGGTGCGGGCCAAGGCCGAAGAGGCCGTGCGAGAGATGGCCAGCGAGCTGCTGGAACTGTACGCCACGCGGGAGGTGACCACCGGCCACGCCTTCCCCGAGGATACGGTGTGGCAGCACGAACTCGAGATGTCCTTCCCCTACGAGGAGACCGAGGATCAGTTGCAGGCCCTGAACGAGGTCAAGGAGGATATGGAGGCGCCCAAACCCATGGATCGTCTCATATGCGGCGACGTGGGCTATGGCAAGACGGAGGTGGCCCTGCGCGCGGCCTTCAAGGCCGTCATGGGAGGCAAACAGGTGGCCATGCTGGTGCCCACCACCGTTCTGGCCCAGCAGCACTTTCACACCTTTCGCAGGCGGCTGCGTGCCTTTCCCGTGGTGATCGAGATGCTCTCTCGCTTTCGGACCCCGCGGGAGCAGGAGGAGATACTCGAGGATCTGGCCTCGGGGCGGGTGGACATCGTCGTCGGCACCCATCGCCTCCTGTCCGACGATGTGGTGTTCAAGGATCTGGGATTGGTGATCATCGACGAGGAGCAGCGCTTTGGGGTCTCGCACAAGGCCCACCTGCGGCAGATGCGCCGGGAGGTCGACGTGCTGACCCTCACGGCGACCCCCATCCCCCGGACCCTCTACATGTCTTTGAGTGGCATACGGGATATGAGCCTCATCGATACGCCACCGGAGGACCGCCTGGCCGTGCGTACCTACGTGGCGGAATATGACAAGGATATGGTGCGCAAGGCCATCTTGCGCGAAATGGATCGCGGGGGGCAGGTCTACTATGTGCATAACCGCGTGTATGACATCGAGCGCGTGGCGGCCAAACTGGAGCGCCTCGTGCCCGAGGCTTCCCTGGTGATAGGTCATGGACAGATGCCCGAGGAGGATCTGGCTCAGGCTATGCTCGGCTTTGCCGAGGGAGAACACGACGTCCTCCTCTGCACCACCATCATCGAGAATGGCCTGGACATGCCCAACGTGAACACCATGATCATCGAACAGGCCGACAATTTCGGCTTGGCCCAGTTGTATCAGCTTCGTGGACGCATCGGGCGCGGCATAGAGCGCGGGTACGCCTACATGTTCTATGAGTCCCCCCTCACCGATGCCGCCAGGCGGCGCTTGCAGGCCATTCGGGAGGCATCCGAACTGGGGGCGGGCTTTCAGGTGGCCATGCGCGATCTGGAAATCCGCGGGGCCGGGGAGATTCTGGGGCCCGAACAGCACGGCCATATCGCCGCCATCGGCTTTGACCTCTATACCCGCCTCCTGCGCCAGGCCATAGACGAACTGCGCGCGTCCGAGGAGGCACCAAAAGAGGCCGTCCAGCGGGCGCAGCACAAGACGGCGGCCAAGGCCCTCTCCCTCGATGTCGGACCGCCCGTCGATCTACCCCTTTCGGCGCACATCCCCGAGACATACATAGTCGAGGAGGAACTCAGGCTGCGCCTGTATCAGAGGCTCGCCCGCATGGAGACACTGGAGGAGGTACAGGAGGCGGAGGTGGAAATGCGGGATCGCTTTGGTTCCATCCCGGATCCCGTCCGCGAACTCTTGTATGTCCTTCGCCTGCGCCTGGTGGCGGCCGAGGCGGGCGTGACCTCCATCCAGGGAGATGAGGAGGAGATAACCATCGTCCTCCCCGTGCCCCTGATGCCCAGTGCGGAACGGGAACTCCTATCCCGGTTCTCTGGATTGCGCTATCAGGGAACCCGGATATGGCTCTCTCGCGAGGAAGGATGGCGCGAGGATCTCCTCCGCGTCCTGCATCGCCTCGAGGAGGCTGAGCTCATGTCCCTTTCCCTTGCCACCAGTGAGGCAGGGTGACACGGGACACCTTCTCATGACTGCCCCTTTTGGCCTGCAGATCAATTCATGGCACTGTGTATCAGGAGCAGCAGGCCGACGATGATCAGCACCGCCGGCCCCAGCACCTGAATCCATCCGCCAAAGATGGAAGCAAGGATGACAAAGAGCACCAGCCCCACGCCTCCCACGATGCCGGCGGCGGTCAGCAGGGCGGAAGAGCGCTCCCCCAGAGCATAGAGCATCAGCAGGCTCAACCCCACGGCAAAGGGCTCGAGGGCCCACACATAGGTCCAACTCTCCCAGTCCCCCGTGACGTTTTGGTAGAGAAGGATCAGTCCGTTAAAGAGGATGATGGTGCCCGGTACTATGAGACCCACCAGCGTTCGCCGTTTCCCCCACCACACGAGGAGGGGAAGCCAGAAGGCCAGCCCGACGAGTAGGACGATAAAGGGCCATAACCCTTGCCAGCCCAGCGAGATTCCCCACAGTGCCAGGCCCCGCGTCACCTCTGCGGCGAGAAAGAGCCCGCCAAAAGCGATCAGGAGGATGCCTATATAGAGCGTTCCTCGATTTTTCATGCTGCCTCTCCCTTTATGCACACCCAACCTTGTGCCCCCTCTGTTTATGGCACACCACATACTCCAGAAGCCCTGGTCCCCCGAAAATGTCCTGCGCCGGGAATCCGATGGATGATTCCCCGTTACGCCTCATAGTACGTGGCCCAGGCGTCGGGGGATTCCCAGGCCTCCACATACGCTAGTTTAACCTCGGGGAGCCGTTCCTGCAACCGCTCGTAGATGCTTTTGGCGATACGCTCTGAACTGGGATTGAGCCGATCAAATGGCGGGATCTCGTTGAGGTTGTGGTGATCATAGTCTTCCAGGACGGCTTCCAGAGCCTCTTTGAGGCGGGTGAAATCGAAAGCCAGCCCCCTGTCATCCAGTTCCGCTCCTTTTACGCAGGCGACTATTTGCCAGCGGTGACCATGTATATTCTCGCACTTGCCCTGATAGCCCCGCAGCGCGTGGGCGGCGTCGAAATGTCTTTTGACACATATCTTGTACATACCCTTACCCTTTCCTTTGCCTGTGCTCGACCTCTATTATACACCGAGATTGTCTTTGGCGCTTGCGGGGCCGGGTTTCTTTGGGGAGAATGGCGAATTGGCCTTGCGGCGCCCTCGCTGGTATCCTCTATAGTTGCCTCAAAATTGGGGTCCAAAAACGCTGAAAGTATGCTATAATAGGGACATGCGAGTAAAATCCGTCACCAAAGTAACCCGCCATATCAAGGCCCTCATCGATGCAGATGAGGAGCTGGACGATCTGTGGATCGAGGGTGAGATCTCGAATTTCACCCGTGCCACGTCCGGACATTGCTACTTTAGTTTGAAGGACAGCGCGTCAGAGATCCGCTGCGTGATGTGGCGTCAGGATGCCCGACGCCTGCCCTGGTCGCCGTCTCAGGGGGATGCCGTGAATGCCCACGGATATGTGTCCGTCTACGAGCAGCGCGGCGCGTACCAGTTCTATGTCGATACGATGAATCAGGGTGGGGTAGGCCTTCGTTGGCGACAGTTTCTGGAATTGAAGGAGCGTCTGGAGGCCGAGGGGTTGTTCGATGCGAGTCGCAAACGTCCCCTTCCCACCTGGCCCCGGCGCGTTGGCGTGGTGACCTCCTCGGCGGGGGCGGCACTACGGGACATACTCAATGTGCTGCGGGAACGCTATCCCCTCGTCGACGTGGTGTTATCCCCCAGCCTGGTGCAGGGCAGCGAGGCGCCAGAGGATCTCGTGCGTGCCCTGAGGCGGCTGGAGGGGGTGGAGGACCTGGATGTGGCCATCATCGCGCGCGGCGGCGGCTCGATGGAGGATTTGTGGGCCTTTAACGACGAGCGCGTGGCCCGTGCCGTGGCGGCGTTCGGCGTGCCCATCGTCTCGGGAGTGGGGCATGAGACCGATTTCACCATCACGGACTTTTGTGCCGATTTGAGGACGCCGACGCCCTCCACGGCTGCGGCGGCCGTCGTCCCCGACGGGCGGGAACTGAGGACCCAGATCGGGGATATGAGACGAAACCTGACCGCCCTCGTCACCGACAGGGTCGCGCGATATCGGGAGCGACTGGAGCGGGAAAGGCGACTGCTCCGCTCCCGCGACCCCCGGAGAAGGCTGGCCGAGGAACGTCAGCGTGTGGACGACCTCGTCGCCCGGGGCAGGGCCGCGGTGGCCCAGGCCATCAGAAACAGGCGGCTGGAACTGGCCCGCCAGCGTGCCAGCCTAAAGGCCCTGCATCCCTACCTGGTGATGAAGCGGGGGTACGCCGTCGTGCAGGATGCCGTGTCTGGCGGTAGGATCCAGAGCGTACAGGAGGTGGACCGGGGCGATCTGTTGGATATATACCTGCCGGACGGCACCCTGGGGACGGAGGTCACTCGCGTCATAGAAGGGGAAGCGGATCGGATCTCATAGAGGGAATATGGACATTACATGTGATATAAATGTACGCGGATTGTTTGAGGAGGTATAGGTTTCCCATGGACAAGCGAGAATTGGAGGCCCTCAGCTTCGAGGACACATACAAGCGCCTGGAAGATATCATCCACAAGTTGGAGGAGGGAACCCTCAGCCTGGATGAGTCTGTGAGCCTCTACGAAGAGGGTATGCAGTTGGCGAAACACTGTGACCAAAAACTGGATGCCGCCGAGATAAAGATAACTGAGGTGCTATCCGAGATGGGAGATGAGATCGACCGGGAGGACGTCCTCATCTAGCGCCCTCCCTCGGGGATCCCATTTTCCTATAATCATCGCGACATATTCTATCGATCTGTACGCCTTGTTCCGGATTTGACCCGGCAAGTTTCCCGTATCCTTTTGCGCTCGATCAACGCCGCGGGCACCCACGTTCCCCGGCCCTTATTCATCCCCTGGACATGCTCTGATCTTCTCTGATCTCCTTCAATTCGATCTTCCTATTGTGTCGGTGGCTCTTTGGTGCGTATTGGCAGGGATGAATCGTCCGGCGTCGGCGTCTCGGTTGGCGTGGCGCTATTCGTGGGCGTATGCGTCGGTGTCTGTGTCGGTGTGGAAGTATTTGTGGGCGTATGCGTCGGTGTCTGTGTCGGTGTGGGAGTATTTGTGGGCGTATGCGTCACTGTGGGCGTTGGTGTTGGAGTATCGGTGGGCGTGTATGTCGGCGTGGGACTGCTTGTGGGTGTATGCGTGAGTGTCTGCGTCAGCGTCGGGGTGCTCGTGGGGGTGTACGTCGGCGTCTGAGTCAACGTGGGAGTATGGGTGGGCGTATACGTCGTCGTCTCCGTCAGCGTCGGGGCGTTCGTGGGCGTATATGTCGGTGTCTCGTCTGGTGTATGCGTCTTGGTGGGGGTGTGCGTTGGTGTCCGGGTCGGTGTATTCGTGGACGTATGCGTTGGTGTATGAGTGGGTCTTGGGGTATTGGTGGGCGTATTCGTTGGCGTCGGCGTGTGTGTATCTGTTGCCGTGGGAGTATATGTGGGACGGGGCGTCGATGTGGACTTGGGAGTAAAGGTGGGGCGGGGCGTCGCGGTGGCTTTTTCCGTCGGGCTGGGCGTGGCGGTAAAGGTGGGTGTGGGCTCCAGCATGGTCAGGCTCAAACTGTAACTCCGCTCCGGGCCGTATCGATCGGCGTTGTGAACGTTCACCACCACGGTGTTGTCCTTCTCCGCTGTGAACGTGACCTCGGAGGCCAACGTGCCGGGCGATATATCGTCGTTCGTCCACTTTTCGCCGTTCGCTATCACCTCAAGTTGCGTATCGACGCCGACGGCCAGGTTGGCCGTGGTCACCATGTAGGAACGGCCCTCCTTGGCGCGAAAGGTGACGCGGTCCACATCCCCTTCGGGATGAAAGGTGCGCTCCTGGGTTTCGCCCACAGATATCGGTGCCGGCGCCTCGTCGTCGACCTCATATGGGTCGCCGGGGGTGGTTTTCTCCTTCTCTTCCGTGGGTGAGGGCGTCTCTTCCGTGACGGTCATCACCTGGGAATCGGATGTCTCCCCTGACGGGGCTGGCGACGTCAGGGTTTCCTGAACGGCCGCCTCGGCCAGTCTTTCCTCGCCCCTTCCCGCAAAGGCGCTTCCCAGTTGGTTGAACCCCACAAAGGAGAGCAGCAACAGGAGCGTGCCAGCGATGCCGAGCATATATCTTGGGGAGAGGCTGTCCAGGACGATATTCAACTGCGCCCACGTATTTTCCTCGCCCACGCTTTGTAGATCGTCCAACATCTCGCTGGCAAGTTGGTAGCGCTCGGAGGGATCTTCTGCCAAGGCCTTGCTGACGATGGCGTTCAGGGCGGGCGGAATGCGTTCGTTATAATGGCTTGGCGGGAGGCGGTGTCTCATATAGAGGCGTCCCGTCAGCATCTCGTAGAGGGTGAGTCCCAGGGAATACAGATCCGAGCGCTGATCCAGATATCCCGTGGAGATGGCCTGTTCCGGCGACTTGTAGGCGGGGGTACCGGGATGAAAAAAGGTTTCCTGAGTCCGTCGGGTCTCGTGTCCCACCTGGGCCACGCCAAAGTCGGTGAGTTTGGCCACGCCCTCCTGGTCTATCAGGATGTTGCTGGGCTTGATGTCCCGATGGACGATGTCGTGTTCATAGATGGCCTCGATCGCCCTGCAGATATCGCAGGCTATGCCTATGGCCTCCTCTATCTCCAGGGGCACTTTGTCGTCCAGACGTTCCTCCAGACTGCCGCCATCGACATACTCCATCACCAGGTACACGTTGTCCTGGTCATCGGTCTCCAGGGCATGCGCGGCGACGACGTTGGGATGTGTGAACTGGCCGACCGTGCGCGCCTCCTTTTCGAAGCGTGCCCTATGGTTCTGCCATGCGTCGGGCGCCACCCTGGCTTTATCTTGCGATAACTCTTTTATGGCCACGTGACGTTCCATCCCCTCGTCAAAGGCCAGGTAAACGTGACCAAAGTCCCCCTCGCCGATGGCGGAGAGGATCCTATATTTATCTGCCAGCAGGGTATCGGGAGTTAACATGGACAAGGTCCCCATTTGTGGGCTGCATGCGCAGCCCCTGATCGTACGTGCCGTATATGTAAATCCAGTATAGCACCGACCGATGGTGAGGACAAAAGGAAACGCGCCAATGTCGGTTTGATCTTTGTCTCGTTTGCAGTAAAATGCACTCGGATACAGATAGTGTAAGATAAGGTCGCATCGACCTTATCTGCCACATTTCGTCGCTGATTTATCTAGACGTAAGGCGGTTTTTCCCATAAAAGGAGCGATTGGGGCACGATCTTGGCGTCGGAGGTGGCTGTGCAGCCAAGTATAGTTTTATCTCAAATTGTCTGACGCAGATAAAGGGAGAAGGAGGGGACCATGCCTGAGAGTCGTATCACCGTTTGTCTGGACGAATCCATCGCAGCCATCAGCCCCCATATCTATGGACACTTTGCCGAGCATCTCGGCGCGTGTATCTATGGGGGAATATGGGTGGGCGAGGACTCTTCGATCCCCAACAGCCGGGGAATTCGCGTCGATGTGGTCGAGGCGCTGAGGCGGATCGAGCCCCCCGTCGTGCGCTGGCCGGGAGGATGTTTTGCGGACGATTATCATTGGCGGGATGGTATAGGGCCTCGTGGGGAGCGCCCCCGCCGTGTCAATATCTGGTGGGGAGAGACCATCGAGACCAACGCCTTTGGTACCCACGAGTTCCTGCGCTTCTGCGATCTCATCGGTGCCGAGCCCTATATATGTGGCAACGTGGGTAGCGGCACCCCCAGGGAACTGCGGGACTGGGTGGAATACTGCAACTTTCCGGGGGACAGTACCCTGGCTGCACAGCGTCGCGCCAACGGCGCGGCCGATCCCTTTGGGGTGCGCTACTGGGGGGTGGGAAACGAGAACTGGGGCTGTGGCGGGCATTTCCATGGGGACGAGTACGCGGCCCAGTATAGGCGTTTTGCCACCTATCTGCGCGATTTGGGGGATACGCCCCTCTTTCTGGTGGCCTGTGGCTCCAGCGGTAACGATCCCGAATGGACCCGTCGCTTTTTTGAGGGACTGGGTGACTATGCGCGCATTCACGGTTTTGGGACCCACTATTACTGCCGCACGGCCGGTACCGCCACCGAATACACGACGGACGAGTGGTACACCTTGCTGGAGCGCGCCCTGCGGATGGAGCCGCTGATCAGGCAGCAGCGGGCCATCATGGACGGCTATGACCCACAACGTCGGGTCGGGTTGATCGTGGACGAGTGGGGGACGTGGCATCCGCCGGCCCCGGGACGCCATCCACGGCACCTGTGGCAGCAGAATACCCTTCGCGATGCCCTGGTCGCTGCCTCCACGTTGGATATCTTTAATCGCCATGCCGACAAGGTGGTCATGGCCAACATAGCCCAGACGGTGAACGTGCTTCAGGCCATGATCCTCACCGAGGGCGAGGAGATGCTTACCACGCCCACCTATCACGTCTATGATATGTACAGGTCCCACCAGGGCGGTGAGAGCATGCGCTTTATCTCCGAGAGCGATGCCATCGACTTTTCGGGCCCCGAGGGCAAGGCCCAGGTGCCCAACCTGCAGGGATCGGCCTCCCTCAAGGGCGACGTGCTTACCCTCAGCGTGACGAACTACAACGTCGATGTGCCCCTGTCCGCGGACATTGTGCTGCGCGGCGGGCGGGCCGGAGAGGCCGCCGTGTCGGTATTGTCGGCTCCCGACATCCATGCCCATAATACATTCGAGGAGCCCGTTCGCGTCACGCCCAGGACAGTTTCCCTTGACGTGGGGGACGAGCAATGGCATCATACCTTTGCGCCGGCGTCGGTGACCGTCTTTAGGGTCGCCCTTTCCTGACGCCGGCGGCCGTGTGCTCGCGCCTTTTGCTCCTGCAGGAGGCGTGACGCGGATCGCTATTTGCCTTCATATCAAAGATGGCCAACGTTCAACGGTAGCCCGCTATCATTTTAGGAGGTCAAAAGATGACCAGCGAAAGAGGGGCAGGCGCTTTTTCCTTTGTCCTGCACAGCCACTTGCCATACTGCCGTCTGGCGGGCAGGTGGCCCCATGGCGAGGAATGGATTCACGAGGCCCTCGCCGAGACCTATATCCCCCTCCTGGACTCCCTGTATGATCTGCAAGAGGAGGGGGTGGCGTACAGACTGACTGTCAGCCTCACCCCCGTGTTGACCGAGCAACTCCACGATGGTGACGTGGGGGAGCGTTTTCTCCATTATCTGCAGGAAGAGATTGAGGCGGCCAAGGAGGATTTGGAGCGTTTTGGCCAGCAGGGAAAAGAACAACTGGCGTCGTTGGCCGCCTTCTATCGGGATTTTTACAGGGGTATAGAGCAGAGTTTTCGCTATCGCTTTGGGAAGGACGTTGTGGGGGCCTTGAAGCGCCTGCAGGACGAGGGATACGTGGAGATCATCACCTCCGCCGCGACCCACGGCTATCTGCCCCTTCTGAGCCGCGATTCGTCCATCTATGCCCAACTGCGTGCCGGGGTCGCCAGTTATGAGAGGCATTTCGGCAGGGGCCCGCGGGCCGTGTGGCTCCCCGAATGTGCCTATCGACCGGCCTTTCTGGACGATAACAACGTGGTCCGTCCCGGCCTCGAGGCCTTTTTGTCTTCCTTGGGCCTCACTTGTTTCTTTGCCGAGACCCATGCCTTGGAAGGGGGGCGTCCCGTAGGGCGGGCGGCCGGGGACGTCGCCATAGGGCCCTATGCTGCCATCAAGCGGCGCTATGTCCCCCTAAAGACGGAGGAGCGCGAGGCGACAGAGGCCACCACCTTCCACGCATACTATGTGGCGAGCGGCGAGGGGATGACCGAGCCTCCGGTGGCCGTTATCGGGCGCAATGAACGCGTCGGGCAGCAGGTGTGGTCCGGCGATTTCGGCTACCCGGGGGACGCTGACTATCGCGAGTTCCACCAAAAGGATCCCGAGAGCGGCCTCCAGTACTGGCGCGTGACAGGTGCAGAGGTGGATCTGGGAGAGAAGGATCTCTATCATCCCGACTGGGCCGCGTATCGGGTGCGGGAACACGCTGCCCATTTTACGGGGCTCGTCGAGGGCCTCCTGCAGGAATATCGTGCCGAGGAAGAAAAGTATGGCATCGTCTCCGCCAACTATGACAGTGAACTCTTTGGACACTGGTGGTTCGAGGGCATCGACTGGATCGAGCGGGTGCTGCGCCGGCTTGCCGACAACCCCCACGTCGATCTCGTAACCACCAGCGAATACCTGAATCGTGAACCGCCTGAACAGGTTGTGGCGCTCCCCGAGAGTTCCTGGGGTCTAGGCGGGGGGCATTGGACGTGGGATAACCCCGACGTCCAATGGATGTGGAAGCCCATTCACGAGGCCGAGCGCCGCATGGAGCGCCTGGTGCGCGCGTATCCCCAGGCGGGGGGCGACCTGTTGGCGGCGCTGAACCAGGCCGGCCGCGAACTGCTGTTGCTGCAATCCAGCGATTGGCCCTTTTTGGTGACCACAGGCCAGGCCGGGGAATACGCCAGCAAGCGGTTCCGCAGCCACCTGCAGCGCTTCCAGCAACTGGCCGCCATGCTCGAGGAGGGCCCCGCCGCCGTCTCTCGTGACGTGGTGGACGAACTCTACGAGTTGGACAACGTCTTCCCCGATATAGACTATCATTGGTTCGAGGCGCGTCAGGGCGAGGCGGGCTAGACGCCGATAGGATCTGGAGCGGACGATGCGTGTATCTCATGAGGAGGAGTTTTGTGAAAAGTCGCCAGGAGCGTTCCAAGCCGCTCTATTGGCAGGTCGCAGACGACATCACCGCCAAGGTCGAGGCGGGTCAATTGTGTCCCGGCGAAAAGTTGCCCAGCGAACAGGCCCTTTGCGACCTCTATGAGGTGAGTCAGATCACGGTGCGGCGTGCCCTGCGTGAACTGGAGCATATGGGATACGTCTATAGCCGGCACGGCGTGGGATGGTTCGTGAGCGAGGACGTGGATGAGGGCGATGTGGCTTCCGTGCTTGTGGCCCTCCCCACCCTGGATGGCCTGATGACGCCATTGCTGCGTTCCCTGACCCGCGCCCTGGCCGGGGAACGCATCGCCCCCCGCCTTCTTTTTCTCCCCCAGGGGATTCGGGGGGATGTGGGAGGACGGATCCGGGCTGCGGCCCGTGATGCCGATGCCCTCTTTCTTCCGGTGACTGGCGAGGAGGCCGATTTGGGCGGACGCTATGGACAGTTGTTGGAGGAACTGGATCTCCCCGTCCTCTTTCTCCTGCGCCAGATAGAGGATCTCCACGTGCCCGCCGTCGTCGTGGACGAGGAGGGGGGCATGCGGGAACTGACGCGCCATATCCTCGATCTGGGGCACGAGCGCCTGGCCTATGCGGGTGAGGATCCCACCACCGTCGAGGGCTGGCTTCCCTATCGGGGATTTGCGCAGTCCCTGTGGGCAGAGGGATTAGATTTTCCCCTGGAATGGGCCTTTTCCTGGCCCCTGACGTCAAGGGAGGGGCGGGAGCAGTTCGAGAGCGTTTTCGACCGACTGGAGCATCCCACGGCTCTGGTGTGCGCCTCGGTCCGGCGCGCCGCAGAGGCCCTTTTTGCCCTGCAAAGGATCGACCTTCGTTGCCCGCGGGATGTGGCCGTCGTCGGTCTGGGCGACAACAGCGAATTTGCCCCCTTGCTCTCTCCCACCCTCACCACCTTGCGCTTCGATTGGGAGCGCCTGGGGCAGACGGCCGCCTCCATGATGGGCGATCTGCTGTCGGGGCGGGCCGTGCGGACCACCACCGTGTCGGGAGAACTGGTGGTGCGCGAGAGCTGTGGCGCGAATGATTGGTAGTTTTGGTGTTTTCTTGATTCGTTTATTCATGGGAGGTTCCTGATGACGAGACGCATTCCACGACGTACGTTGGGCGATACGGGGCTTGAGGCATCTGTGCTCGGCCTGGGAGGATTCCATCAGGTCGAGATCTCGCAAAAGCACGTGACGGAACTGCTCAATGCCTATCTGGCGGCGGGGGGCAACTATATCGAGACGGCGCGGAGCTATGGCGGCGGGGTCTCGGAGCGCAAACTGGGCAGGGCCCTGAGGGGACACCGCGACGAGGTGATCCTGGTCTCCAAGACGGGCCGGCGCGACGCCGAGGGGGCCTGGCGCGAACTCGTGACCTCCCTGGAAACCCTGCAGGCCGATCATCTTGATTTCCTCCTCTATCACGGCGTCAACACCGAGGAGGATATCGAGGCCATCGTGGGGGAGGGGGGTGCCGCAGAGGCCTTTGCTCGGGCCAGGGATGAGGGCCTGATACGCTTTGTGGGATTAAGTTCTCACTGGCCCATGACCATCGTGTCGGCCATGGAGCGCCTGGACCTGGACGCCGTCATGTACTGGGTCAATTACCTGGTGACCTGCAATTATCCTGAACTGTACGACGTGGTGGCGCCCGCGGCCCGCGAGAGGGGCCTGGGCATCATCGGCATGAAGCCCGTGGGGGACGGCTATCTACACCGCTCGGTGGAGGAGGCCTTTACCTATGCCCTGGCCCAGGAGGTGGACGTCCTGGCCTGTGGGTTCAACTCGTTGCAGATGCTGCGCGACGATATCGATGTCGTGTGTGCATGGCAGCGTCCCGACGAGGAGGAACTGGAGGCCATCCTGCGCGACGCGCCGGAGTTGGGCGACTATGTGTGCCGCCAGTGCGGCGAGTGCCGCCTGCCGGAACTCGATATCCCCAAGGTATTCGAACTGGAGGGCAAGTTCGATCGCCAGATGTTCGACGGACGCCCCACCGACGTCGAGAATTACGCCCTCCGTCAACGCCTCTGCTACTGGTTCAATAACCAGGAGCGGGCCATGGAACTGTACGAATCCTATGTCGACGCGGTGGCTGCCCTGCTCGACGCCGAGGTGGAACTGCCCGACTGTCCCTATGGCATCGATATCGACTATAAACTGCGGCTGGCCCACGCCAAGTTGACCAGCGATGAGGGATTCCCCTCGGGGACGTACGATTTCTAGGCTCTGACGTGCTGGACAGCACCGCGTTGAGGTGCATTTCGCGCCGATGCGGCGGGATGGAATGGAATAGAAGAACAGGGGAGGGGGAGAGGCATGCGCGAGCGCGCCTGTCCCCCTCCTCATTGCGTTCCGTCCCGATGGTGGTGACGTTTAAAGGCAAGAATGACCTTGCGCTCCGCGTGTGGGCGTGATAGCATGGCCCTGCGTGGCTGGAGGGAACGTACCACGAGCGCGCTCTTTATCCTACAGACTTGAGAAGACGATGAGGGCACCATGGATGTGAAACAAGTTGCCAGATACCTGCAACTCGAGGAATCGACCATCTATTCCTGGGCTCAGGAGGGCAAGATCCCGGCCAAGAAGGTGGGAGGTAGGTGGCATTTCCGGCGCTCCGAGCTTGAGGCGTGGCTCGACAGGCATCGGCAGGATGCGCACGAGGCGTCTGCCCCCTAGGGCTGAACCTCTTGGACTCTGGATGCCCGAGAAACTGCGAAGCAGTTTCTCACTTTAGGCCCATCCGCCGCCGCCCTGCGACCGCGGGACCAGCACTGTGCAACCGATCGCAGAATGAACCCCAGGGCGTGATGAATGGCTGGCTTTTTCGATATGGGGGGACCAGCTTGCAATATCATGCGTTCCGTGCTATCATGCTATTATGATTAAATCAGTCGCGGATGTGGCCACTGAGGACATATATGATGGAAGGAACTCAAAAAGAGCTCGCCGTGTGTGCCCAATGGAAGTTTGGCAAGTCGCCAGACGCAAGTTGGATCATCTAGATTCAGCTGAGAGCCTACAAGACCTTCGTGTGCCACCAGGGAATCGTCTGGAGCCCCTAAGCGGGGACAGGTCGGGACAATACAGCATTAGGATAAACGATCAATACCGGATCTGTTTTGTTTGGAACCCCGGCTTGGGGGTGGAGGACGTTGAGATAACAGATTATCATCGATGATCAAGAGAGAGGGAGAAGCAACGTGATTCGTATTCCAACAGATCGCCGGCCGACCCATCCAGGAGAGGTGTTGCGTGAGGACTTTTTGCATCCCATGGGGATAACTCAGCGGGAACTGGCCGACGCGCTGAAAGTT
>JAWLEV010000082.1:0-12174 GCA_041685915.1 Anaerolineae bacterium | reverse complement strand
CATCAGGATGGGCCTGGTGGGCGAGTCTGGCTGTGGTAAGTCGACCCTGGCCATGTCCCTCTTGCGCATGATCAAGCGTCCCGGCCGCATCGAGTCGGGTCAGGCGCTGCTCAACGGGGACGGAGGTGACGCGGAGGACCTGGTGAACGTTTCCGACCGGCGAATGCGCGAATTGCGCCTTCAGGAGATCAGCATGATCCCCCAGGGGGCGATGAACTCCCTAAATCCCGTCATGCGCGTCAGGGATCAGATCCTTGATGGGCTGGAGGATCACGGGGTGAAATTGAGTGATAGTGAAGCGGAACAATATGTAAACGATCTGCTCGAGTCCGTCGATCTGGATCTCCAGGTGGCGGATATGCATCCCCATGAGTTGAGCGGAGGTATGAAGCAGCGTGTCTGTGTGGCCATCGCTATCTCCATGGAACCTAGCGTCCTGTTGGCCGACGAGCCGACCAGCGCCCTGGACGTGGTCGTACAGCGGCAGGTGATGGCCACCATCGAACGCCTTCAGGAGGAGATGGGGATCTCTATGATCCTCATCGGCCACGATATGGGCCTGATGGCCCAATCGGTGGATCAGTTGGCCGTCATGTACGCGGGAAAGTTGGCAGAACTTGGGGAAGTGGAGGCCCTCTTTGATGAGCCGCTGCATCCCTACACCGATCTGCTCATCAGCACCTTACCCACGTTGGAGGAGAGGGGAAAGTTTACGGGTATTCCCGGCATCACGCCCCAGCTGGTGGATCCCCCATCGGGCTGTATCTTTCATCCCCGGTGTCCCCGCGCCATGGACGTCTGTTCAGAAGCTATACCGACTTGGCAGGAAATACGTCCCGATCACTGGGTAGCGTGCCATCTCTACGAGGGGGAATGATGACAGCATTGTTAGAACTGCAAAATGTGACCAAGATCTATGGTGGCGGTCTGTTGCGAAGGCGCTCTACCGTCGCTCTGGAGGATAACTATGTCTCTGTAGGTGGAGAGGAGCCCACCATCCTGGCCGTGGCTGGCGAGAGCGGTAGCGGCAAGACGACCATGGGCATGCTCATGTTGGGCTTTATCGAGCCCACACGGGGCAAGGTTCTGTACAAGGGTCAGGATCTGTGGGAGTCGCCCAGGCATGTCTGGCGCGATTTCCGACGTCAGATACAAGCGATCTTCCAGGATCCATTTGAGGTGTACAATCCCTTTTACAAGGTGGATCACGTGCTCAATGTGCCTATCAAAAAGTTTAACCTGGCCGGATCCAGGGCAGAACGAGAGGAAATAGTGGAAGAGGCGCTTACCGGCGTCGGCCTACGCCCTGGCGAGACTCTGGGACGCTATCCCCATCAGTTGAGCGGCGGACAGCGCCAGCGCATCACCGTGGCGCGGGCCCTCCTGCTCGATCCCGAGGTTCTCATTGCCGATGAGCCCGTCTCCATGATCGATGCCTCGCTGCGGGCCACCATCCTCAAGAGCCTGCGCCGCCTGAAGGAGGAGATGGGTATCTCCATCCTGTATATCACTCATGACCTGGCCACAGCCTATCACATCTGTGAAGACATTGTGATCCTCTATCAGGGATCGGTGGTAGAGGCGGGCGATGTGGAAAGTGTGATCACGGATCCACAGCATCCCTATACGCAACTCTTGGTGCGCTCCATCCCCTGGCCCGACCCCGAGCGCAGATGGGGTGAGCCCGAGGATGTCACCAAGGGACAGGCTCTGGCCGAGCGTGGCGTCGAGGGCTGCAAGTTCGCCCCCCGATGCCCCCAGGCCATGGATATCTGCCGTGAAGAACGCCCCTCACTTTTCCGAACAGGAGATTCTCGGGCTGTGGCCTGTTTTCTGTATGACGATGCGCCTGTCATCCAGAATAGCGGGATCAATGAGGTAATAGCCCGGGCCGAAAGCGGCCTTCCCGAGGTGGCAGAGTAGGTACCGACAAGATCCGATCGCGATAGCTGGTCGCGCTTGTTCCCCGTAACGTTACGGGGAACAAGCGCGCTTTTTCCTTTACTTGTTCCCCATGCGCAGGGCCTGAAAAGCCTCTCTGCGCGTCGTGTTGGCGAGGACGACGACCTCTGAGATGGCCAGCACTACAAAGTAGACGAGGGCGATCCATACGAGCCGCTGCCAGTCGATATGGGGGATAAAGGGCGGTACCTGCATGTCGGGATTATCTGTGAACTGGAAATAGGGCACGAACAGCTTGGAGGCGGCGATACCGGCGGCCGCCCCGGCCAGCAAGCCGTAGGCGATGACGCAAAAGTATTCCACGCTCAGGGTGGACAGGATCTGCCGAACCATAAATCCGATGGCTCGCAGTATGGTGAAGCGGTGCACCCGCCGTATGAGGGAGGCGGTAGTATAGAGGAGGAGGCCCAACCAGGCCAGCGCCGATCCCGACAAAAAGCCCACGGTGAGATTGCCGAATATCCCCACCCGCTCCAGGCGTTGCATGTCCTCGGCCAGCATCTCTCGATAGTTCTGTTCGTTGACTGCCACCACGCCCATCCTCTCAAGGCTCTCTTCCAGACGCTCGATATCGGCGTCGGGCTCCGTGCGCATCCAGATGCCGTGGGGTTGGGCGCCTCCGCATTGGTCATGGATAAAGTTTAGATTGGTGACGGCGACGGGCCCCTCGGCGGGGTATGTGGTAGGAAAGTGTTCGATGGTGCCCACGATGGTGAATTCCATGCGCTTGGCCGCTCCCTCGACGTATACCTCCAGGGGGAGCGTATCTCCCACAGACAGTGTGGCTCGTTCCAAATAGTCCGGCGTTATCAAAAGGGCGTTGGGCTCTTGGGCCAGGCGATTGAGCAGTTCGCCCAGGGGCAGGCTGGCATAGTCGCGTCTGAAATGGGCCACGCGTCCAAAATCACGACGATCGATGCCCAAAAGATCGACGCTTGGCATATCATCCGGCAGGGACAATGCCGTGTGATGACCCACCCGAGTGGCATCGGTGACGCCAGGGAGTTTCCGGTATTCTTCGACGGGTATCAACCAACTATCCACGCCCGTCGGTCCATCGCTCTCTGGCGGTGCGACGCCCTGCTCGAAACTATAATCAGCCCCCACCTGATAGCGCAGGCGGTCTTCCAACCAGGAGTCGGCGCTACGGGCAATAGATGCCTCAAAGGTGCCCAGGGCCAGGCAAAAGATGAGAATAAAGAGGACGGAGGTATAGGCTCCCGTCTGTCGGGCCAGTTCTCGGAGACCGAGGTATAGCGAGGGACTCAGAAATTGACCTACCACATCGGCGATCCGCATGAGGAGAGGAAAGAGGAGGGCCGTAATCAGCCCGGCCGCCACGATAAAAAGGCTTGGCGCAAGAAAGACCAGGGGATCGTTCACAGCAGTATCATTCGCGGCTTCCGCATCGGTCTGCCAGGTAACCAGTCCCAGGGTTCCCCTCTGCTGTATGCGATAGTAAGCGTATGCGCTGACGGCACAGATCAAGAGGGTCAGGGCGATACGCGCGGCAGTATGGGGATTCTCACTGCGCGCCCTCGTTCGTCCATAGGTAACGATGGTCTTGCCACTGGCACGCAGGGTGGGTATGAGGCGGGCTGCCAGCGAAAAGAGCAACGCCAGACCCACGAGGCGCCAGTCTATCCCCTGGGTGGCCAGGGGTAGCGGTGTATGACGATCAAAGGTGAGAAAGCCCGTGTTCAGGCTCTTCCCCTGGGCAAATATCAGGCCCAGGCCCAGACCCAAGGGGGTACCCAGGACGATATGCAGCAGTCCCGTCATCAAGTTGAGGACGAATAACTGTATATGGCTGCCGCCCCGGCTCATGAGTATGGCAATCTCGTTGCGCTGATAGCGCACAGATATGATGGCAATGGAGCCGATAAAGGCCAGCAGCAAGACGATCACCGGCACGGTAAAGCCAAACAGGAGACGCTCAAGCACAGTGGTTCGTCTTTGAACTTGTCGGAGCGGCTCGATGGGGGAACGGTCCACGCGGATGTTGGACAATCGGGTGCTCGCCCGCTGCTCGGCGATCCTCACCCCCTTGGCGTAGAGATCTGTGTCATCAAAGCGCAGCCTGTTCTCATCAAGTACGTAATACCAGAAGGTATAGTCGGTCTGCTGGGGCATGATGGGGGCCACGAACCTGGAAAAATCCTCGAGGGAGGTGATAAACTCGCGCTCGAGCAGTTTGTGGGGATTACTGTACCAGAAGGCATCCTCGGGATCTTTGGCCCGCCAGGTACCCGCGATGCGGAATGTCGTGGGTTGATCGGGATGTACTGCATTGCGATTGAAAAGCTGAAATCTTTCCCCTACCTGGGCTCCCAGTTTTTCCAGCATCTCTGGTCGCGTCCAGATCAAAAGTTCATCGACCTCATCGGCCGCCGAAAAGGGCTGTCCCTCGATGATCTCTATCTGATCCTCCACATCGAGGATGCAGTTGATGCGCACCTGGCGCAGGTCGCGCTCCTCGTAGCGTGTGTCATCGGGGAGGGGCTGTATTGTCAATGCATGGCTGCCTATCTGGGTATAGGTCCTGGCGATGGGGAGGCCCACCTCCCGGCGTGTCATCGAGCCCAGCCACTCGCCGACATCCAGCGCCTGCTGTACTGTCATGACGTTGGAGGAGGAGGGCACACGATAGTAACGAATCGCCATGGGAGGGCTGCCGCCGTAGGCGTCCTCGGCGAGTTCTTCACGCAATATGCGCATGCCCACCGAGTTGCTAAAGATAGGGATACTGGCGATCAAGCCGACGGTGACGGCTGTGCCGATGATTGATAGTAAGGTCAGAAGCCAATGTCTACGCGCGCGCTTTAGTACAAGGTTGAAAAGAGAGACGAAAAGCATGTACCCCCAAGGTTAGTTGTCAACTTGTTATATCATTATATATGTGCGTATGATGTCACCAAATATGCTTTTCCCCTTCATCACGAAAAGGTTTCGCGAGATGGGAAAGGTTCGCCTCACACATTGTTGACAGTATATCGTTTATGGTAGAAGATTATGGATGTGGAAAGTATCCTCGATCCACGTCTTGGGGGGATCGACAAAAAGGTTTTGCGCGAGTATTGTGGACTGGAAAAAAGGTGAATCTGTTAGGTGATTTAAGGCGTTTCTGGGCAGACGAATCGGGCCCCGATTTGATCGAGTGGGTGGTGGTGACCGTTATCCTGACTCTGGCCATGTATGCCATTCTGCAGGCCCTGGGACCAGAGATAGAACAACTTTTGGAGACACTGGGCGTCAGGTGATGGGGGCTTTGCGGGCACTCTGGTAAGATGAGGTTTGCTGGCTGCAAGGCGTGTTGAATAGATATGGCAAGGCTGATCGTCAAACTTTTTGTCACGGTCTGGCTGGTAGTGGTGCCCGCCGTGGATCTTTTGCACCGGCGCATCGCGAACTGGTTGGTGGTGCCTGTCATCTTGTGCGGAGTCGTCTGGCAGATCTATCGCTCTGGGACGGGGCGTTCGTCGGTGCTCCTTTTTATCGCCATCTCCTGGATGGTCATCTTTGCTATCTGGAGGGTGCACATCTTTGGTGGCGGGGACGCCAAGTTTCTCATGGCCCTTTTTGCCCTCTTCCCCGACGAGCGGTTTTTGCTTTTGGTCTGTCTCGGGGTCGTGCTCGTGGCCATCCCCTTTTTCCTCTGGACGAGGAGACGCGATTTTCGCGCCGGTCCTGTTGAGACGGAGAGGGCGCCCGAAAAAGAGGGACGGGCGCCCTTTTGCGTCTCTTCCCTGGCTGACCTGGTGTACGCGTGGAAGACGCGGGTATCCTGGCCCAGTCGGAAGAAACTGGAGAGCAGGGGTCAACCCTTTGTGTGGGGCTTTGCGCTGCCAGGTGTGGTTTACGTGTGGTGGCTTTTTTAGAGCAGGACCTGGGATTTGTCTGGCCGCGTGTTGGTTGTCTTGTAAGCGGCAGGCATTTCTTCATTTCTTTTGACGGGAGTCCTTTTTTTGGTATACTAAATACAGCGGGGTGTGGCGCAGACGGGAAGCGCGCGGCGTTTGGGACGCCGAGGTCGAAGGTTCAAATCCTTTCACCCCGACTCGCAGCAAGCGGGCGTAGCTCAGCTGGTAGAGCCCCTGCCTTCCAAGCAGGCTGTCGCGTGTTCGAATCACGTCGCCCGCTCCTGGAAAATCCTTGGGCCCGCACATTTTGTGTGGGCCTAGTTTATATGTATCATGTCCGTTTGCATGGGTATTTGCATCTGGCTTGGGGAAGGCTGATCGCGTATGATGAAAAAGAGGTTTGCCCCCCGAATCCTGCTTTTCTTTTGCCTTGTCGCCCTCTGTAGTTGTGTCTCTGGTAGCACGGCCAAAGGGGTCTCCATCTCCTATCTATGGGATTATGTTACGGGAGACTATTTGCGGGGGACGGCATCGGTGGGCGATGGATTCGTCTATGTGGGATCCGATGATAATGCGTTTCACGCCGTCGATGCTCAGACTGGCGAGGGCGTATGGCAGTATGAGACGGAGGACAATGTCTCGTCGCGTCCCGTACTCTTTGAGGACATGGTCTGCTTTGGGGCCTGGGATGGCGGCGTGTTTGCTCTGGAGGCCGCCACGGGTGAACTGGTGTGGCGGTATGAGACGGATGGGTGGATAACGGCCCCTCTCCTGTTGGATCGGGGCGTCATCTATGTGGGTTCCCACGACGGCCATCTCTACGCCCTGGATGCTGCAGAGGGAGAACTGCTGTGGCGTTATCAGACGGGTGATTATATTCAAGGGGGAGCGGCGCTGACCGAGGACCTTGTGCTCTTTGGCTCCGCCGACAACTATTTTTATGCCCTCGACCGGACAGACGGTTCTCTGGTCTGGCGGCATGGCACGGGAGGGGACATTTTGGCCGCTCCCGTCGTCCACGATGACAGGGTATATTTCGGCTCCTGCGATCGTACCGTCTATGCCCTGGATGTCGCGGAGGGCGAACTGGCGTGGACCTTTGATGCCGATTACGCCGTAGCGTGCGCTCCCGTCGTTCATGATGGCACCCTGTATGTGGGTAGCAACGGCGGGCAACTGTATGCTCTGGACGGACAGGGGGGCGGATTCCTCTGGAGCTATGGGACGGAGGGCATGATACGCTCTGCGCCGACTGTGTGGGGAGATGTGGTCTTGGTAGGCTCCGATGATGGTGCACTGCGTGCCATGGATCGCACCTCGGGGGAAGAGATGTGGGCCTATCAGACGGGGGGAGCCATAATCGCCGATGCCGCCATAGACGAGGACAGGTTGTATGTCGGATCGACGGACAGCAGGCTTTACGTCTTTGAACTGGGGGCCGAGTCATGAGGGAAAAGATCGAGAGCGTGCCCCTGTATTGGTGGAAAAGGATAGGCTTTCTTGTTTTGTTGCTTCTTCTTGGTATCGTGGCGGGCCTTTTGCTCCTTCGCTTTGGCTATCTGCGTTCTGGCGCCTTTCTTTATGCCCGATATCGGCGGATGGAGGACGGACGGGCAGCCAGTTCTTCTCGGCGGCTGGGGCAAAGGTTGCCCGAGATCGAGGAATATGCTCAGCTGTGGTGGGCCAGGGCCATGATGCCGGATATGGAAGCCGTGGGAATCCTGGAAGAGATTGTGGCCTATCGTCCCCAGAGCCCCGCCGCCCGTGAGGCCCATATCACACTGGCGCGCCACTATGCGGATCAGGAGGCCTCTCAAGCGGAAGAAGCCTATCGCGCTGCCCTGGAATTGCACGATACGGTGGCCCTGCGACGGGAGTTGGCTCACTATTTGGAGGAGATAGGGGATGTCGAGGGGGCTTATGCCGAGTATCGTCGCATACTGGGAGATCAGTACGATGCCTTTGCCGATATGCGCCGGACGGGACGCGATCCGGTCTCTGTGGCCAAGGATCTCAACGCTGCTTATTATTATCGGGATGCGGTGGAAACCTTGCGAGAGGTAGATTCGGTGGAGTCTTTTCCCGTACGCGCTCGGGCCCTCGACGAGTTGGGGCGTTATGAGGAGGCGGTGGAGAACTATGGGGCCTGGTTCGAGAGGGACCCCGATGATGAGCGGGTGCTCGCTGGCTTGGTGGAAGCGCTGAGGGAGCTGGGGCGTGAGGATGAGGCGGCCCTGCTTGAGGCACAATATGAGGAGGATGAGGAAGAGGACGATGCCTCCGAGGAACCCACGCCGGCTGTGGAGGAAGAGGCAGGCGAACAGGATTCCGTCGATCCCCTGGCATCCCTGCTCGACTCCCCTTCTCCGATCTCTTGGTGGAATGCTACCACCACGTTGGAGGAGGAGGGCCGGATCACCGAGACGTTGCCCATCTATGCGCGGGTGGCCGAGGCGGATACGTACCTGGCGGATGATGCGGCCTATCGCCTCCATGTGCTGGCCCGTCGTCTGGGGGACGAGGAGGCCCAGGCCGAGGCCGAAGAGTTACTGGAGGCGCAGGGCCTGAA
Organism: Anaerolineae bacterium; assembly: GCA_041685915.1. GTDB lineage: Bacteria > Chloroflexota > Anaerolineae > UBA1429 > UBA1429 > JAWLEV01. The sequence goes on along the minus strand of JAWLEV010000082.1, from coordinate 3,783 downwards.
TTGGTTAAGCCTGAAAGCCTTTGACAGTGAACCTCCCCTGTTCACCACCCCACCGCTGGACATCGCGGGCACAGAGATCCTGGAAAAGGCCGAGGCGCTAGAGTCCGTCGGCAGGGAGGATCTGGCCTATCTGGAACTGCTTCTGACTGCCCGTTTCCGACGCCGGCCAGAAGCTGACCTGGCCATGGCCCAGGCCCTGTATGCCAGGGGATATGTGAGCGATGCGCAGTCCATCGCGGCCGAGTTCATCGAAAAGTGGGGGGAAGCCCCACTCGCTTTCTGGTATTTGAGTTATCCACGACCCTATGCGGAGGTGGTCGAGGCCGAAGCGGACGAATTCGACGTCGACCCTTTGCTTATATGGGCCATCATGCGTCAGGAAAGCCGTTTCGACGAAAAAGCCCGGGGCTATGCCGGGGAGCGTGGCCTGATGCAGTTCATGCCCGCGACGCAGCAATGGGCGGCCGACGAGTTGGAGGAAACGATCTCGCCGGGCGAGGGATACGTCGCCCGGAAAAATATTCGTATGAGCGCCTGGTTCCTGCGCTGGCTCCTTGATTATTATGATGGGGATGTAGAACTTGCCCTTCTGGCTTACAACGCCGGCCCCTCGAATGTGGATAGCTGGTTGGAGAATCCCCTGATCTCTGAACGCGATGACCTGCTGCGTTGGATCGGTTTTGGGTCGACGCGGGAGTATCTGACCAAGGTGGGCTTGAACTATCAGATCTATCAGGCCCTCTATGGCGACGGTGGGGCGGTGGAGTAGAGGGAATAGGCGTTCCGCGTCTTCTCCATGGTGCAGGACATCAAGACGCTCAATTTCTTGGAGGAATCGGGATAGGCTATGTCAAAAAAAGTGGAAGCTGCAACGACAAGGAATGCATTCATCTTTCCCAAGGGCTATGATCTGCGCCAGAACCTGCGGGAGACGGAAAAAGCGATCAAGATGATCAAGGACCATTTTCAGGAAGGTCTGGCGCGGGCGCTGAACTTGAGCCGCGTCACGGCCCCCATACTGGTGCCCGGTGCCACGGGCATCAACGATCACCTGACGGGTGCGGAAAAGCCCGTCAACTTTCGTGTCAAGGCCCTGGATGGCGAGGCAGAGATCGTACAGTCTCTGGCCAAGTGGAAGCGGCTGGCCCTGGGAGAATATGGCTTTGAGCATGGCGAGGGGCTTTATACGGATATGAACGCCATCCGCCCTGACGAGACCCTGGATAATCTCCATTCTGTTTATGTCGATCAATGGGACTGGGAACGGATCATCACGGCGGAGGAGAGGAACATCCCCTTTCTCAAAGAGGTCGTGCGCGACATCTATGACGTCATCCTGGATACTGAGGAATATATCTGTGATGCCTATCCAAGCCTTCCCTCCGCCTACCTTCCCCAGGAGATCCGTTTTATTCACAGCGAGGATCTGCGGGCGTGCTATCCCGATCTCTCTCCCAGGGAGCGAGAGGACGCCATCTGTCGGGAAGAGGGCGCCGCATTCATCATCGGCATCGGCGCCAACCTGAGCGACGGGCAGCCCCACGACGAACGGGCGGCGGACTATGACGACTGGTCCACCGAGACGGGCAATGACAGGCGGGGACTGAATGGCGACTTGCTTGTCTGGTACCCCCTCCTCGAATGCGCCATGGAACTTTCGTCCATGGGTATTCGCGTGGACAGGGAATCGTTGTTGACTCAACTGGAGATCAAGGGGGAGATGGAAAAACTGGACCTCTACTTCCACCGCAAGTTGATGGCCGACGAGTTGCCCCTCACCATCGGCGGCGGTATCGGACAATCCCGCCTGTGTATGCTTTTTTTGCGCCGCGCCCACGTGGGCGAAGTCCAGGCCAGCCTCTGGCCCGAGGAGATGATCGAGGCCTGTGAGGAGCATGGCATCTTTTTATTATAGGTTTTTATCGTGCTTTCGCTGCGCCCCCTCTGGCATTCCAAACCCTCCGTGTCGGTCTGTACGCGGAGGGCTTTTACCTATGAAAATGGAGGAGGCACATGCCCTTTGCCCGTAATGGCGACATCCGCATCCACTATGAGATAGAAGGGCAGGGGCCGCCTCTGATCCTGCATCATGGGTATGCCAGCAGCGCCCAGATCTGGCGCCAGGCCGGCTATACGGAGGCCTTGAGCGGGGAGTATACGCTCATCCTCGTGGAGGCCCGGGGGCATGGGGCCAGTAGCAAGCCCCATGCCGTGCAGGATTACGCGCTCCGCCTGCGGGTCGGCGATGTGGTCGCCGTCCTGGATGCCCTCGGTGTGTCCTGTGCCCATTTTTCCGGGTATTCTATGGGGGGCTGGATCGGCTTTGGCATGACCAAGTATGCGCCAGCCCGTCTCTCCTCGCTGATCGTAGGTGGCTCCCACCCCTATGGGGAGGATTGTGCTCCCTTTTGCGATATCGAGGGGGACGATCCCGAGGCGTTCATAGATGCTTTGGAGGAGGTGATCGGCGAGGAGCTATCCAGCAAGGCGAAGCGCCTCATCCTGGCCAACGACCTGCGAGCCCTCGCCGCGGCCGCGCAGCCCCAGGTGTGTGGGGAGGGCGTTCCCCTGGACGTATCCGTGCCCTGTTTCCTCTTTGCGGGCGAGGACGATCCTCGCCATCCCCTCATCAAGGCCGCCGCTCAGGAGATGCCGCAGGCGACCTTTTTCTCCCTGCCCCGCCGGGGCCATCTGCAGGCTTTCATGGATGCCGGCCAGGTTGTGCCGAGGGTCAAGGGGTTTTTGAAACGAGTGATCAGAGGGTGTTTGTAACGTATGGCGAGGTTTTTTCTGTCAGCTGGGTGAGGCGAATATCTTTTTTCCAACGACCTTTTCATTGACAACACAGACAACTGGGGATAGAATAGCCGCATCGAGTGATGGGCCATAAGCTCTTGGGGGAGGTGGAGAACTGCCCATGGATCTTCCGCCGTTAACGGCGCTACAGGAGGCACAGGAGGTCATGTACGAGGCGTGGGAGGCCAGGGGAAGGAGACGGGCGGCGCTGGCGCATCGGGCGCTCCGCATCAGCAAGGACTGTGCCGATGCCTACGTGCTACTGGCGGAGGAGACGGCCGAGACGTGGGAGGAAGCCCGGGCCCTCTATGCTGAGGGCGTGGAGGCTGGGGAACGCGCCCTGGGCTCCGAGGCCTTTGAGGGGTATGTGGGCCATTTTTGGGGGGTCCTGGAGACGCGACCCTATATGCGGGCCCGCGCGGGGCTCGCCGAATGCCTCTGGGAACTCGGCAAGCACAAGGAGGCCATCGCCCACTACAAGGATATGCTGCGGCTTAATCCGAACGACAATCAGGGGCTCCGCTATATTCTGGCCGACTGTCTGTTGATCCAGGACGATGACGAGGCCCTGGGAGAACTTTTGGACGAGTATCCCGACGACGTGGTCGCCGATTGGTCCTATACGCGGGCGCTGCTTACCTTTCGGCAGCAGGGGGCGAGCCCTCTGGCCAACCAACACCTCCAGGAGGCGTTGGCCGTCAATCCCTTTGTTCCCGACTATATGCTGGGAAGGAAGCGATTCCCCGATACCCTGCCCGATTATGTGGGATTCGGCGACGAGAGCGAGGCGGTGGCCTATGTGTACAGGGCCCTGGAGAGTTGGTTTGAAACCGAGGGCGCCATCCCCTGGCTGGCGGAGCAGAGCGCGAAGGTGTGAGCCTATGCGCGATCCAGTACGCACAGGCTCTTGCACATCTGACGTTGGCCGGCCTCTGGCTCTGCCTTAATCTACTTCCCATACCCTCTCCAGAATATCTCTCCCATGGG
>JAWLEV010000081.1:0-12221 GCA_041685915.1 Anaerolineae bacterium | reverse complement strand
GGGGCAGCCCCTCTTCGTACCATCTTTCGAGGGTGTCCACCCAGTAGCCCGACTCCCAGTTCGGCACGCGATCCACCGGTTCGAACCGCATGCAGGCGAGAAAACGTTCCCGTGAGTTCATCTTTTATGCCTCCGAGGTAACCGATAATGATATGACTGTGGCCCATTATACAACATGCCTGCATATTGGTCATCCTCGACATATTGTCGAGTTGCCTTATCCTCGGCTGCGGACTAGAATAGATTCTGTTCTGAGGATTCGTTTTGCTTGGGAGGTGAGATGATGAGCACATCACGCGAGCGGGTGGAGACGGCCCTCAATCATGAGGTTCCGGATTGTGTGCCCCTCGATTTGGGCTCGACGGCTGTAACAGGCATTGCGGCGTCTGCTCTCTATCGCCTGCGTGAGGCCTATGAGCTGGAGGAGGAGCGCATCAAAGTCCATGAGCCCTATCAGATGTTGGGTGAAGTGGATGACGATGTTATGGACGCGTTAGGCATCGATGTCGTGGGTCTTTCTGATGACAGTACGTTCTTTGGTTTCCCCCAGCGGGACTGGAAGCCCTTTACCCTGTTCGACGGTACGCCCGTCCTTGTACCAGGGGGCTTTAACACGGAGGTAGCGGAGGACGGCAACCTTTACCAGTACCCTCAAGGGGATCGCTCCTTATCGCGGTCGGGGCGTATGCCCGCCGATGGATTCTATCACGATGCCATCGAGCGACAGGAGCCCTACGATCCAGAATCCCTCGATCCCGAAGAATGGGTTCAGGATATGTATCACGTCTATACCGACGAGGAACTGCGCCTGCTAGAAGAGCGTGCCACGTCGCTATACGAGAACACGACGCGGGCCATCATCGGTAATTTTGCGGGGACAAGTTTTGGTGACATCGCCTATGTACCCGGCGTGGCCATTCCGGAGCCCAAGGGCATCAGGAGTGTGGCCGATTGGTACATGGCCACGGTTCTGTATCCGGATTATGTGCGGGGCATCTTTGAGCGTCAACTGGAAATTGCCATGCAGAATCTGGAGCTCTACAAGGAGGCCGTGGGAGAAAAGATCACCGCCATCTTTATCAGCGGTACGGATTTTGGCGCGCAGAAGGGCTCTTTTATCTCTCCGCAAACGTATCGTGATCTGTTCAAGCCATTTCATGAGACGATCAACGACTGGGTTCATGCAAATACGGGGTGGAAAACGTTCTATCACAGTTGTGGCTCCATGGTCGATCTCTACGACGATTTTGTGGATGCCGGGGTGGATGTCGTGAATCCCGTGCAGATCTCGGCCGAGGGTATGGAGCCCCGCAAACTGAAGGATCGCTGGGGGGATGATCTGGTTTTCTGGGGTGGCGGCATCGATACACAACATGTACTGCCCTTTGGTTCACCAGAAGAGATTGAGGAGCAGGTCAAGGAAAACGTGCGAATCTTTGGCGAGGATGGGGGCTTTGTCTTTAACGCCGTGCACAATATCCAAGCCAGGATTCCCAAGGAGAACCTCAAGGCGCTGTTCGACGCCTTTGCCCGATATCGTTGCGAGCCGCAATAGGGGGCGGGCTTTTCCGGGATAAGGGCCCCGTTTGATCTCTGACCACGTGCCGGCCATCGACATATAGAACATCAATGACTGCCACTTTCGTCGTTACCGAAAAGGAGCAGGGATATGGCAAGTCTGGAACGTCTGTCTCTCGAGCCCGCTACCATCGTGATCTTTGGCGCGTCGGGGGATCTTGCACGCCGCAAGTTGATTCCTGCGCTGCACAGTCTCCTGTGTGAAGGACTGCTACCCCGGGGCGTTCGCGTTCTTGGCTTTGCCAGAAGCGAGTTTTCTCAGGAGGCGTTCTCTGAGCGGCTGTTGGAGGGGGTGCAGGACTATGCGCGGCTCAAGCCGGGCATGTGTGAACGATGGCCCGAGTTTGCCGAGCGTATATCTTATCTCTCCGGGGAATACGACGATCCCGCGTCCTATCAACGTTTGGCCAAAACTGTGAGGGAGCTCGAGACAGAGGCGGATATCGAAGGAAACTGTTTGTTCTATCTGGCGGTTCCTCCTGTCCTCTATCCCGTCATCGCCGAGCAACTGGGCAAGGTGGGCCTCAACCAAAGCGAACGGGGATGGCGGCGTATCATCATCGAGAAGCCCTTTGGACATGACCTCGAAAGCGCCCGGGAGCTGAATGACAAGGTTCACGCCGTCTTTGGAGAAGATCAAGTCTACCGCATCGATCATTACCTGGGCAAAGAGACGGTGCAGAATATCCTGGTCTTTCGCTTCGCCAATCTGATCTTTGAGCCTTTGTGGAATCGGAATTATGTGGATCACGTGCAGATAACGGTGGCCGAGAGCATGGGGGTGGGACACAGGGCCGGTTACTATGACGAGGCTGGCGTGATGCGCGACATGCTGCAGAATCACATTCTGCAGCTTCTATCCCTCGTGGCTATGGAACCCCCTGGTTCTTTTAGCGCCAAGGCCCTGCGTGATGAGAAGGCGAAGGTGCTGCATTCCATCCGACCTCTTTCCGCGTCAGGTGGGGTTTGGGGACAGTACGATGGCTACACGGAGGAGGAAGGTATCGACCCTGGCTCTCAGACGCCCACCTATCTGGCCATAAAGATGCACCTTGACAATTGGCGTTGGCAGGGGGTGCCCTTTTATGTGCGTTCCGGCAAGCGCCTGGCAGAAAAGACGACAGAGATCACTCTGCAGTTCAAGGAGGTTCCCCATACTCTGTTCCCCGAAAATGTGGAACTCCCGCCGGGCCATATCTCTCTCTATATTCAACCCAATGAGGGGATTCATCTGAACTTTCAGATCAAGATACCGGGAGCCGGCATGCGAACCGAGGGGGTGAACATGGCCTTTCACTACGGTCGCCGCTTTGGCGAACACGTCCTGCCCGACGCCTACGAGCGGTTGCTTCTGGATGCCATCCAAGGGGACGCTTCTCTCTTTGCCCGAAGTGACGAGATCGAATTGGCTTGGGAGCTTGTGGATCCCTTGACGGACGGGTTGGAGCCGGTAAAGTACACTCCTGGTAGCCAAGGACCAGAAGAGGCGGATCGCCTCATAGAAGAGGATGGACGCCAATGGCAGCCCATTGAGGAGCATTCCCGGGTGGATGCGAAATGAAGGGCATCTGTTTTCGCTTGCCTTGACCTCGCTGAAGCGTCAATATAAAATTGACGTGAATTGGAGATGAAGATATGTGGTCCAGATCTTGGCGTTTCGTGGCGCGATCTGAGGCCACCTGAGGAGCTTTTTGTAGATGACAACGCGAGCGAAGGTGGCTGTCCTGAAGACGCAGGCCGAGACGATTCTGGAGGATTATGACCGGCTGTTAGAACTGGCCGAGGTGGAAAAGTTCCTGCCGCCCGATAAGACGGTGATTCTGAAGGACAATATCTCCTGGCACTATCCCTTTCCCAGTGCCAACACCACGCCCTGGCAGCTGGAGGGGACGACGCTGGCCCTTCGAGACCGTGGCTATGAGAAACTCGTCTGTGTGCAGAACAAGACGGTGGTCATCGACACCTTTAAAGGGGAGGATCTGAACAACTATGTCCCCATCTTTCGGCGCTATAACATTCCCGTGCTGTACAATTTCAAAGACTGTGACATGGACTGGATTCTGTATGAGCCAGAGGCGGAGATGAACGTCCTTCCACGCATTTATCCGGAGGGCATTCGCGTTCCGGATTTCTTTGTGGGTAAGAGCATCGTTCACCTGCCCACGGTCAAATGCCATATCTATACCAAGACGACGGGAGCCATGAAGAACGCTTTTGGCGGCCTGTTGAATACGAAGCGCCATTATACCCATAGCTGGATTCATCAGACGCTGGTGGATCTGTTGCATATTCAAAAGGAGATTCATACGGGAGTCTTTGCCGTGATGGATGGCACCACGGCGGGTAATGGCACAGGCCCCCGCATCATGGACCCCGTGGTAAAAGACGTGATTCTGGCCAGTGGCGATCAAGTGGCCATAGATGCCGTGGCGGCCAAGATGATGGGGTTTGATCCCATGGATATCGGCTATATTCGTCTGGCCCATGAGCAGGGGCTGGGAGTGGGCAACGTCCGCGAGATCGACATCGTCGGGGACGACGTCTCCGATGAGGATTGGAACTTTCGCATTGGGATGAACTTTCACCGCATGCTGGGCTGGTTGTCATGGTTTGGCCCGACCAAGATCCTACAGAAACTGTTATTCCATACTCCTTTTGTGCATGTGGCTTCCTTTATCTCCGAAGCGTACCATGATTACTACCGCTGGCCCCTCAAAGAACGACACGTATACGAGCGCTGGCGAGAGGAGACGTCATGGGGGCAGTTGTTCAGCCGGTATCTCGAAGAAGGGACGATGCGCTAGCCTTTTTCTGCGGCTTGTCGGGGCATTCGGTAGTTCAGCATCGCTTGTTTGGGGGAAAATATCGGGGCTTTCAGGTGCCTGGCGCAAGTGTCAGGCACCTCAGCAATCTAAACCCACTGTTCTATATGTAAAGGGAGGATCTTTGTGTCACAAGTGCGCATAGACTGGAAAGTACTGGAAGATTTCACCAAGAAGATCTTTGTCGAGATGGGGATGCGTCCCGAGGATGCGGAAACCGAGGCGCGGGTGTTGGTATGGGCGAATCTGAGGGGTATCGACTCCCATGGGGTGTTGAGGGTTCCCCAGTATCTGGCCAGCGTGCAAAAGGGAGGTATGAATCCCGATCCTGATATTCAAGTGTTGAGGGAGACGCCGGCCGTGATCTTTGTCGATGGCGATCACGCCTTTGGCCCGGTGGTGACGACCTTTACTATGGAGCGGGTGATGGAGAAGGCCGGGGAGGTGGGCATCGGCTGGGGGCTCATTCGCAATACGACGCATCAGGGAGCCATGGGTTACTATGCCTTGCTGGCTGCCGAGAAGGGCATGGCTGGTATCGCCCTCGTGAGCAATCCCCCCAACATGGCGCCCTATGGGGCCAAGGCGCGTGGTATACATAACAGTCCGATAGCCATCAGCGTGCCTGCCAAGGAGCATCGTCCGTTGGTGCTGGATATGGCTACAAGCGTCGCTGCGGGGGGCAAGGTTGACCTGGCTGTCGATAAGGGCGTGTCCATTCCCGAGGGCTGGGCCCTGGACGTGGAAGGCAATCCCACCACCGATCCCGAGGAGGCGGCCATCCTCTTGCCCTTTGGTGCTTACAAGGGGTCCAATCTGGCCATAATGTTCGCCTGTCTGTCCAACATCATGGCCGGCAATCCCCTGGTGGCTCCCACCCTGGCTGGGCAGGAGGTTCGGCCGGGCACACAGAACAGCGTGGTGGCGGCTGTGGATATCGGCACGTTCAGCGACCTGGAGATGTTCAAGGAGAACGTGGACGATCTTGTAGATGGCATCAAAGGCCTGCCCAAGGCCGAGGATTTTGATGAGATCCTCATGCCCGGAGAGCTTGAGGATCGGGTTCACGAGGAGCGTGCGGAGGAGGGGATTCCCCTGCCCGAAGGGACCGTGCAGAATCTGCGAGAGGTTGCCGAAAAACTGGGTGTAGAGGTACCGGAGGGATTGTGAGCGCTGGTTTTTAGGTGCTGTTCATCTGGCCGCTATGGTTCCATAGCGGCTTTTTAAGGCAGGGACGTCTGGCGGGCGAATTTCGCTCGCCAGATGTCCTATGGGGGGTGATCTAGGGATATCAAGCCCTAGATCTGGACGCGATTGAGCCGCAGTTCGTGGGAGCCGTCGGCACGACAAAACTCGTAGTAGAAATAGATCTCCCCGTCGAACACGATGGCGTCAATATAGCGTAGACCGCCGCTACCATGGGGGGAGACGATGCTCGGGCCTTGCTGGCTGAGCCGGTAAAAGTGTGTGAGATCCCACGTCTGGGCCATGCCCGTGCGCTCCTCATAGTTCTCCTCCACAGAGGCGGCACCATCATAATAGCCCATCCACCCGTTCTCCGTGGGCACGAGGCAGCCCAGCCGCGCGGCGTAGGCGTCCCAAGCCCCCTTGCGTGGAGGAAATATATCCCCCTTCCACTCATAGCGTCGGCCGTCGCCGCTCACGGCCAGTGCCGTGCTGGAGAGGGTGAGACCGGTATTATAGATGTCGGCTGTGGCGTGCATCCGCTTGCGATCCTCTGGGGAGCTGATGTCCAGGCTCATGGCATAGCTGATGAGCATATAGTAGAGACCGTTGACAATCATCACCCAGGGATCTTTTACGCCCTGCACTCCCACCTGCTCGGTGGCGAACAGTTCCTCGCTCTCAGATAGGTCGAAGGCGTCCGGACTCTTGGCTTCCACGACGTCGGTGCGCCAGCGATTGGTCTGCGGATCGACGTAGCTGGGATAGAGCAGCCACTTGCCGTCCAGACTCTTGGTCAAGCAGAAGCGCTCCACAGAGGGCGAGTCCAGATCCTCCTTTGTGGCTCCCCATATGTCATGGAAGGTAATGCCGTCCTCCGACGCGGCGATGTGACATGCTCCGCCCCGCACGGGACGCGGCTTGCGGACGCGATAGTAGAGGTAGAATTTCTTTGTCTCGTCGTCGTAGAGGACGCTAGGTGCTCCCGCCCAATATCCACGTCCCTCTTCTGGGGGTTCCATGACGGTCTTTCCTTCAAGGGGATCGAAGATGAGGGGGGCACCATACCACTTGCGCGCCGATTCGGATCCGGTTTTCATCGTGTATACTCCTTTCTTCTAGAGAGCCATTTCTCGAATGTTAGATGCTACTGTCCATCACCCGCCTATAGAGGTTGAGGGTCTGTCGTGCGGTACTTTTCCATGAAAAGGTTCTCGCACGCACGAGACTCTTCTTCGCCATCTCCTGGCGCAGGTGAGGATGTCGCAGGACGTGGCCGATACAATGGGTCATCTCCTCGGTGTCCTGGGGGTCAAAGTAGCGTGCTGCCTGCCCGCCGACCTCGGGTAGGCTGGAGGTATCGCTGGCGCAGACGGGGCAGCCACAGGCCATGGCCTCAAGCACGGGCAATCCAAACCCCTCATATAGGGACGGCTGCACTGTCAGAAGCGCCCCCGCATATACGGCGGGCAGATCCTGCTCCTGTACGAAACCGGTGCGCAGTATTCTGTCCCGCCAGGGAAGGGACTCGAGATGTCGAAAAAAGTCCTTGTAGAGCCAGCCCTTGCTGCCCACCAGGACGAGGGCATCGACCAGATCCTGGGCAAACAGAGGGCTGCAGGCGTCGGCCAAGCGGGAGAGATTTTTGCGTGGCTCGATGGTACCCACGGCGAGAAGGTAGCGGGACGGCAGGCCGTAGCGGCGACGCACGGCCTTTATCCTCTCTGCCGGCTGGGGACGAAAATTGGGATCCGCGGCCTCGGGGATTACGGTGATCTTTTTGGGGGGGATATTGTACAGATCGACGATATCCCCTCGTGTGGATTGGGAGACGGCGATGATGGCCGTGGCCCGTCGACAATAAAGGGGCATGGCGGTTCGCAGGTAGAGATAGTTCATCATCTTGTGGTATTTGGGGTAACGCTCAAAGATCAGGTCGTGTACGGTAAGTACGGTGGGAATCCGTCCCAGGGGAGGCAGCAGATGCTCGGTGGCGTGAAAGAGGGAGGCATCGGGCAGGAGATTGCCCATGGGCCAATGGAGGGCCTGTCTGAGCAGAACCAGCGCGCGCCACGTCCTGTATCCGTGCCGTACGCCGACGGTGGGATGTTCCTCCCAGCCCAAGAGGGGACCGCGACGCCCCAGGCTATTCTGGAAGAGATGGAGGCGCTCCCCCAGGAGCGGCCCAAGTTCTCGCACCAGATTCTCGGTGTAGCGTTTCAGCCCCGCCTTGGCGTGGACGGCGCTGGATACATCGACATAGATGGTCACACGCCCGCTCCCTGCCAGCGCGACTCTGGATTGAGGGCCACATCGCCGGCCTTGACGCCACGGAGGACAAAACGTTCGGCGGCGCGCTGGTCTCCCTGATTGTAGGCTTTTACCAGTTTCTCAAGATCCTCGTTTAATATCTGCTGCTGCATCTTCCGGTCGACCACACGGGAGGTCATGGCGCGTACGGCTCTTATGGTCTCCTCCAACCATTCCTGGGTCAGGGGGGCGCCGGGCAATATGGATATTCCCAGGTCATCAAAGCCCGCGGAGCGTAGGGTCTTGGCGGCGTGTTGGATATCCACAGAGACCGCCGTCGGTTCATCGAGGGCCCGTCCCAGCTTGCGCACGATGGCGTTCCGCTGGGTCCAGGCTTGGGTGTGTTCCGCTTCCGGCGGCTCAAGAAGGTCCGATATACGCAGTTGTCCCCCGGGCACGAGGACGCGCCACAGTTCGTCAAAGGTAACGTCGAGCCTGGCCTCGGGCACCTGGCGTAGCACGCCACTCATCACCAGGAGGTCCACTGTCTGGTCGAGGAGAGGGATATCCCGCAGGTGGGCCTGTATCGCCGTCAGGCCCACCTTTTCTCTTTCCGGGGTAATCTGTTGTAGTTTCTGCTTTCTATCGCCAATGACGATCAAGCGCCCCTGAGAGGCATCCACGCGCTCGTCGAGCAGTTCCACCAGACGTCCGCTGCCCACGCCTATCACGAGGGTGACGCCGGAAAAGTCGATCCCGCGCCATAGAACACTCTCACCGTCTTCTCTGGTCGGTTCTCTCTCGGTCATCCGTGTCTCCCATCTGTATCTGCTGATCTCGTCAATATGCTAATTTGCTCACCGTTTCGGTGGTGGGTCAGGCCTCAACAGTCAGTCCATCGTAGGCAAAGTTTGCCCAGGAGGGAAGCCTGTTCTCCTCGATCTGATAGTCTATATCATGCGTCATATGAGTGAAGAGGCAGCGGGAGGGGGCCAGTCGTCCCGCATACGTCAGGCTATCCTCCAGGCAGAGATGGCTGCCATGGGGACGCAGACGCAGACAGTTGAGGACAAGCAAATCTAAACCCTCTAGTTTCTTCAGCGTCTCCTTGGGAATGCATTTGGCATCGGGGATGTAGGCCACGTCCCCTATACGATATCCCTGGCAACCTCTCAATGCTCCATGCTCTACGGGGAGAGGGGTGACTTTTGTCTCTCCAATCTCAATCGAGGTTTCGAGACGATGTGGATCCACTTTGGGGATTCCCCCTCCCTCATAGTCGGGTGGATCGAATACATAGTGAAAGGCCCGGCGCAGTATGCGCAACGTCTCCGCTGAACCATATATGTCGATGGGTTTCCCCTGATGACGGCAGTAGGAGCGTATATCCGGCAGGCCATAGATATGGTCGGCATGCCCATGGGTGTAGAGCACGGCATCTATACGCCGGACGCGGTTGCGCAGCACCTGTTGCCGAAAGTCCTGGGATGTATCGACGAGGATGGTTGCCTCCGCGGTCTCTACCAAGATCGATGCCCGGGTGCGCCTGTGGCGAGGATTCGTCTTCGCTTTCAGGCAAACCTTTTGGGGACATCGTTCATAGTTGTCCAGCATGCAATCGATGGTAGGAACCCCGTGTGAGGTCCCCGTGCCCAGAAATGTTATGCGCATTGCCTCCCATCTCAGTGCGATATGATTCGACTAAAGAGCTTCTGTAGCCTGCAATGCCTGTCATCAAGTCAGATTCAGGACTTTTTCATTTCTCATTATATGCTCTCAGTCCCTTTGCGACCAATCGATGAACGGAGGGCCACTCATTTTCCGTTGAGTACCACTTTGGGAATGGAATTGGCCTTTTACCCTCTCAATTCTTGGGATTATAATGGTATGACGGTTTGATGGACGGAGGGTTGTGGTGGGGAGCAGTTTTCTTTTGGGGATCGACGTGGGCGGGACGGCAGTGAAGGTAGCATTGTTTCAGGTGACGGGAGAACTCCTCGCTTTGGAAGAAGTGGCCATTCCCGTGCAGTCGCCGAAATCCGGTTGGGCGGAGATCGATCCCGAACACTGGCTGGAGGCCATCACAGAGGGCGTGCATTCCGTGTTGGACACGCCGAAGGCGTTTGCCGATGGTGTGGTGGCCATAGGGTTAAGCAATATGATCGGGACCGTCACGCCTCTGGATGCGTCGGGTCTGCCCCTGCGGCCGGCCATCGCCTACTTTGATACTCGCAGTGCACGGGAGGCCTCCTGGATACTGGGGAAGGTGCCGAATATCGAAGAGATCACGGGAAATCGCGTCGTCTCGGGCAATACGAGCCTGACCTCAATGCTCTGGATCCGTGAGCATGAACCCGAGGTGTATGAAAAAACCACACTGTTCGCCCAGGTGGGGACCCTGCTGTTTCGCTGGCTCACGGGCCAGACGTACGTGGACTGGACGAACGCCAGCTTTACGGGGCTTTACGATTATCGAACAAAGGACTGGCATCCCAAGATAGCCGACGCGCTGGACATCGATCTCGACCTGTTGCCTCCTATAGCGGCTCCCGATACGACGTTTCCCCTGCTGCGACAGCGGGCGGAGGCCCTGGGACTGCGGTCCGGGACGCCGGTGGTGTTGGGAGGGATCGATGGTGCCATGGCCTCGGTGGGGGTGGGGGCCATACATCCGGGAGATGTCTTTGACGTGAGTGGCACGTCGGAGATGGTGGCTGCCTGCCTGCCCGCACCATCCATCTGTCCAGAATTGCTGGGGCGTTGGCATGTCGTGCCCCATATCTGGGTACTGATCGGGGCCATGAGCACGTCCGGCGCGGCGTTGCGATGGTTCGGGAGGGAGATGTTTGGTCGGGCGGGTGAGGATCCCGATCAGACGCTTTATCAGGAGATGACGGCGGCGGCTTCCTCCTCGCCTCCAGGAGCTAACGGCGTTATCTTTCTTCCTCACATGATGGGGGAACGCGCTCCCCTGTGGGATCCCCATGCCCGAGGTGTCTTTTTCGGACTCTCGTTGAGCACGGCGCGTGGCGACATGGTCCGCGCCGTCATGGAGGGAACTGCCTTTGCTATGCGTCATCTGCTGGAACTGGTAGAAAACCAGAGCGGTATCTCGCTAAATCGCGTCGTCACCGTGGGAGGAGCAGCGCGCAACGCGCTGTGGCGTCAGATAAAGGCCGATGTGTGGGGTATGGACGTTGTCACTTTAAAAGTGGGCGAGGCAACGGCCCTTGGCGCGGCCATGACGGCGGGAGTGGGCGCGGGCATCTATGAGGATTACCATGAAGCCGTCCAACGCACCCTTTCTGCAGTAGATGAGGTCGTCTCGCCGGATGCTTCACGCCATCGCGCCTACGAGGAGCCGTATCAAGTCTACAGAACGCTGTATCCTGCCCTGGCAGATAGCATGCACCTGGCCGCGACGGGAGAGAAGCGTTGAGTTTTCGACCCTGACGTGTGGTTGTTGTGAGGTTTGACGAATTTGGATATATCGAGATCAAGCAGTGAGGAGATGTTTCGATGAAAGACGATCTGTTCAAAGTGGCGACTTTTAACGCCAATTCGATCCGGGTACGGTTGGGTCAGATACTTGCCTGGATGGATAAAGAGTCAGTGGACGTGGTTTGCGTGCAGGAGACCAAAGCACGGGATGCGGATTTCCCCCAGGAGGCGATCCAGGAGGCGGGATATCACGTGGTTTTTCGGGGCCAAAAGAGCTATTCCGGGGTGGCCGTGATCAGCAGGGAGGAACCTCAGGATGTGCGCTATGGTTTCGACCAAAGCGATGAGGAGAAACGGGACGAGCCGCGCCTGATTCGTGCGACGATACAGGGAATTCCCATCGCCAATACTTATGTGCCGCAGGGGCGTTCCCCCGATGCCCCCGAGTTTCAGGATAAACTGGAATGGTTCGATCGTCTGCGCGACCTCTTTGACCGCAACTATTCGCCGGACGAACCTCTTCTTTGGGTGGGCGACTTTAACGTGGCGCCGGAGCCCATCGATATTCATGATCCCGACCGCCTAAAGAACCACGTGGACTTTCATCCTGAGGCCAGGGCTGCCCTGGAGCGCGTTCGCGCGTGGGGGTTTGTGGATCTGTTTCGCCTTCATCATCCGGACAAGGTGCAGTATACGTATTGGGATTACCGCACGCGGAATGCCCTGGAGCGGAATATAGGATGGCGCGTGGATCACATTTGGGGCACAGAGCCGCTGGCGGAGGTGTCGGAGGATGTGTGGGTGGACGAGGAAGCCAGAAAGGCGGAGCGTCCCTCGGATCATACTTTTGTCGTGGCCGAGTTCGCCCTGGGAGAATGAGTGGGCGGGGTCAGGAGGCCTCGGTACCGGCGACGAGGAGCACGTACTCGCCGCGCACCTCCTGCT
>JAWLEV010000166.1:0-2840 GCA_041685915.1 Anaerolineae bacterium | reverse complement strand
GCGGCGGGGGAATATCTTCCCACCGTTGACCCCCAAAAGTGTACACGCTGCCACCTATGCCTGGCCGTGTGCCCGGAGGTCACTCCCTCGGATCGGGAGAATGCGTTTACCGTCAGCAGCCGTTACTCCGCTTCCGGACGAGCAGTCGATGGCCAGGATGCCGCCCCCGGCGCTTTAGGACAATATCGCGCTTGTTTCGTCGGACATGCCAGCGATGGGGAGGTGCGTTATCGCGCCGCGTCGGGAGGGATCATCACAACTCTTTTACTTTATGGGCTCCGTCACGGGCATTACGATGCCGTGACCGCGATTCGTCCTTCCGAAAGTGGGGGGATGATGCCCCAGCCATGTCTGACGGGGGATGAAAAGGAGATCATGGCCGCCAGCGGCTCGTGGTACTGCCCCGTGCCATTGAACCGCGTCATCGCGGACATTCTCGATTTTGACGGTCGGGTGGCAGTTGTCGGCCTCCCCTGTCACATCCGGGGCTTTCGCCAGGCGGCAAAGCGGCTCCCGGTGCTGGAGAAGAGAATAGCCTGTTACCTGGGCCTTGTTTGCCATCATGGTGTCACGCTGCGAGGCGCCCAACTCCTCGCTCGCCGTTCTGGTCTGGCTTCGGGCCAGTGGACCGGCGCTCCACATAGAGGGCATGGCTGGCCGGGTATGCTGCAGATTCTTGATGCAGAGGGCCGCCCCCATCGCTATCCTTACAAGGAAGCCTGGGCGACGTGTCTGAATTATTTTTGGCCCCTCGCCTGCCTGGCCTGTCAGGATGGCGTCAGTGCCTTTGCGGATATAGCCCTGGGAGATGCCTGGCTGCCGGAGATGAGAGGATCATACGCTACCAATCCCGGCGAGAATCTCATCATCGTCCGCACCGAACGCGGTCATAACCTTCTGCAGGAGGCCCAGCGGCGAGAAAGTCTTGCCTTGTCCTCCATCGATCGTCGATCCGCTGTCTTTTCTCTGCACGCCCCCCTCGAGCGCCAGCGGCGTGCGCGGGCCCGCCTTGGGGCCCTGCGCGCGTTCGGCTATCCGACACCCGAGTTCTCCGACATGCCCACCAGTCCAGTCGGTCACCGTCTGGGGGCGTTTCTCTGTGTGGCCACAGTTCTCGCCGTCCGCAGGCCGTTCGTCTTCGCCCTGCTCGCTCACGCCCCTGCCTTTTTGCTGCGATTGCTGGGAGTCCTCTATACTGTCTCACAGGAGGGATTTGGGCATGTGCTGGCTGGTGTTGTGGGCACCTTGCGCCAAGGGATTTTCTCTGGCGAGGGGAAGACGTGATTTCTGACGACGAGTTGATGACAGGGAGACCATCCAAGGAGAAAATCTCCCGGCTAAGAGGTGCGCTGAAGAATCACTGGGGTGCGTTGTTGATAGTCATCTGCTATCTTGTGCTCACCTGTTATTACAGTGTCAGCATACCAATCTGGGAAGCATTTGATGAGCCTGACCATTACGCTTATGCCCGGTATCTGGCCACGTTTCGGACCATACCCCATCCGGAACACCCGGAGGCGCAACGGCTCCATGAAAAGTTCCAGCCTCCCCTCTACTACTCCCTCGCCGCCAGTATACTATATTGCACAAGACCCATACCCGAGCCGCACTATCAGCGTAATCCCCATTTTCCCAGTGGCACCGGTGGCCATAACTATGCCATCCATCCACCGAGGGAGTTTGGAGAGCATTTGAGGCACACATGGCGTGTGTATCTGGTCCGTCTTTTGTCGGTCGTGATCGGTACTATAGGCGTCGTCTTCACATACCGGGCTGCCCTCTTGCTTTTCCATCCTCGTAAAAAGTGGGCGCTGGCTGCCATCGCCCTTTATGCCTTCTGGCCCCAATACCTGTTTCACAGCGGCGTCATAAGCAACGATATTCTTTCGGGAACCATGGGCTCCTTGCTCGTCTATCTCCTCGTTCAGGCCCTTGTGGAGACCATCGACGAGAAGGTGCTTCTCAGGATGGGAGTTCTCTCCTTTCTTGCCCTGTTGGCCAAGGTTAATACGTTGTCAGTCGTCCTGGTCGTTTATCTATCGATCATTGTCGCTCTCTTTTCAAAGGATAGGCGTCGGGAATTGTCACTGATTCGACGCTGGCGCCTGGCCGCCCTGGCTGCCGTTGCGCTACCGATATTTGCCCGCTGGATAATCTACAAACTGCCCTATGTCCGCTTACCCGTCATCGGTACCCCGGATGAGTCCTTGTCCCTCGTTTTTCGCTCTACAATGGATAGGGGCCTTTTGGGGAGTACGTTTTTTCATACCCTCTTTCTCATCATCCGCAAAGCTTATGTGACCTATTTTGCGTCGTTCGGCTGGGGGACCATAGGTGTTCGGCCCGTCCTCTATACGATATCGGGTATCGTGGTCATTCTTTGCTTGATCGCAACCTTGTTGTCCTTGCCCAAAAAAGATCGCGCAAGAAGGATGGCGCTCGTCGTTTGCTTTCTGATCATCGCAGGAGTGTTAGGTCAGCTTATCGCCCTCAATATGGCCCGTCAGACCCTTGGTCTTGCTGTGGGGCGTTATCTTTTGCCCTGCGCGACCGCCTTCTGTCTCCTTGTCACGTATGGTTGGGGAGAGATGGTCGCATGGTTCAAACGCTTGGCGCAAAAGTCAAAGAGATTGCTGAGGGGATATCTTGCTCGCATCGTGACGAACCTGGAATGGTTGGAGAGGTTCTTGCTCTTTCTCCCCATAATCGCCCTGTTTTTTCTTTCCCTCCTCATCCCCTCATTCTACCTCAAGCCCGCCTATGCCAGGCCCGCCACCCTCTCGCCGCAGGAAGTGAAACGAATACCCAACCCCGTCTTCTACGATTTTGGTCATCGCATG
>JAWLEV010000165.1:0-2854 GCA_041685915.1 Anaerolineae bacterium | reverse complement strand
ATGGACACCGTGGGCGTAGGTGAGATGAGTAACTGGCAGCGGGATCCTTTTGGAGGGGAGATCGCCGACGGGATACTCTATGGGCGGGGGGCATGTGATATGAAAGGAGCCCTGGCGGCCATGGTATACGCCGCCAAGGCCTTGATCGAGAGCGATCCCCCCCTGACGGGGGATCTATATATAGCGGGGGTGGTGCAAGAGGAGACCTGCGAGGGATTGGCGCTGCAACACATCGTCGAAGAAGAGGGTCTGAGGCCGGATTGGGTGTTGCTTGGCGAGCCCACCAATTTACAGATAGCCAGAGGACAGCGAGGACGCATGGAATTGCAGATAAGGGTGCAAGGGCGCTCGTGTCACGCCTCCGCACCAGAGCGCGGGATCAACGCCATCTATGAAGCAGCCCGCATCGTGGTTGGGCTGGAACTCCTCGCCCCAAAACTTGATCGAGATCCTTTTCTGGGACAGGGCACCATCGCCGTGACCGATATCAATAGCGCATCCAAGAGCCTTGATATGTGTGTCGACCATGATGTGATCACAAAGAATGTCAACCACAATACCATCCCCGATGGCTGCACCCTGTATATAGATCGACGATTGACGACGGCCGAGACGGAGACGCACGCGCTAAACGAGGTCCGACGCATCATAGCCCGCGAGGACGTCAGGGCGGAGGTGAAGGTACCTGTCTACAACGCCAAGAGTTATCGGGGCTATCGAACGGAGAAGAGACTGTACTTTTCCCCGTGGATCATCTCCGAGGAGGATCCCTTTTTGCTGCAGGTCTCTGAGATCGTGGACGCAGTTCTCGGCTTTGTCCCCCGCATCGGAAAGTGGAACTTTTCCACCGACGGCGTCTACAGTGCTGGAACGGCCGGCATCCCCACCGTCGGCTTTGGGCCGGGAGAAGAGGCCTATGCCCATACCGTCGACGAACAGGTCCGCCTGAATGACCTAAAGGCCGCAGCGCAGGTCTATGCCCAACTCGCCGCCCGCATGCTGCGTTGATTCTAGCAGACGGAACAGAGCTTCCTCAGAACGGAAAACGCGCCGGGAAAAGGCAGCCTCAGCGTGTGCCTTCCCAAAAAAGTCGTAGGGGCTGGAAAACCAGCGAAGGAAGACGTCATCGGGCAACGAGACGGCGCTTGTGGTAAAGGGCCGGGGAAGGGACGACGGCCACTGGATGAGGCAAAAGGATAGCCAAGACACCTACGACCCCAGTGGCACACGGACCAGGTTGCCATCCTCGTCAGAATACACCTGATACATGTCCTCGATGCTCTCCACCCGATCGATAAAGAGAACACCCTGTAGATGATCGATCTCGTGATGAACGACCACGGCGTCGAATCCCTCATAGGTATGCTCCACGCGCCGCCCCTCCTCGTCCAAACTCGTCACGCGTAGATGATGCGGCCGTGTGGTTTCGGCGTAAAGGTTGGGGAAACTGAGACAGCCATCGAAATCCCTCTGTTGGTCCCCCGTCTCCATGATCTGAGGGTTGATGAGGGCCTGAGGCAGAGCGGCCTCCCTTTCCCCCTCTGGATCACCACCCAGGCGCACGACGACCACCTGCCAGTGTACGCCGATCTGCGGGGCCGCCAGCCCCACCCCCTCCTCGTGATGTAGCAAGGTATCCTTCAAATCCTCGATAACCCCTCGGATCCTGCGGTTCAGCGTCTGTACAGGCTTGCTCTCTTTTCGGAGAACGGATTCATCCTCCGCATACAGAACGATATCTCTTAGGGCCATGAAACGATTCCCTTTGCCTCCCTAATGCTTGCCCTGACGTCGTCGAAATCTGCGCTGGCGGCCTTCTGCCCCGTTGGAGATGTCGCCTCCATCCTTCGTCGTGGACCGATCATCGCCCCGCACAAGAGAGTCGACGAGATGTGTCGCAAGACGAGGCAAGACTTCTTTGCCCACAAAAGCCAGTGCCGCCCCCACCCAGGGGACTACCCTGACTGCCTTTGGGACCTCCGCCAACGCCCTGGAACTCGTGCTGGAAGGGGCAGCGGATCCCCTCTCTACCATCTCTCCCTCGCTCACCGAAAGGATGGCCGTTTCGGGACAGGCAGACAGGCAGGCCTCACACTCTATACATTTCTCCTGTGTGATGGTCGCCACGCCATCCACCAGCCGGATGGCTCCCACGGGACACACGTCCACACACGTTCCACAGCCCGTGCAGCGCTCCTCATCAACGTATATCATCGTCTTACCCGCTTCCTCTTAGCGCCACTCAACTTGACCGACCACACCTGTTCACGCTCAACCCGAAAAAAAGGAGCCGGGGCTGGGGAGCGCCATTGTGCTCCCCAGCCGTCAAAGGTGCGGCTCAGGACTGTATCACTCGCCCTTTTCCCGTTGGGCCTCAAGCTCTTGGATACGCTCGTTGATGGCCGTGAGCTGCTCTTCAAGCCATTCGCTCTGCGCCCGAAGGGCCTCTACCTGTTGCTCCCGGCTGACGGGTGCACCATAGGGCGTCGCTGGCGGCGTTCCCCAGGCCGGAGCATATCCCGCACGCGCCCATCCGGGCAGGCCAGTGGCATAGTACCAGTTCCGGTATCCTCGGCCACGACCCCAACCACCACCGCGACCGAAAGCGAATCCTCGGCCAGGCACCGGGTTCATATAACCCGGCACGTCATATCCGGCACAGTAGCCGGCGTCCCGTCCCGTCATCGGTCCCAATCCTGCAGGTCCAGTTCTATCTCCCCAAGGCATATCATACACCTCCCAAGATCTATTCTACAATAATCCATCCATTTTCATAAATAACAGTCCCTATCTTCGGCCTCGGCCTCGACCACCCCGGCCACGGAAGCCTCGCCCTCCTCGCGAACGCGCGGCT
>JAWLEV010000080.1:0-12440 GCA_041685915.1 Anaerolineae bacterium | reverse complement strand
CGCCAACGATCCCATGGAACGCTTCATTCGATCAAGTTACTTTCATGATAAAAAAGACCTCCAGCCCGCTTCCTCCATTGTCGGTTGGAAAAACATGATGTATGGGCCCCGGATAAGATGAGCCATAACGCCGTCATCGTGAATTTTTCTGATTTCATGGTTCACCAGGACTTTTGCGAGGCCGTGTTGGGCCATCTCTGCCGTGTCCCACTCGCTGTGAATCAAGTATTCGGGTGGGCTTGGCCTGGCGTCCAATGTTTCAAAGAGCGGTTGGGGGTTTTTCGGCGGGTTGGCTCCGAGTGTCTGCAGGGATTCGCCCATGGATACCGGGTCGAGCATAAAGCTGCCCAGCGCGCAAACGCCAATTTGTTTCAAGAGCATATAGCCGAGAAAACCGGTTGAATCGGACAGGGCTTCCATCGTTGCGATTGCGCCTTTTTCAAAGGCCTTTTCCTTTCCCGGAACCACCGTATGCTCGGCGATGGCAACAGTGCGTTGTGGTGTGGGAAAGCGGATAAAGTCCTTCTGCTGTTGAAAATCGTTCCCCAGATCGGCAATTTGTCCCATAGATCGGACAGGTGGCATTTGGGCTTTGACAACGCTGTAAACGGGCTCCCAGGGACCCTCTACCACCATCTCCAAACAACTGGTGCATAGCTCAAAGACTCGGTCGAATTGTTGCTCATGAAATTCGTCATGATCCTGCCAACTTTTCCACATGGTATATTGATAGTTGCGGAGCGGGTTCAGTGTGTTTTCCATGTGAATGCTGCCTCCCCCATATCTACCGGCAAGGGGCAAAACACCCGTCTGGATATTGGCCATTAAACCAACAAATCCCGGGTGTGTGGCAGTGGTGATGCATACCCGGGGGCCTACTTTGCTCATCAGATCAAAACTCTTTTCATCGTTCACAACTTTGGATCTGTTCAGGGCGAGGTAGATCGGAGTATCTGTCATATTATCGACCTTCATTTTGTACCTCCTTATGGTTGATTGTTTACAATCCCGCGCGTTCCAGCCAATACAGCACCATGAAAATGAGTATGGCGGCGGGAATGACGATGATCCAATCATTGACCTTGAACAGGCGTGGCAACGTCAGATCACCAAAATAGCCTTTCGTCAGGATACCCTGACGGAGTCGGGGATAGACTGCGGCAAAAAGACCGGCGCCAATGACGATGCCCGCCAGTCCTCCGACCAGGGCGTCCAGATAGCCATTACCGACGGCGCCCACAATGGTGCCGGGACAATAGCCCAGTATGGCAAAGCCTACCCCAAAAATCAATCCGCCAATGACGTTCATGCCCACAGAGCCTGATTTGGGATAGAGTTCCACCCAGCCCAGGGTTTTCATCGCATAGATGCCAAGCATTCCAGTCAAAATGGCGGAGAGTATGATCTCTATGACGGTGAAATCGGTGAGCAGCAGTTGCCCCATGATCACGTCATATTTTGTTGCCCCCCCTTTCTGCAGCAAAAAGCCGAACACGATACCGAACGCCAAGCCCCAGAGTAGGGGGGATTTGTCTTTCCTCGCCTTGTATCCTGATTTGTTCATCTGCACGCTTTCCCCCGCTAACCGATTATTCTAAAGATGATGTGGGCCGTCACGATGCCGCCAATGAAAAAACAGATGGTAGAAATCCAACTTGAGATGGTGAGTTGCAGGGTGCCGCTGATGCCATGCCCGCTGGTGCATCCGTCCGCCCAGCGCGCGCCAAAACCGATGCAGACGCCGCCAACCAGCGCCACGATGACACGCGGCAATGGATCATTGCCAAATGCCGCTGCCCAGGTCGAAGGAACCCATTGCCACTGAAAATCACCGGAGAGCACGGCCGAGACCAGTGAGCCGAGGATGATGCCCACCACCAGCATCCATTGCCAGTCCACGACGAGCCCTATCTTTTGATAGTAGGGCTTTAGATCAACTCTTTCTCCCCGAAACAGTTTTTCGATCATGCCACTGGTTCTGGCAAAGGTCGTCGAACATGCGATCGGTTTTCTGGAGATGAGAAAGCTGAACCAGCTCAGAATGCCGATGCCAAGCCCAACCGCATAGGGTGACCAACGCACTTTTGTCAGCCATGCCATCAGATTGTCCTCCATAGAGTCACATTGTATCCCGGTGTTTCCTAACTTTGCCTGCTGGGGATCGCAAAAGTCCGCCTGAAAAGTAAGAAAAAAGTCGTTGAGTGGGTAGAAGTGAAAAATCTCTTCTCTCCGACCATTTCGTCACCTGAACTCAATAGCGGAACACTGCTGCAAGGGGAGCATGATTGGGCACCTGTTCTGGCTCAACAGCATAGACAGTGCCCCCGTTCAGAATGGACTGGATGGCAGCCAGATCGAGGAGATCCTGGTCGCCGGGTTCGGGATCCTGGTGCATGTGAATCGTATCTGTGCTTGGGTCGAACTTGCCCCACACTTGAGTGCTGAGGGCAACAAACAATACGTCCACTCGACCGTGATGCGCCGCTAAAACGGCCTTCTTCACGTCGGCAGTGGTTTGTCCCGTACCGATCAATTGATTGTATCGAGCCACCGCTTCTTCTCGTGCTTTCATAAATGTGGGCTGCACGAGTGGCCAGGCCTGGGCATGTAGTTCTTCAGGGCTTAGCTCCTGTGGGTTGCCTCCGATACCCTCATCTAGAAGATGAGGGTATGAGTTTGCTTCTTTGTATAGTGGGAAGAGGTACTCGACGCCAGCCAGCACAATGGGAGATTCCCTGCCTACAAGCAGGTCGGGCAACTCATCATCAATCCTGTGGAACCAACGCAGAATGGTGCTTTTGTCTTTGTCACTTGGGTCATGACCATGGAACGCCGCCGTCCGATCCCCTTGTCTCGCCGATGATGTGCCGGTATGGAATTGTGACTGTTTAGCGAAACGCTCATATTGAAGTGCCTCGGCCATGCTTGGGGGCATACTTTCCAGATCGATCTCGTCCACCGTGTGTCGTGTGCCCTCTAGCAGTCTGACCTGGTTCTGACTGAGGGCCAGGATGTAAAAATGACCATCGCTAGCAAAGAATGGGAGCAGCGGTTTGAGGTGAAAACAGTGAGAGATCGTCACCAGTTCTTCAAAGGGGAGAGGCAGACGGTAGGAGTGAAACTCTTCTGGTGTCAATAATACTGCCAAACCGTGGCTCTGGTTCTGCCAGAAGTCCGGCTCCCGCAATAGACGCTGGGCTGGTTCCAACATTTCGCGCACCTGCGGGGAGCGGACGCCCTTGGTCAGTAAACGCTTCTCCGCCTCTTGAAGCAAATTCTTGAAGCGAATCGGGCCCTGTTCCGTTTCTCGACCTGTCCGGTGGGTGGGCATAAACAGGGAGACATGCCAGGCAGGCTCTCTGGTTAGAAAGGTCTTTAACTCTTTCGTCGTTATCGTATCCATATAGGAAGGCTCCTTTCATTCGTTATTTCGAATCACTAAAAAGAATGCCTTGGAACCTCTCTGCGGTGATGTCCAGATCCCTCTCACCGATACTCGAACCCAAGCACGTTTCCAGTGTAAGGGCTTACAGGCGGGTTGTCAAGGGATAGCCATCTGGAAAATGGCAGGGCACTTTTTTCTACCGTTTCCTCATCAACTTTGCTGTCTCTCGTTCGGTGAGTTGCTCTTTCTCTATGACTTGCGTGGGACAGACCAGATCCAGGCGCAGGGGACGCGTGGTCAACCATTCCGTGCCCGGGTCCATGGTCGAACGGGGATGCGGGCAAATGTCGGCGGGTGACACCTTTTCCCCGATGCGGTACAGAAAACCCGGCTTCTGTCCGTCGTGCTTGATCCCTTCCTCCTCGTCCACGGAGACGACGGTTGGTTTGTGGGAGAATATCCGTGCCAGGGCACGATTCTGTGTGATGCTGCTGCCCTCCCTGAGAATGTCGATCTTCAAAGGGGAGCCATGGTACCAGGGTTTGGCATAGTCTGACATGCCGTTCGTCTCTTTCATGCCATCGTGCTTTGTATGCAGAGGTCGTGTATTGGACGCAGGTCGGAAAGCTGTTCCGGCCAGCACCGCCGCAAACAAACGGTGCTGGTGGGGAATTAAAGTAGAGACGTTCCGCCGGAACGTCTCTACACAAGAAATGTGGAGCAACGCTCCACGTTATGGCGCTAGAACATGTGCCTGCCGCCCCGCTTCATCTGCGTCCTAATTTCATCCAGCGAGGGCAGGATGGCCTCCTCCAGTTTCCTGGAGACGGCGGGGGGCACGTCGAGGCCCGTCACCTCGCGCACGGGACAATCTAGATAGTCGAAGAAGCGTTCCTGTATCTCGTCGCTGATGCGGCCGCTCAAGGATAGGCTGCGCGGGCTCTGTTCCACGATCAGCGCACTTCCCGTCTTGCGCACCGACTCGCCGATGGTGGCATAGTCCATTCCCGTATAGTCCAGGGTGCGCAGGTCGATGACCTCGGCGCTTATACCTTCCGACGCCAGTTCCTCCGCCACCTGCAAGCACTTATTGACGCCGGTCAGGTAGGTGAGTACTGTCACGTCGTTCCCCTCGCGTCGCACCTTGGCCTTGCCGTATTGAACGTAATAGTCCAGGTTGTCCGTAGGCACCTGGCCCTCATCGTCGTACAATTTGCCATGGTCGATGACCAGCACGGGGTCGTTATAGCGCATCGCCGTGTTGAACAGCCCCACATAGTCAAAGGCATTGGAGGGTGCCACGATGCGCCATCCGGAAAAGAGCGCGAAAAAGGCGCTGGGATCCATAGAGTGCTGCCCGCCGTAGCCATAGCCGATGGCGATGCGGGTGCGGAGCAGCACGGGGAAGGTGACCCGGCCGCCATACATGTGCCGAAGTTTGCCGATCTGGTTGAACAACTGGTCGGAGGACATGAGGGCGAAATCGGGGAACATGATCTCCACCACGGGGCGCAGCCCCACAGAGGCGGCGCCACCGGCCATGCCCACGAACCCCGTCTCCGAGATGGGCGTGTTAAAGAGGCGCTCGGGCACCACATCCTCGATGCCCCTGGTGGCTCCGTAGGCGCCGCCCCCCAGGTTGGCCACCTCCTCACCCAAGGTGATGACCCGCTCGTCCTTGACCATGTTGCGAAGGGTTACGTCCGCGATGGCTTCCCCATAGGTCGTGGTCTCAAATTCGGAAAAGTCTTCCTCTTCCACAAACTCTACGTCTGCCAGGGGTTCGTCCCCCGCTCGGATGTGATCCGTGGCCGTCGCGGGATCGGGCCATTTGGCCGCCGGGATGGAGCGTCTTCCGTCTTCCTCCTCGGTGCAGAAATCGACCGCTGTCTCCACAGCCGCTTGCGCCATCTCGTGCAGACGTTCGTTGTCCGCTTCATCGAGGGCGCCGATGTCATACAATTTCTCGGGGAATGTGGTCAACGGATCCCTTTGCCGCCATTGTTCCTCTTCCTCTCTGTCGCGGTAGCCATAGGCGCTGCCCCGCATGCCCCCGCCATGATGATAGAAGCGATAGGTCTTGGCTTCGAGCATAAAGGGCGCGGATTCTTTTCGCATCTGTTCCGTTATCCAACGCATGGCCGTATACATACTGACCACGTCCATGCCATCGACGATCATGCTGTCAAAGCCGTATCCCAGGGTGCGCAGCCCCAAGTCCTCTATGCATGATGAACCCTCGACGCAGGTGCCCACAGCGTAAAAGTTGTTCTCCACCAAGTAGAGGACGGGTACGGACCAGAGGGTGGCCATATTGGCCACCTCGTGGAAACAGCCCTGGTTTATGGCACCGTCACCAAAGAAAGAGACGACGAGATTGCCGGCCTCCTGTATTTTCTGTGCCCAGGCTGCTCCCGTCGCCAGGGGGATTCCGCCGCCCACGATGGCGTTGCTGCCCAGGTTGCCCGACTCGCCGTCGTACAGGTGCATGGAGCCTCCGCGCCCGCCGCACCAGCCCGCGCGCAACCCCATGATCTCGGCCAGCGTCTTGTTGATCGCCTCCTGCATATCGGAGGTGATGTCATCTGCCAGCGCGTTGTAGCCATCGGGCGCATAGTAGACGACGGCCTTGGATAAAAAGTGCCCATGGGCGCGATGGGTGGAACCGATCATGTCCGATTTGTGCAGGGTCGTCGCCACCGCCGAAGCCACGGCCTCCTGGCCGATGCTGCTGTGTACCGGTCCATGAACCAGATCCATGCCCTCCAGATCGAGGAGCCTGCTCTCGAACTGGCGTATCAGATGCAGTAAAAAGAGCATCTGTACCTGATCGTCCTTCTCTATCGACCGCAAGTCCTCGTCAGAGGCCTCTAGTCTGTGACACGTTGCTGGTGCTTCTTGTGCTATCAATTTGCTCATATATTACCTCAATTCTCCGTATTATTCTCTGATCCTTACGATTGGGGAACAATCTCGCGGATCTCGCAAACTTCGTATTCAACGCCATGGAAATAGGCCACAAAGACGCCGGGCCGTATTTCTATGGCCTCGCCAAGGAATTCCACACCGTGGTCTTGAAGGTGTTCGTAGGTGCCCCAAAAGTCCTCCACCATGAATCCGATGTGAGTAAGACCATAGTCGCTCTGTGTACGCTCGCGTGCAGGCTCTCGGCCTTTGGGGTAGTCGTAATCGAAAAACTCGATGACGGAATCGCCCAGTTTCATATGTACGATGCGCACCTGGGTGCCTTCGACCCCGATGAGCCGGCCCATCGCCTCGTCGAATTCGCGGTCGAACACCTTTTCCATGCCGATGACATCGCGGTAAAAGGCGATGGCCTTTTCCATATCCTTGACGCTCATGGCTACGTGATCTGCTCTTTTGAACATTTATCTATGCCTCCAGATCGATCAGAATCTTGACCGCCTCGCCCTCGCGCAGCATCTCGAACCCTCTTTCCCAGTCCTCGAGGGGCAGGATGTCGGTTACCAGCTTGCGCAGCTTGTCCGCCTCCTCGTCCTCCACGGCCAGTGCTTTTTCCCAGCTGCTGGGCGGCGAACTGAAGCAGCCTGCCAGGTCGAGTTCCTTATATAGTAGGTCGTTCCAGGGAATGGAGATGGTTTCTGGGCCCACCAGGCCGATCAGCACGATCTTGCCTGTCTTTTTGATCAGGTCGAGCCCCGTGGTGATGGCCGCCGGGGAGCCGGAACACTCGATCCAGGCGTCCACGCCACGTCCATCGGTGAGTTCCATAACCGTGGCCCCGATATCCGTTTTCTGCACGTTGATCACCTGGGTGGCCCCCATCTCCTCTGCCAGGCAGAAGCGCAGCCCCTCGTCCAGATCCGTTCCCGAGACGATGATCTGCTCCGTCCCCAGGCGGCTGGCCCATACGGTGGAGAGCAGGCCCATGGTCGCCGAGCCAGAGATGAGGACGCTGTTTTGTTCCCCACTCAGTGCCCCCCGCTCTATCAGACAGTGTGTCGTGATGGCAAAGGGTTCCGTGATGCCGGCCACCTCCCAGGGGACGCCCTCTGGTATGGGGTGGGCCAGCCAACCGGGCAGGGTGAGGTACTCGGCAAAGGCCCCATCATATTTGGAGCCCAGAGCTAACTTGCTATCACAGATATGGGGTTTGCCCGCCCGACAAAGGAAACATTCGCCACAGGCGCCGGTGTGCAGCTCGCCCACCACCCGATCCCCCACGTTCCAGGTATGCTGTGCCGCGCGCCCCACCTTTTCTATGGTGCCACAGTATTCGTGCCCCATGATGATGGGGGGGGTGTTGGGAAACTCGTCCGCATAGATGTGCAGGTCCGTGCCGCAGATGCCACAATATTTGATCTTGATCAGGATCTCGTCTTCCTCTGGGTCGCGGACGGGAACATCACGGATTTCCACATTTCCCATACCCGGGGCATATTTGACCAGTGCTTTCATTTTATTTTCTCCCATCTGTACCAAGCCGTTATCAGACGACGTTCCACGCCCTGTCAAGGCATGGAACGTCGAGTTACTTTTAGTCGAAGAAGGGAACGTTGAATCGGTTTGCCAACTTCTCAAGTTCGGCGTACAGGCCGGGTTCGATGGGGATGCCCTCGCCCCGTCGCTTTTCCCGGCGTTCTCCCTCGATCTCCCCCGGATAGTAGACGCGGTCAAAGCCCTCGGCAGGGGGCAGGGAGGTCATCTCGTCCGTCATCCGCTCCAGCCGCTCCGTGAATCTGTCCAGGGGCATAAAGGGTTCCACGTCTATGACCAGGATGAAATGTCCGAGTTTTCGCGGTTCGTCCATCTCATCGTACATGGCGTTGATGTGCGGCCCCCAGGGCATCCCCGAGAGCACACTGCACAGGATATCGATGACCATGGCCAGACCGCTGCCCTTGGGCCCCGCGATGGGATGGAGGCCGGCGACCTTGTTGGGGTCCGTTGTGGGTTTGCCTTCCTCGTCGAATCCCCAATCGGAGGGTATCGATCGTCCCTCCGTCTGGGCCAGGGCGATGTTCCCATAGGCCACAGAGGTCGTGGCCATATCCAGCATGACCGGCGTGGTGCCTTCCTTTGTCGGAAAGCCAAAGGCAATGGGGTTGGTGCCAAAGAAGGGCTTGGCCGCTCCAAAGGGGATCAAAAAGGCGTCGGTGGCTGTCATCATCATGGCGATATAACCCTCGCGCACGATGCGGTCCACATAAAAACCCGTCATGCCAAAGTGACTCGAGTTCTTGATCGACACCACAGCGCAGCCGCTTTCCTCCGCGATTTTCATGGCTTCGGTGCAGGCCCGGTAGGTGACCACGTGGCCCAGACCGTCGCCACCGTCCATGATGCCCGATGAGGAGGCGACCCTTTCAAAGTGTAGGTCGGGCTCTTTCTTAATAGTGCCATTCTCCAGCCGTTCGATATAGTGCGCCAGGCGCACCACGCCGTGGGAGTCGATGCCCGAAAGGTTGGCCATGACGAGGCAATTGGCCACGATCTTGGCATCCTCGCGGGGCACACCCTCGGCGGCCAGCACGTTCTCTACAAAGGAGGATAGCTCTTCCTCCGAGACCAGATGTTTCTCCTCTTGCATTTTGTCACTCATCATATCACCCCATGTACATCCCGCCATTGATATCCAACACGATGCCCGTCACATAATCGGATAGTGACGAGGCTAAAAAGAGGACCACGTTGGCCACATCCTGAGGTTCGCCGATCCGCTCCAGGGGGATCTGATCGGTGTAATCCTCTTCCCGGCCACCGATCTGCTCCAGCACGGGCTTTGTTCCGATGATGCCCGGCGCGATGGCGTTGACGTTGATGCCAAAGGGTCCTCCCTCTTTGGCCAGCGTCTTGGTCAGGCCGATCAGGCCCGCTTTGGACGCCGCGTAATGAACGCCCACCTCGATGCCGCCCACGCGGGCAGCAAGGGAGGAAAAGTTGATGATCTTTCCTCCCTTGCGCTGTTTCATCTCGTCCATGAACGCCTGGCAGACCAGAAACGCGCCGCGCAGATTGACGTCGAGCACGGTATCCCATTCCTCGACGGGAACAGAGTTGATACCCCGTTTGTAGGATATGATCCCCGCGTTATTGATGAGGATGTCTACGCCTCCCATCTCCACCATCGCATAGTCCCGCATGGTGACTACAGCATCGGGATCGCTGAGATCACATTCGATGGCCAGGCCCTCCTCGAGGGGCTCCACCGTGTGCTGTGCGCCCGCCAGGTCGATATCCACCACGGCGACCCGTGCGCCCGCTTGACCCAACGTCTGGGCACAGGCTCTACCGATGCCCCTGGCGCCTCCTGTCACGAGGGCGTTCTTTCCCGATAAATCGATCCACATGATCTATCCTTCCCGAGCCCTCTCATACATTTGAAGCATTCAGAGGGACTCAAATACCAGATTTCCTTTTGCACTCGAGTATACATGAAATACGCGCTTTACGATAGTGGGGCCCGTCTCCCAACTTTGGGAGGGTGTCGAACCGCCTCGATCACTTCAAGGAGGTTTTTTGCTCCTCCCCTTTTTTATTATAGCATAGGGCATATCGGTGCAGAAACGGGTGGGAGAGTGGTTTTGGAGATTCTACACGGCGACAGTTTACGATCCCTTTGGCTGGGGGGTGTATATCTGCTCCTGCTTATCGTGGGAGGTCAGGTGATATGGTGGGTGAGGCGTTGGCTCGAACGCCGGACCTCGCCGATGGTGTTGCGTCTTCGCTTCTGGCAGGGATGGTCGTTTTGGGGCGACATCGCCGGTCTGACGTTTACCCTCGCCTATCTCCTTTTCGGCCTGTTTGACGGTGCCTTTGCCGCCGGCGATGTGGGCCTCAATCCCTTGGAGATTGTCCCGGAAGGAGGATGGCTGCTGGGACTGTGCTTCGCCATGGTGGCGTGGATGGCTCTTCTGTGGGGGGAATACTGGTGGAGGCATCGTCCCGCCCAGGGGGATGGGGATATCTGGGAAGGGCCGACCTGGAGCCAGGTGTTGCTGCAGATTTCGTCCCACGAGGGACGTGCGGCGATCCTGCGGGCCACCTTCATCCCCTTTCTGGGCCTCTATTGGGGGACCTGGGGTGCCGTCTTTTGCAAATGGCTGGCCTCCTATCTCGATCCGGCCCGCAGGACCAGACTGAGGGAGCCCGCCCCCCGGGCGTTCGTCTACTTGGGCTGGGCCATGGATTGGTTATCCGCTCTCCTTTACATCCTCTCGGGCAGCCTATGGGCCACCTTGTTGGCGCGCGGGATGGCCTATCTTCCCCTGCGCGCGCTGTTTGGGTGGTTGTATCGCCCCCGGCGCCGGGAGGAGAGGAGACTATTGGAGGATCAGCGCCAAGATGACGAGCAGGGCGAACATGGCGATGGAAGTGAGGGCAAAGCGCTTTAGGTCGCTGACCACGTAATCATACTCTTGGGCGAAATCCACGTCCGATGCATTGTTCCTCTTTCTGGCCACCTTTTTCTCCTTTGGTATTCATTGCTGCTCCGTGTATGGCGTTTCAAACTTGTGCTTCAGGCGAGACCATGGGCTCATCTCATTCCTCAAGATGCGCGACTGCTACGACGCGATGGGTGTCGAGCAGATAGGGATGACACGTTATCATGGTCAGCCGCGCGTCGTCCGTCGGGTCCATAACCTCCACCTTGGTGGGGGGCACGATCTCTATGCTCTGTACCAGATAATGAAAGAGGCGCGTGTCCGTGTGGACATAGACGTCGGCTCCCTCCTTTAGCGTCTGCAGATCGCGAAATATCTCGCCGTGGATATCGTTGTGTGCCGAGAGAACCATGTTACCCTGCGCGCCAGGATTGGCGCTGCCCGGGCGGTGTCCCACGCCCTTTTCAAGATCCTCTTCTGCGTCTCCCTGTACGATGGGCGCGTCCACGTCGATGCTGGGGATCACCAGTCGCTCCGGGAGGGCCTTTCCTGGAAGGGGAGTCGCCTCTTCCCGCGTCGGTTCCGGGCTTGGTTCTCTGGAAGGGGAGGGGGACGGCTCCTCTTTTTGATGCGCCACTTCCGCCCTGGTCGGTGTATTCATGTCCTTTGGGGACGGTGTGGCACTCGGTACAACCGTCTGCGTTTCTGTCGCTGCGGCGACGACTGCACTTTGCGGCGTGGCCGCCGTCGTTTCTCCATCGAGGGTGCGCAGACGTACATAGTAATTGCTCAGGATGAGCAAAAAACCCACCAGAGCCGCGATCTCGACGGCAAACAGGAGGAGTGCCCCTCCATCGCCCCTGATACGGCCGAGAATTCCTCCTCCACCCGCGCCGTGCACCGTCCTGGCGGCTTTTCTCGCGCTTTCCCCCGCTGGCGTCAGAGGTTCCATCCGCAGTGAATGAAAGCGACGACCCCCGCGGCGCGCGCCGCGCCAGGAATCGGAGGAACGCGCCTCGCCATCACCCTCTTGACGCCGGCCTTCCCCCTTTTGGGGGAGGGCCTCCCAGATGGCGCGTTCTGCCTCCAGAAATCCGTTCACCCGCTTGACCGCCCTACGATGCTTCTGTGCCAGAGGCATCGCTTCACGGAGCGATGGATCCCGAGAGTCTTTCAGTTTCGCGTTCATCTGCCGACGGTAAACGTTTCCCTATGGTGTGCGAAAAGGTATCTTGTTAACACGGAAATTATAAAGGAGGGACATTTGTCCGTCAAAACCTTCATAGAATCTTGTGCGGCAATCCCGTCGCCTGTGTTGAGTTCCTGCCGACCGACGGGGTGAATTTCCCCTTGGTTTTCTACTCGGCCACGGCGGGCTGTGGTTGTGACACCGGCTCGGCCGACGTTTTCATCGCCAGGGCAAAGGGTACAGAGACAGAGACGATCGCCGCTGCTCCCCAAAAGAGTTTTTCATAGCCCATCATCTCTACCAAGGTTCCGGCCAGTATAGAGAAGGACACCGAAGTGATGTGATTGATGCTCACTCCCGCCGAGAGGGTGGGGGCCAACTCCTCTTCCGGTGCCATGCGATTCACATAGGTTGTCAAGGCCATGTTCAAAGTGAGTAAAAGGTTGATGCCTATGAGCAGGGCGCCCAGGATCCAGGCATTATGTATCGTAGCGTAGCC
>JAWLEV010000079.1:0-12466 GCA_041685915.1 Anaerolineae bacterium | reverse complement strand
TGGTGGGGAATCCGGGCATAGGCCGGGCGCCGCGCGGCCAGCAGTTCACGCATGCGCTCCGTGGGATCGTCCCCCCGCAACATGGGCCGTCCCTCCCCCTGTCCCAGGCGCTCGACGAGTTCCTCGGCCCCGCAATCGAGACAGATGACGCAGCCGCCGTCCTCCATATGACGCCGATTCTCGTCGTCGACCAGCGCGCCCCCGCCCGTGGCGATGACGAGCCCCTCCCTGGCGCTCAATTCCCGACACAGTTCACGCTCCAGGCGGCGAAAGGCGTCCTCCCCCCTCTTCCGAAAGATCTCCGGGATGCTCATGCCCTCACGCTCGACGATGAGGGTGTCCATATCCACGAACGGGCGCTCCAAGGCCCGGGCGACGTGCTGACCCACGCTGCTCTTGCCCGTGCCCATGAATCCGGTCAGCACCAGGTTGCGCCTATCCTCGGTCATCCTCTACCCTCCTCACAATCGTCTCCACGTGGTCTCCCCCATAGCGCTCCAACAATGCCCCGGCCAGAACCCAGGCGACCATAGCCTCCCCCACGACGGCGGCAGCGGGCACGGCGCAGACGTCGGAGCGCTGATACTCGGTAGTGGTGGCCTCCCCCGTGGCCAGATCCACCGTGGCGATGGGTGAGACGGTGGTGGGAATGGGCTTCATGGCCGCCGAGATCACGATGGGCTGACCGTTGCTCATGCCCCCCTCCAGCCCGCCGGCGCGGTTCGTCTCCCGCCGGGGACCCGACGCGCTAGGATATATGGGATCGTGCACACGGGTGCCAGGTAGAGCGGCGTTGGCAAAGGCAGGACCTATCTCCACCCCCTTGATGGCCTGAATGCCCATCACCGCCTGGGCCAGACGGGCGTCGAGGCGACGGTCCCAGTGCACGTGGCTCCCCAGACCCACGGGAAGCCCCATGGCCACCACGGTAAAGACGCCACCCAGGGAATCGCCCTCCTCGCGCGCGGCGTCGATGCGCTCCCGCATCCGCTGCGCGGCGTCCTCATGGGGACAGGAGACGTCGGCTTCCAGAGCCAGGGCGAGGCGTTCCTCCAGGGGAATATCCTCCAGGTCGGCCTCCACGCCACCGATGGCTTTGACGTAACTGCCCACCTCTATATCCACGGTGCGCAGCAGGATCTTGGCCACGGCGCCGACGGCCACCCGAGCCGCCGTCTCGCGGGCACTGGCGCGCTCTGCCACCAAGCGTAAGTCGTCCAGGCCGTATTTCTCCCCGCCTGCCAGATCGGCATGACCGGGTCGAGGGCGAGTCCAGGGAGGTACGTCGCGCTCGCGCCAATTCTCCCAATCCTTGTTGGTGATCATCATGCTCAGGGGTGCCCCGATGGTGGCGCCCTTGACACGGCCACCGAGAAAACGCACCCGATCCTGCTCGATCTGCTGCCGCTCCCCTCTTCCGTACCCTCCCTGGCGGCGCCGCAAATCGCCGTCTACCTCCTCGGCTTCCAATCGCAATCCCGCGGGAAGTCCCTCAACGATGGCCGTCAAACATGGCCCGTGGGACTCGCCCGCCGTGAGAAAACGAAGCATATGGCTCTCCTATCATCCTATCGATCCCATCCGTTCGTAGTAAGCTACGCAGTGAGGCGCCGGGCTCGCCCGGCGCCCACGGAGTAGCGTGGGTCATCAAGAACGGCACCGCCTTCAATAGAAATCCAACAGGGTGCACCCAAAGTCCGCTAATGGCTCTATACAACCTGCAAAAGAGATTTTCAGCGTTAGAGAGATGGCTCTCTGCTTGATCCCTTCCGCGCAGGGCTAAAGCCGCAGCGCTACCTAGCTGCGCCCGCTAAACCGGGCTTCTAGGGCTTTGGGGATCGCCGTATCGTTTGTTTGCACTCTAGACACAAAAGTCCCGTTCAGGGAGCACAGCTGTGCGTAGCCGCCTCGTGCCTATGCAGTGCACCCTTGCGTAGCAAAACTGGATCTATGAGTATTACCTGTCTATGGTGGTGCACACAATCCACAAATTCCAACCTCTAGTAGTTGGCAGACGTGGACTGCAATCCTTGGCTGCCTCGAAACCTGGCAGGCCAGTACCAGCTCTTCAGGCTGGTGCCGAAGGAGGTTCCGGTTATTCCCTCTCCAACACCTGCTCACACGCCGCATACATCACTTTAACAGGAGCTTCCCTTCCTGTCCATCGCTCAAAAGCCTCTGCGCCCTGATGTACGAGCATCCCCAGGCCGTTGGACGCCCCCGCACCCGCCGTGCGCGCCGTGCGCATGAGACGCGTCTCGCGGGGGTTGTATATCAGGTCGAAGCAAAAAGCCCCAGGAGGAAAGGGCACCTCCTCCAGCCAGGGGGAAGCGTCCTCCTCGGGCCACATGCCCACGGGCGTGGCATTGACCACGAGATCCGCTTCCGACGCCGCCTCGGAGAGCACTCCCCCCTCGAGAGGCCCGGCTGCCAGGTGTGCGGGCACACGACGCTGAAAATCCTCCACCAGATCATGGGCCCGCCGCGGCGTGCGATTGAGCACCGTCACCCGCTCCGCCACACCGCCCAGGGCATAGACCACGGCCCGCGCCGCGCCCCCCGCCCCCAACACCAGGGCCGTGCAGCCATCGGGAGGAAACCCCGCCTCGCGCAGGGCGCGCATGAAACCTCCGGCGTCAGTGTTGTGTCCCAGCAGTTCGTCCTCCTCGACGATGAGGGTGTTCACGGCGCCGATGGTCTCCGCGGCGGGCGTGAGTTCGTCGACCAGGGGAAGGAGGGCCTGTTTGTGAGGCACCGTGGCGTTGACGCCACACAACCCCAGAGCGCGTACGCCTTCCACGGCCTCCCGCAGTCGCCGGGGGCGCACGGGCAGCGGCACATAGCACCAATCGAGCCCCAGGGCCTCAAAGGCTGCATTGTGCATGGGCGGCGATACACTGTGCTCGACGGGCCAGCCGATGAGCCCCACGACCCGCGAATGGGCCAGGATAACGGGAACTCGCAGCGGAGATGGCGTCTCGTTCTCGGTCATGACACGGCTCCTTCCGTCAACGCATTGATCTTTTCGACAAAACCGGGAAAAGAATCGGCGATGGATTCGCCCCCCCCTACCCGTGTCTCCCCCGCACTCAACAGACCGGCCACGACGAGGGTCATGGCCAGGCGATGATCGCCGTGGCTATCCACCGCGGCGGCCTGCAGGGGTGTCGGCCCTTCCACATCAAATCCGTCGGGGTGTTCCTCGACGCGCGCACCCATCGCACGCAGCGCCTCGACGATGGTGGCGATGCGATCCGTCTCCTTGACACGCAATTCCTCCGCCTCCCGCACCCGGGTCACGCCGCGCGCCTGGGTGGCGGCGAGGGCCAACAGGGGAAACTCGTCGATCATGCGAGGCACCATGGCGCCCCCCACCTCCACCCCCTCGAGTTCCTGAGGACGCACCACAATATCGCCCACCGGTTCCCCGCCCTCTGTACGGGGGTTCAGAATCTCCATTGTGGCCCCCATTCCCCGCAGCACCTCCAGCAGGCCGGTCCGCGTGGGGTTGGTTCCCACCCCACGGACCAACAGCTCACCTTCCGACGCCAGTAGAGCGGCCATCAAGAAATAGGCCGCCGAGGAAAAGTCGCCGGGCACCGAGACGTCCAGGGGTTCGATCCGCGAGGGTGCCCGCAAGAGTTCGTGACGCAGCCCCTCTGTCGTCAGTTCCACCCCCCTGGCCCGCAGCATGCGCTCCGTGTGATCGCGAGAGGGACCGGGTTCCAGGACCACCGTCGTCCCCTCGGCGTACAACCCCGCCAGCAGGACGCAGGACTTTACCTGGGCGCTGGCCATGGGCGGCGCATACTCGATGCCCTGAAGGGGAGCCCCCTGAATGCTCAGAGGGGGAAGCCGTCCCGACTGTCTACCCCATATCCTGGCTCCCATCTCGCGCAGGGGCCGGGTAACGCGGTCCATGGGACGGCGGCGCAGCTGGCTCGCGCCGCTGAGCACGCTGTAAAAATCCTGTCCGGCCAGCAGCCCGGCCATGAGGCGCATGGTGGTGCCAGAACGCACGCAATCGAGGACCGTCTCCGGTTCCTGCCAGCCGCGCAGGCCCTTCCCCCTCACGACGAGGGCCCCTTTCCCCTCTTCGACGATGGGGATGCCCAGTTGGCGCAGACAATCCATGGTAGCGCGACAATCGCCTCCACCCAGATATCCCTCTATCCGCGAGGGCCCCTCGGCAAGACAGCTGAGAAGCAGCGCCCGGTGGGTGATCGATTTGTCGCCCGGTACCGTGATCTCTCCCGCCACACGCGACACGCCGCGAACTGTGAGTTCCATCAGGACATCTCCCTCCTCTTATCTCGGGCGGCTTTTAGAGCAGCCTCAAGATCCTCAAATTCGCCCTCTTCCAAACAACGGGAAAAGAACGCCAGTTGCTCCTGGGCCTTGTCCAGTGCCTTCAGAACAGGCCCGCGATTGGTGCGCAGGATATCCAACATCATCGTCAGACCGCTCGCCGCCACACGACTGGTGTCGCGAAAACCACCGGCGGCCAGTTTCCATGTCAGGGGATCATCGTGGGCCAATTCCTCTGCTGCATTCACCAGGGTGACGGCCAGTAGATACGGAAGATGGCTTATGGCAGCCACGATGTGGTCGTGACGCTCCGGATCCAGGATCAGGGGGCTGGCGCCGATATCCCCGACCAGATCCTTGGCCAGGGCCAGAGCCTCCGGCGCAGTACGCTCCAGGGGCACGAGCACAAAGACACTGTCCTGATAGAGATCGGGTTCGGCCATGGTGAGTCCCGATGTCTCCTTGCCGCACATGGGATGCCCCCCTACGGGTTGTACGTGCGGGGGCATCTGCACCATGGCCTCGCAAATGGCGCCCTTGGTGCTGCCCACATCCATCAGCAGGCAGCCGGGTTTCAGTAGTTCTCCTATCGTCTCCACCTTGTACAGGATGTCGTGCACAGGGGTGGCCAGGACCACGATATCCGCATCGCTCAGCCCCTCCTCCAGATTCGTCGTCGCCCTATCCACAAACCGCAGGGACAGCGCCCTTGCGCAGGTGCTCGGGCGTCGCGCCACCCCCACCACCTCCCGGCAGCGGTCCGAGGCGCTGAGAGCCGCAGCCAGGGAACCACCCATCAGTCCCAAACCGACGATGGCTACCCTGGCATCCGTAAAGTCCATATGGTAAACTCCTTATAACTCGCGCCCTACCGCGTGGGCCACATCGCGCACCTTTTCCACCAATTCAGCAAAACGCTCGGGGCGCAGCGACTGGGCCCCGTCGGAAAGGGCCTGTTCGGGGTGGGGATGAACCTCCACCAGCAGCCCATCGGCTCCCGCGGCCACGGCGGCCATGGACAGGGAGGTCACCCACTCCCAGTTACCGGAAGCGTGGCTGGGATCCACGATGACGGGAAGATGCGTGAGTTGCTTCAGCACGGGTACGGCGCTGATATCCAGCGTGAAACGGGTATACTCTTCAAAGGTGCGAATACCCCGCTCGCAGAGCATGACGCGATAGTTACCATGGGAAAGGATATACTCTGCAGCCAGCAAAAGCTCCTCCATGGAGCACATCATGCCCCGCTTGAGGAGCACGGGCCTGTCCGCCTCCCCGACGGCGCGCAGCAGGGCGAAATTCTGCATGTTCCGTGCGCCGACCTGCAGGATATCGGCACACTCACACACGAGGTCAAGCTGTTCCGGTGCCATAACCTCGGTGACGATGGCCATACCCAAGCGCTCTTTTACCTCCTGCAACAGATCCAACCCCTCTTGCCCCAGCCCCTGGAAACTGTAGGGCGACGTGCGCGGCTTAAAGGCGCCACCGCGCAGGATGTGGGTCCCCGTCTTCCGTACCGCCTGTGCCGCCTCCATGAGTTGCTCCCGGCTCTCCACGGAACACGGGCCGGCCATGATGGCGATGGGCTTGTCTCCAATGGAAACATCGTTGATGGGCACCACGGTATCGTGAGGATGAAATTCCCGACTGGCCAACTTGTAGGGCTTGAGAATGGGCAACACATTTTCCACGCCCCCCATGGCCAAAAGGGCGTCCTCATTCACCGGACGCTCATCGCCGATGAGCCCCACGATGGTGCGCTCTTCCCCCTCGGAAAGATGGGGATGGAGCCCCCACTCACGCACCCTGTCTACGACAGCTTCCAGCTCCTCTCGGCTGGCGCCACGCTCCATCACTACAATCATCTCATACTCCTCTCTACTCTGTCAAATGCTCGTTGATATCGGGACGCAGCCTTTTGGCCTTTCCTCGATAGATATGTTTCACCGACGTTTGCGGCACGTCCGTATTCCACAACAGCAACACGCGAATGCAACGGGGCAGGCTGTCGGGCACGGGAATCTCTCGAGCATCCAGCAGGGGCACGTGGCGCCACCCCAAAAGCCGTGCCGCTTTGGCGGGGAACGCCGCCGTGAGATCCTCCGTGACCGTGAAAAAGGCCGCTGCGATATCCTGAGGACGGATGCCGTTCGCCGAGACCATCTCCTGCAAAAGATCCTTGGTGGCCTCGATGATGATCTCGTGCTCGTCAGAATCGACGGTGATCGCCCCGCGAACGCCCCTGGTGGTCATTTCTCCCCTTCCTCCCCAAAACACGGTGATATACAAAAAGAGCGGGGAGCCTGCGCTCCCCGCTCTCGATCCAACTACCTTCCAGTGTCAGCCACTCTTAGGCAGCGCAGCCCCCTTCCGCTCGGCTAAAGTAATAAAAGGTAAAGGGGCACACGACCTGCCCAACGAGGGATACGAAAGGAGACACCCCCGCCCCCCACAGCGCATTCGAAACCTCGTATAGATTATGAGGGACGCTCGCCACAGTCACAACCTTTTCTCCTTCCCATATTGCAACAAACATAGCATAGGCGCAGAAAAAAGTCAAAAGCGGCCCGATGTACGTGCGCAACCCTGCGTGTCCCATAGTATAAAGCGTCCGGCAGAGATCTTTTCACGAGGCGGAGAGTTAATTCAGCCTTCCCCCGCCTCGCTGCACACGATGCGCGGGATCTCGTCGTTCTCGTCCCTGCGCCTGGAGGCGTTCTGCTCTGCCGGGGAAAGGTTGTACTGAGAGTAGATGCGCCCCAGGTCGCGGACCAGGGGCACGCCGTGGACACCGCCCCTCTGCAGGCGGTTGAGTTCCGTGCGCACCGCCGGCCGGTGGATCGACTGCCCGAAGACGCGCCTCAGCAGCCTGATCTGCTGCCGCAAGGCCTCATCCTCGGCTTCGTCGTAGAGGATGTTCAACTCCTTGCGGACGTAGCGCTGAGCCCGGGTCTGGGATACCGTGTGCTCACGCTCGGCCCGCCTGTCCTCCACCTGCGCGTCGAAGCGGCGCTTGATAGCCATGACCCGCTCATTGTGTCCCGCAGGCAGAGGAGCCGCCGGCGTATCGGGGGCGCATTCCAACCAGGCCAGGATGCGGGGGATCTCTCGCGTGACCACCTCTCCCTCGTTATCCATGAGATAGAGCTGGCGATAGCGTCCCGCCCGACAAAAGAGATATGTATATTCCTCATCGGTGGGACGGCCACAACGCACCCCGTCGCGGAGGGCGACGATGCGCGCAAAAAGCTCGGGATCGTCCTCCTGCAGATGCCGTATCGTCTCCTCCGCCTCGTTGAGGTCCACAAAATCGTCCTCGTCCGCCTCGGACTCGAATTCGCCCACCTCGCCCTCGGCATAGATGGCGTACATGGCCTCCTCGTTCAAGCGTTCGTTGGGATCGAGGATGGCGGCGTCCTCGCCAATGGTCTCGTGGATCTCTTGTATGCGGCGCTCCAGGCGCTCCTGCAGCCCCAGGTTCCTCTCCAGCCCCGTCTCGGGCAGGAAATTGTAGGCATAGATGGTATCGTGCTCCGACCCGATGCGGTCGATGCGCCCCAGACGCTGGATGAGGCGCACGGGCGTCCAGTGCAGGTCATAGTTCACCACCTTGTCGCAATCCTGAAGGTTCAGACCTTCGGCCAGGATGTCGGTGGCGATGAGGGTGTCGATCTCTGCACCGCCCACGCGCTCTCGCTGCTGGGGGTTCGCCTGGGGCGCAAAGCGGGCCACGGTGGCGGCCTTGTTCTTTTGCTGGCTGTAGATCACGTCGGCATGGGGATAGAGGGAGGTGAGGTTGTCGTGCAGATACTGGGCCGTGTCCGCATATTGGGTAAAGATCAATCGCTTGCCCTGCGAAAGGGCGGGTTTTTGCAGCCATCGCAACAGCGTCTGGAGCTTGTGATCCTTCCCGGGGGTGATGGGGTCCACGATCTCCAAAAGGCGTTCCAAAATGGCGATATCCTGCTCTATGTCGGCCCGCAGGCGGCGGGCGTCGAAATCCCGCGCCTCATAGTTGCGGCA
Organism: Anaerolineae bacterium; assembly: GCA_041685915.1. Taxonomy (GTDB): domain Bacteria; phylum Chloroflexota; class Anaerolineae; order UBA1429; family UBA1429; genus JAWLEV01. The sequence continues at coordinate 4,132 of JAWLEV010000079.1, read as the reverse complement.
GCTCTCCTCCAGGACCTCCACGAGCTGCCATTCTTCCAACTCGTCGCTCTCATAGAGTACCCGCTGGGCCTCCTCGCCAGCGGGCACGATGCCCCTGTCCAGGGCCGTCAGAAACCCCCGCTGGCTGATGAGCATGCGCCGAACCGTCTCGCGAAAGGCATGCACGCTGGACTCGAACCGCTTAAAGAGCATGATACGCATCAAGCCCCGCAGGTTCCGCCCCGCCGTCTGTAACTCCCGATAGGGCGGGCGCTGCCGCTTGCCCGCCAGCACATAGTTGCCCAGACCATAACGCGCATAGGTCAGCGAGTCGTCGCCCCGCACCCGCGCCTGGCCATCGGCCCCACTGATGTAGCGCCTGATCCGACCATAGAGCCCCTGGTAGGTGTCCTCGATGCTGTACTCGATGTTGGTCAGTTCGCGCTGGGGAAAGAACTGCTTCTTGTCGCCCACGAGGACATAAGCCCGACGCTCGCCCCGTTTATAGGGACCAAAGCGATCGGGATCGATGCGCTCGTCCGTCTCGGCGTCATAGCCGTACCAGCGCAGCACCTGGGCCCGCCGGCGACGGATGAGGAGATGGGACAGCAGCTCGGGCAGGCGGCGCGTGCCTTCCTCCACCTGATTGAAGAAGGCGCGCAGATGGGGCGGATCGATGGGCAGATCGGTGACCTCGCGCTGATGAAAGAGCTTGATCTGATAGTAGAGGTCCCAACCGGAGCTGTTGCGCGGGGTGGCGGTGAGAAAGACACAGCGCCTGTCGCCGGAGGCCAGGTAGCTCTCCAGGACGCGATAGCGCTGGGTATCCGGATGGCGAAAGTTGTGGCTCTCGTCCACCAGCACCAGATGGCGGTGGCGGTAGAGATCGTCGTGCAGCATCCACTCGGGACCCCATTTCTCATCCTCGACCAACATGCCCATGGAGAGCACACCAGCGTTAAGATCATAGATCTCGTTGTAGCGTTCCCACATATCTGTCAGGGAGGCGGGGCAGATGATGAGGGGGCGCGCCCGCTCCACCTCGGCAAAGTGCTTGAGGATGGCCGACCCCACGTACGACTTGCCCAGGCCCACCACGTCGGCGATGAAACACCCGCCGTATGCACGCACCATGCCGATGGCGCGGCGCACGGCGCGGTCCTGAAAATCGGTCAGGGCCTCCATGATATCGTGGTGCCACAGGAACACCTCCTCGTCGGCCTCCTCCAGGCGCCCCCGCACCAGTTCGTACAGGGTCTTGAGATAGATCTCGTAGGGGGTGACCTCCGCCAGGGCCCACGAGGCCCCCATCTCCTTCATGAGCTGCTTGTCGAAGGGTAAAGCCTCCTCCCACAGCGCCTCAAACCAGTGCGTCAGTTCGGCGTGGTTGGCGTTGCCATGCACCACGACGTTCAGTTCCGTGTTGCTGCTGATGCCGGCCAGGGACAGGTTGCTGGAGCCCGCGATGGCGATGCCCTTTTCCTCGCGGGGCCTGGGATGCCCCTGAGCATCGTAGGCGGGGCCGTAATCAAAGATATAGGCCTTGGCGTGCAGACGCCCCCGCGTATAGATGCGCACGTGGAGACGCCCCTCTCGAATGAGGCGCACCAAGGTACTGATGAGGCGCTCCGATTCGGCGGTCTGATCCAGCAGGGCCGCCGTCTCGCCGATATTCTCAGCCGTCCTCTGGGCCCCCTCTTCCATCTGCACGCGGCTCGGATAGGCCACCTCCTCGGCGGCGTCCTCCACCTGCTCCAGTCGGCGATAGCCCTCGGCGATCTGCTCGATCGTCTCCCGATTGGAGGTGTTACCGATAAGCAGGCGCAGTTCCTCCACGTTCTCCAGCACGTCGGAGACGGCCTCCAGGCCGGAGAGAAAAAAGTAGCCCACGGCGAACTTGGCCCCCTCGGCGTGAGGAAGGATGCGGCGAATGTGATCGACGAGCTTTTCGTCGCGGTTGTCGATGATGTCGTGCGGCATAGATACTCCTTGCGTAAATAAGACTTCGGAAGTCTTCAAAGCCATCTTAACATTCGCCCGCCAGGTCTCAAAGACACGTTCTTTAGCGTGTAAAGCCCCGCCGGCAGACTTCCGAAGTCTCCTCTGGTAACATAGATCGCAGACCCAGACTTCAGACGTCTCCAAAGCCATCTTAACATTCTGGCGGCCAAGTCTCAAAGACGCTGTCTTTAGCATGTAACGTCGCACCAACAGACTTCCGAAGTCTCTCCCAGCACCCAGTTATTCCTCACACCTCAACCTCTGCCGGCGCACGCCGTGCCTTGTCATTGATCTACCATACGGCATAGGGCGAGTCATGGCGCACTAGGGCCTCTGGTCCTTACATCCGTCGAAAGCGCACCCACTCCTGCTGCTGATCTACCGTGTCTACTTTCCAACCCGTCGCCAGCCACACCTGAGCGTAAGGATGATCGCGAGGCGAGCTGGGGTTTGCCCACCACGCGCGATGTCGACGCGCACTCGGTGGAAGCTCAAATCCCAGTATGATCTCCAATTGCCTGAAGCTCAGGGCCTTCTCTTCAACACCGGATGGTATCTGTCTAAGGAACTCGCCAAGCGGATCGTACTTGCTCATCTTTTCCTCACTTTCTACTGACCACTTTTTCGTCGGTTATGTTAATGACGAGGAGTTGCCTTCTCTACACCTTTCGCATCCGGCAGGGTCCACGCCAGGACCATGTCCTTCTAGACTTCGGAAGTCTTAAGGTCCATCTCAGGACTGCACCCCCTTAATCCCAGAACTACTCCTTCATGCGTCTAGCGCCCCACCAGCAGACTTTCAAAGTCTCTTCTCTACTCCTCCAAAAGATGAGAAATCCGCTTCCTGTCCGCTGGCGCATATGACTCCACGAACTCTCGGTACTTCTCCCGCGTCCCAAACTGTGACATGACCGCCGACGGCCTGGGCAGGGTCCCTCTGCGCAAACCTACCATATCACGATAGCTGGAAAACTCCCATTCTTCCGGTTGTTCCACCAGCCCCGCCAGCACGGGGTTCAAACAGATGTAGCGAGATAGCTGCAAGAGATAGTCATTGTCCTCTATGTGCGTAGCGTGAAAATGCCCTTCAAATAACGCCCCCGTGCGCTCATAACGATTGTTTATGGCCTTGGTATAAGAAATGGCCAACAACTGCATACGATGCGAAAGGTCCACATCGTGCAATGCCAAGAGAAGATGATAGTGGTTGGGCATGAGGCAATAAGCGACGACATCTACGGGCGGTATCGCGTCGCAGACTTCCAAAGTTTCCAAAACTTTGGAATTTTTGCAATTGGAAGTCCTTTCTCCCAACAGATACTTGCGCACGCGCTGCAAAAAGAACAGGTAGTTCTCGCGCTCGAAAAAGATCGGTTGATGGTTAGCGCCTCGATTGTAGACGTGATAGTACGCGCCGGGAAGAAACGTGACGTGGCGCCGCGGCATCGTGACTCTCCTCTTTGTATCCTCTAGACTTCGGAAGTCTGTAAAGCTATCTTAGCACTGCGCGCACTCGATCTCAAAGGCGCACTTTGAGCGTATAAGGTCCGCCGGCAGACTTCCGAAGTCTCCCCCGGCAAGCTTACATCTCAACATCAGACTTCGGAAGTCTTCAAGCCCGCCTTTGCCCTCAATCCGCTCGCCCTGAGAGAGCCTCCTTTAGACGTGTAAGGCCTGCGGGCAGACTTCCCAAGTCTCTTCCGGCAGCCGCATCTCAACACCAGACTTCGGAAGTCTTCAAACTCGTCTTTCCACGCCACCCACCCGCCCCAAGAGCGCGCCCTCTAGACGTGTAAGGCCTGCGGGCAGACTTCCGAAGTCTCTTCCGGCAGCCGCATCTCAACACCAGACTTCGGAAGTCTTCAAATCCACCTCAGCACCGGGCCCGCTTCGTCTCATAGGCACCGCCTTGAGCGTCTAGCAACCCGCTGGTAGACTTCCGAAGTCTCTCCCAGCAAACCACATCTCGACGCCAGACTTCGGAAGTCTTCAAACTCGTCTTTCCACGCCACCCGCTCGCCCCAAAAGCGCGCCCTTTGCACGCGTAAGGCCTACGGGCAGACTTCCGAAGTCTCTCCAAACCACATCCCAACACCAGACTTCGGAAGTCTTCAAATGCATCTCAGCACTGCGCATGGCCAGTCTAACAAGC
>JAWLEV010000164.1:0-2874 GCA_041685915.1 Anaerolineae bacterium | reverse complement strand
CGTGCTCCAGATCATCGCCTGTGTGGGCACCGTCGTCACCGGGCTCTATGCGCTAGTATCGCCCCTATCGGCCCAGGGCTTTATCGGGCTCACCGTAGAGGGCGGGCGCGGCGTCTCCGAGATCCGCGCCGTGTTGGGGGGCTTTTTCATCGCCCTGGGGGCCGTGCCCCTCATCCTTGGCGCGCCAGAGACGTACAAAATGCTGGGCATCGCCTACCTCGCCGTGGGCGTGGTCCGCGCCGCCTCCATGTTCATCGACAATTCCGTCGTGCAGTCCAACATCATCAGCCTGGTGGTAGAGATCGTCTTTGGCGTCATCCTGGTACTGTAGGGAACGGCATGCGCGTATGGGACGTGTCCCCCGGCTACCTGAATCGGGGCAGCCTGCTGGGCGAACACCGGGAGATCCACGCCATCCTTTCCATCGTCACCCACGATAAAAAGGGCTACGCCCAGCACCCGGAAACCCTGCGCTGGAAGGGCCACCTAAGCGCTCTCGCCCTCCGGCATGGCGTGGTCGTATCGGAGATGGGCCTGCGGGGTTACAACCATCAGAGCCCCGTGGCCGTAGAGAGGGACCTCCCATGGCCCAGGGATTACGTCGATCCTCCCGCAAGACAGTTTGCCATGCTGGAAAAAAAGTACGCCGACCGGGAGCCCGGGCGTATTCCCCTGCCCCAGAATGCCCAGCAACTGTGGGCCCAGCACAAGTACTCGGTGCTGGCGCGGGATGTCGCCAGCTACCAACGGATTGGACGAGCGCTTGCTCGCACCGGGGACGCCCCCTCGCTGGAGGACCTGGCCCGCCCTTTGGCCGAGTACCTGAGAAGGCGGCCGCCCCAGGGCGGCCTCACCAACGCCCTGCAGCATATGTGGGGGTACGTGAGCGAGTTCGCGCCGGCAGAGGGGCTGTCCATGCCCCAGGACCCACAGCCCCTGAGCGCGGCCGTGCGACGCCTGGCCCTGGAGCACGGCGCCGTTTATCTGCGGCATTCCACGGCCCTGAGCGATCTACACGCCTGGGCGGCGTCGTCAGACGAGAACAATCTTTTAACTGATTCGCAAGGAAAGGAGGACCCGTGCCCATCCGCATCGTGACCGACAGCACCTGCGATCTACCCCCGGATATCGTGGCGGCCCACGACATCGCCCTCGTACCCCTGTACATCAACATGGACGGCAAGAGTTATCTGGACGGGGTCGATATCTCGCGGGAGGAATTCTATGCGCGCCTGCCCGATCTGGACCCCGCCCCCACCACCGCCGCGCCCGGTCCCCAGCGCTTTATCCAGGTCTATGACCGGCTGGCCGACGAGGGGGCCACAGAGATCCTCTCCATCCACATCTCGGAGGAACTGAGCGCGGTGCCCAACGTGGCCCGCCTGGCCGCGCGGGAGGCGTCGGTGCCCGTGACCGTCCTCGACTCGCGCACCCTCAGCATGGGCACGGGCTTTTTGGCCTGGACGGCGGCCGAGGCGGCCGCCGCGGGGAAATCCATGGACGAGATCCTGGCCCTGCTGGAGGCGCAGATCCAGCGCACCTTTGTCTTTGCCGCCCTGGACACCCTCGAGTTCCTGAAGCGCAGCGGACGCATGAATCGTCCCCTGGCCGTCGTGGGCGAGTGGCTGCAGATGAAACCGTTGCTCACCATGTACGACGGCACACCCAAGGTCCAGAAGGTACGCACCACCGACCACGCCACGGAGCGCCTCGTCGACCTCCTCGGGGACTGGACGCCGCTGCAAAGGGCCGCCCTGGTGCACACTCACGCACTGGAAAGGGCCGAGGAGTTGAGGGGGAAAACAGAGCACATGCTCCCCGAGGACGCCCTCTCTATGGATATCACACCCGTATTTGGCGTGCACCTGGGTCCCAATGCCGTAGGATTTGCCTGCGTCACGGCCCAGCAAAAGGAATAGCCCATCGTGAAAGGAGCAACATGACCTTCCTGGAGATTTACGGCATCGGTGCCCTGGCCATCCTGGGCCTGATGACCGCGTTATGGATCGTCAGCCTGATCCTAAAGGATGCCAGCATCGTGGACATCTTTTGGGGTCCTGGCTTTGTCATGACCTGCTGGATCTATTTTAGCCTCACCCCGGACGGGTTCCTGCCCCGCAAGCGTCTGATCAGCGCCCTGGTGACCATCTGGGGCCTGCGGCTGGGTCTCTATATCCTGTACCGCAACTGGGGCAAGGGAGAGGATTTTCGCTATCGTAAATGGCGCGAGGAGGCCGGCGGCGACTGGTGGTGGCGCAGTTTCATCAAGGTGTTCCTGACCCAGGGCGTGCTGATGCTCCTCATCTCGGCGCCCCTGCTGGCCGCCCAGATCAGCCCCACGCCAGCCCGCCTGACCGTGGTGGATATCATCGCCATCCCCCTGTGGATCATCGGCTTCTTTTTCGAGGCCGTGGGCGACCTGCAGATGGCCGCCTTCAAAGCCAATCCCAAGAACGAGGGCAAGGTGCTGGATTATGGCGTGTGGCGCTATACCCGGCATCCCAACTATTTCGGCGACGCCACCCAATGGTGGAGTTACTTTTTCATCGCCGCGGCCACGGGCGGGGGCCTGTGGACCATCTTTAGCCCCATCATCATGACCGGGCTCCTGCTCAAGGTCTCGGGGGTGGCCCTGCTGGAGAAAAGCCTGAAAGAGACCAAACCCAAATACAAGGATTACGTGGAATCCACCAGCGCCTTTATCCCCTGGTTCCCCAAGAAGGGAAAAGAGTAGACGGGGAAGGTGCGCTGGCTGGACGACTGGCGGTAAGAGAAGGACTGGTGAAATAACGCTCCGCTCACGAATTCGATTCGCAGAGAGGCACCGATTGTTACGCAAGGAGATACATCGATGACCAGAGCCGGCCGCTATGA
>JAWLEV010000078.1:10611-12562 GCA_041685915.1 Anaerolineae bacterium | reverse complement strand
ACGCGCACCCGCACGATTTGCAGATCGCCCCTGGCTTCCCCTTTACGGGGGGAAGCCAGGACAACCCGACCGCCACCGGCATGATACGTGTAGGTCTCACCCTTTACCGAGAGGCGGATGATATAGCCAGGGGTGACGACCTGCGCGTACATCTCTCCCGTCTCCGGCACTCCTAGACTGGCATCGGGGAATTCGGTCTCCTCCACCGACTGTACCGCTATCCCCTCAGCATCGACACCCGTACGCGCCGCTAGATCGGCAATCGCCTCGTCCACTAAGGGCTGTGCCTGCCCGTAGCCCTCCTTCTCCTGCGCGGATGCCAGCACCACCCGCTCGCCAGCGGCGTGGTACGTGTACGTCTCGCCCTCTACCGAGAGGCGGATGATATAGCCGGGGGTGACAACCTGGGCATACATCTTGCCCGGTTCTGGCTCCCCCAGACTGGCGTCGGGGAACTCGGTCTCCTCCACCGACTGTACTGCGATCTCCTCAGCATCGACACCCGTCCGCTCTGCCAGATCGACCACCGCCTCCTCCACCAGCGGTTGGGCATCGCCATAGCCCTCCTGGCCAGAGGCCGACATACAACCCGTCAAGACCACGATGCCTGCCATCAACACGGCGATAACGCTTCTCTTTCTCATCTTCTCCCTCCATGCTTTTTGATGATTTTGCAACTCATATATAAGACGCGCGACGACCCATAAAAGTTCCACAGACCCACTTTGTCATGGGAACGGCATAGACGTATAATCTCGAGCGATGTGGAGCATGGAAGGGTAAAGATGAAGCACCGGAACGCAAACGATCTGTCGAGGGAGCGCTTTGGCCAGTTCGCCGAGAGTTATGTGAGCAGCCAGACCCACGCCCAGGGCGCCGATCTGGAGCGCCTCGCCGCCCTGGCAGGGGGACAGGAGCACGAGAGGGCCCTGGATATAGCCACGGGCGGGGGACACACCGCTCTCAGGATGACCCCACTGGCCGGCCGGGTGATGGCCACGGACATCACCCCCCAGATGCTGACCGCCGCGCGACAGTTCCTCACCTCGCAGGGAGCGCACAACGTGACCTTTCTGGCGGCCGACGCGGAGGCGCTGCCCTTTGCCGACGCAACCTACGACCTGGTGACCTGCCGCATCGCCCCGCACCACTTTCCCCATTGTCCCCGATTCGTGGAGGAAAGCGCCCGCGTGCTGCAACCCGGCGGTCTGCTCCTGGTACAGGATCACCTTCTGCCCGAGGACGACGCCGCCGCCCAGTACATCGAGACCTTTGAGCGACTGCGCGATCCCAGCCACCATTGCGCTTATGCCGCCTCCGAGTGGATGGCCATGTTCGAGGGCGCCGATCTAAAGGTGGAAGGGGTGGAAGAGGTCATCAAGGAGCACGTCTTTCTGCCCTGGGCCGGACGACAGGACTGCTCAGAGGAGACCATTAACCGCCTGACGACCATGGCCCAAGAGGCGCCGCCCGCCGTCGCGGAATGGATGCGTCCCCGCGGCTTTGGCACGCCCGAGGCCGCCTTCATCGGGCACCACCTCATCATCGCGGGCCGTAAGGGGGCAATGTGAAACGTGCCCCAGCAGGAACGCCGCACGAGATCAACTACGATGGCCTGGCAGCCGAATACGCCGCACACCGTCAGGCAAACCCAAGAGTTCTTGCTAGGCTTGTCACAGACGGGGAGATCGGCAGCCGCTCCCGCGTCCTGGAGGTAGGCTGCGGCATGGGGAACTATATCGCGGCCCTGCAATCTGCGACGGGATGCGCGGCCTGGGGCGTCGACCCCTCGGCGGGCATGCTCGCCACGGCAGGTGAGCGCTGCCGATGCGTCACCTTTCGACTGGGCGACGCGGAAACTCTCGACTTTGCGGCGGAGCGCTTTGATCTGCTCTTCTCCGTGGATGTCGCGCACCATCTAACCGACCACGCCGCCCATTTTCGGGAGGCG
>JAWLEV010000078.1:0-10511 GCA_041685915.1 Anaerolineae bacterium | reverse complement strand
AGGAAATCGCAAAACGATTCCTCCTGTGCTAAAATGGGAACAGATCACTGGAAATGAGAGGACCGTCATCGAATATGCCCATTCGCGTGCTGCCCCCCAACGTGGCCGCCAAGATCGCCGCCGGCGAGGTCGTGGAACGTCCCGTCTCGGTGGCCAAGGAACTGGTGGAGAACGCCATCGACGCGGGCGCCGATGACATTCGCATTCAGATCATGGACGGGGGACGCCGCCTCGTGCAGGTGAGCGACGATGGCCAGGGTATCCCCACCGATGAGATAGAGTTGGCCTTTGCCCGCCACGCCACGAGCAAGATTCGCTCCGCCGATGACCTCTATCAGATCCGCACGCTGGGCTTTCGCGGCGAGGCGCTGGCCAGCATCGCTGCCGTATCCCAATTGACCCTCTCCACACGCACGCGACAGGAGAATGTGGGCACGTCAGTGCGCTTCGAGGGAGGAGATCTCGTCCGCCGCGAGTCCGTCGCCCGCCCCCCGGGGACCCTGGTAAAGGTGGAGAACCTCTTTTACAATACCCCTGCGCGCCTCAAATTTCTGCGCACCGAGGCCACCGAGAGTGGACACATCTCCCGACTGGTCAGTTCCTACGCCCTGGCCTATCCCGAAAAACGCTTCACCCTGCAGAATAACCAGCGCATGAGCCTGCGTACCACGGGCACCGGGGACCAATACGACGTGCTGGTAACCCTTTACGGGCTGGACACGGCCGAGCGGATGTTGGAGATAGAGCGTCGCCAGGACGAGGAGCCCATCCAGGTATGGGGCTATATAGGCGCCCCCTCCCTGCACAGATCCAATGGCCAGGACATCATCTTCTTTGTCAACCGCCGCTGGATTCAGGATAGATCCCTGTCCTACGCCGTGAACGAGGCCTACCGCACCCTCATTCCCGAGCGACGCTATCCCATCCTGCTGCTCAATATCCGCATGCCGCCGCAAGAGGTGGACGTTAACATCCATCCCACAAAGCGCGAGGTGCGCTTTCGCAACCCCAGAGAGGTGTTCAGAACGGTGCAGCGCGCCGTGAGAAGCAAGCTGATGTCCCAACATCCGGTCCCCAAGGTCCAGATGCCCGCAGAGCGCTCCCAGCAGGGGCGTCACGGTCGCGATTCTCTCACGCCGGACCAGTCTCGGCTGGCCCTGGACCTTCATCGCACGGCGGATATGGACGGGGAACGCATCTCCTCTTTCAGCCGTCCCCCCTCAGCGGCCCGCCTGCCCATGTTGCGGGTAGTCGGCCAGGTCGCCCAGACCTATATCATCGCCGAGGGACCTGGCGGCATGTACCTCATCGACCAGCACGCAGCCCACGAACGCATCCGCTACGAGACCCTCAAGGCCCAACAGCAGGCCTCCCAGATCGCCTCACAGGAACTGTTGGAGCCCCAATCTATCACGGCGAACCCTCAGCAGGCTGAACTGTTAAAGGATAATCTGGAAATCCTGGAGGCCTATGGCTTCAAGATCCGCCCTTCCGAGGGCACGACCTTTTCCGTCGAACGTGTGCCAGCCAACCTTCACGGAGAGAGTATATCTGCCGCCCTGTGGGAGATGCTGGACGCGGCCATGGAGGACAGTGAGGGCTTTTCCTGGGAGGATCAGGCGCTCATTACCCTCTCATGCCACACGGCCATTCGCGCCGGCCAGACCCTGTCCGTCGGAGAGATGCGCGACCTCGTACGACAATTGGAACAGAGCGACCTGCCCCATTCCTGTCCCCATGGCCGCCCCACCATGGTGCACCTCAGCCAAGCGCAACTGGAAAAAGAGTTCGGACGACGCTGATAATGTACGACGCGCCAACGTCAAACGCATATACAAAGGGAAGTGGCACAGAACCTGCCTTGCGTATATACTCCCATCGTGAGATGGAAGGAGAATGGAAGATGGAACGACCTTTCCGCAGTGAGAGCGATGAGATCATTGGAGGTGTATGTGGAGGATTGGGACCCTACTTGAACGTGGATCCCCTCATCTTGCGCATACTTTTTGTCGTTGGAGCCATGCTCAATGGCATTGGTCTGGTCGTATATGTCCTTCTATGGATCTTTATACCCACAGAGGAGACCGGATATGACGACCAAGAGGAGGTAATCAGCCAGAATGTCGCCAAAATGCTAGAGCGGATCCGCACATTGGGACGAGACACTCAGCAAGCCCTGGGAGGCACCTCTGCCAGACAAGATGGTGGCGCGCTTCTCATTGGTCTGGCCTTCATCGCACTAGGTGTTCTGATTCTGATGCGCAACTTTGGGCTTTTGGGGTGGATCCGCCACCTTTGGCCTCTGGTGCTCATCGCCATCGGGGCGGTGATGCTACTGAATAGCATGGAAGGAAAAGAATAATGGAAGAGCGAAAGCATCGCGAACTGTTCTGGCCGCTCATGTTGATCGTGATCGGCGTGATCCTGCTCCTTCGACAGTTGGGCATCTGGCAGTTCTCTTGGGCTCGCCTGTGGCGATTATGGCCCCTGCTCCTCATCCTCATCGGCCTGGATATCATCCTCAGCAGATCCCGGGTCGGAAGCGTGATCTTTTTGCTCCTGGCCACAATACTCATTGTACTGGCCATCCTCTTTTTGCCCGCCTCCCTCGGGGAAAGAACAACCCCCGACCACCAAACCTTTGACTATTCCGCTCGAGGAGTGAATGCCGCCACCATCTATCTTGATGTGGGCGTGGGAGAACTGGAGCTGTATCCTCTGGAGGATTCGGGAAAGCTCTTTGAGGCAAAGGTCGCCTATGATAGCGCACGGACGCAGGTCACTTCAGACGTGGACGTAGTCGACGACCAGGCCACAGTGCACCTGGAAAGCACGTCGGTCGGAGGCTGGACTCCCTTTGGGAACCAAAGCAACGCGCTGTGGGAGGTGGGATTGAATACCGGCGCCCTCCTCGTTCTTCAAGTGGAAGGCGGCGTCAACAAGACCTCCCTCGACCTCGATGGCATGATACTCGAGGAGGTCCGTCTGAATGTAGGCGTGGGACAAGCCGAACTCGTCCTCTCGGAAAAGACCCCCTACAAAGTAGAAATCGAGGGGGGTGTGGGCAGTCTGCAGCTGCGAATTCCTTCCCAGGCAGAGGCCCGCATTCGCGTCGACGGCGGGCTGGGCTCCGTGGATGTTGACCAGCGCTTCCGACGTCGTGACGAGTATTACGTGACGCAAGGGTATCAAGAGGACGAGGGCATAGCGATCGAAATTGATGGGGGCGTCGGCGCCATCGATGTAAGGTAGGAAAGGGCTATACCACAGCGAGCAATCGGCGGAAAGACGAGAAGGCTCGCCGATTCAATCGTAACAGCCCACCTCTTTGACCAATTCCACAATCCGACTGTAGGTGTCAAAGGGTACGCTGTCGGGAATGCTGTGATCCGAGGCAAAGATATAGCCGCCGTCCTCCATCATGAGGGGCAACTTGGCGCGGATGTCCGCCTCCGCCTCGTCGTACACGTTCCAGTTTCGCACGTCAAAGCCCCCGCGAAGGAGGAGATCCTCCCCAAATTCCTCCTTGATGCCCACGGGGTCCATCCCCGCCTTGATCTCCATGGGATTCAACGCATCGAGCCCCATATGCACCAACTCTGGCACCAGAGCCATGATATTGCCGCAACTGTGAAGATGGGCCTTGACACCATGGGCATGGGCCCATTCGATGGTACGCATCTGGTACGGCCTGACCATATCGCGCCACATGGATTTGGAAAAGAGCAGCCCATTCCTATAGCCCATGTCATCGAACCACATCAGCTCGTCAAAGACGTACCCCTCCTCCCAGACCATGTCCAGGAGGGCCAGGGCAAGGTCACACATATGATCGAGCATATCCACCACCCATGCGGGCTCCGCCGCCATGGCCAGCAGCAGGGTCTCCGTCCCCACCATCCTGGCGTTCACGATATCGTAGCCAAACCAGGGGGCCACACCCACCCAGCCATCCGCGTCCCGCAGCGCCCTGTACTGCTCGTCCAGCAGATCCCAATCGATGCGATCGCGGCTGGGCACCATGCGTCTCTTGGCCTCCTGCCACGTATCGGCATCCTTGATGGCGTGTTCCATACTGAGGGGTGTCGTACTGACCGGCTTAAAGTTCTTTTTCGTCAACCCCCATCTGTCCCGGTCGATGATATAATCGTCCGTCTCCTCGATGATCTCCTCTGGAAAGTGGGGGCTGGTATCGATGCCCCCCAGATAGCCGATGTCATCGAGGCCGAAATACTCCTTCACGCTCACGTCCTTGGGCAGGCCCTCCCGTCGCCAGCGGACCACCGTCGACTCCCAGGGGCCGGCCATCATGGGCACCCGGTCCGCCTCCCGATGCTCGTACATCCTGGACACGCGCTCATGCGTGGTCATGGACACCATCGACATACCTCCTCATCTCAGGCCCTCACCCGTGCCCCAGAAACACGGTTGATACACCTTATCTCCAGATAAAAGTATAGCGCTCGCTGGGCAGGCTGATGGGCTCCCCCTCCGCTTCCTCGTGCGGACGCACCACCACCGTCACCTGCCAATGGAGGGCGTTCAGCACTCCTTTGCCCGGATACATCTCTGGCGGCACGCGCCACGACGTGGCCTTTGTCCACTCGACGACGGGCGTATCCTCCTCGGCAGGCCACAGGCGCAACATATACCATTCATCATCGGCCAGGACGCCGACGGACGTCCAGTTCAACACCACATCCTCATCCTTCCCCTCCACCATGCTGGCGTGGGGCGGAGCCAAAAGTTGCGGCTGACGATAGGCAAGGGTGGGTGTCGCCGTATCGCCGCGCGTGGGCGTCGGTGAGGGGGTAGCGGTGGTCTTGAGGGTAGGCGATGGGGTGGAGGTAGACGTCGGCGTCGGCGTGGGAGCAATCCCAGGGATGATCAACTCCTGATCGAGTTGAAGCAGCGTGTTCGAACTCAGGTCGTTGGCCTCGACGATGGCCTCCGTCTCCACGTCATACAGAACGGCGATGGAGCCCAGAGTATCTCCCGCCTCCACCGTGTGCACAACCAAGGCCGGGGTTTCCGTGGGCGTCGCCGTCGCTTTCTCCGTAGCCCTGGGCGTTGGCGTTTCAGATATCTCAGCATCATCCCCCTCACTCTCCTCGGACAGCGGGATGACCAGTTCCTGATCGATCTGGAGGGTGGTGTCCAATCGCAGGCCGTTGGCCTCGGCGATCTCCTCCGTCGACACGTCATATAAAACGGCGATGGAACCCAGGGTGTCTCCCGCCTTTACCGTATGCACACGTGTGGCGGGCGTCGTCGCTTCCTCCACCTCATCTTGCGCCCTACCCCCCTGAGGCGGCGGAATGATCAGTTCCTGTCCGATCTGCAGTAAGAAATCCTCGTCTATGCCGTTGGCCTCCGCGATGGCCTCCACCGTCCGATCGTATTGCGTCGCAATACGCCTTAGATTATCCCCCTCCTCCACTACATGCACCACCGGCGTCGGCGTCGGAGATGGAAGAGGTGTCACCATGGTTGAGGGATCCTCCATCCAGCTCGGGCCGCCCAGGGCCCGCTCCCAACTTTCCTGAACCACGGGATCCTCCATCTCGGACCCGTTTTCTTCCGCGACAACGACCGAAGAAGATGCCTCAACGGTCGGGGTAACCTCAAGCGACATAAGGGAAGAATCTGTCACCGTCGGGGTGTCCGTGGGACGTAACGTGGGCATTGGCGTGTTCACCGTAGAGGAAGAGACGGAAAGATCGGAGGCCGTCCGCGCCGCATCGCCCGCTCCATGGCCGGCCCACCAGACGACGCCGCCCGCGGTCAGGATCAGGAGCAATCCCACCGCAAAAACAGGCAATCGATCCATAATTCCCCCCTCCTCAACTTCACGTTCTGTGCCGCATATGGGACATGCGACGTCCAAATCCGGCACGCGCGCGCCACAGTTCGGGCATTTTTGCGCGCCCTTGCGCATCTTTAGTTCGTACCCACACGAGGGACACAGGACCGCATCGCGCTCCAGCGATGCGCCACATGCCGGGCACCTGCCCCTTTGCAAAAAATCTACCATGATTTCTCAATCGGTGGCAGAGAATCTAGTCCTGCTCGCCGGCGAGCCCGAGCTCGTCGGCGATGGATGTCATGGCATCGATCACCAGGCCAACGTGCTCCTCGAAATCCACCCCCAGTTCCTCCATACCCACCTCGATATCCTCACGGTTCACGCCGCTGGCAAAGGATTTGCTGTCCCATTTCTTTTCCACCGACTCTACCTCCAGGTCGTGGATATCCTTGGTGGGGCGCACCAACGCACAGGCCACGATGAGCCCCGTCAGCTCATCCACGGCGAACAGGGCCTTGGCCATGCGCGTCTCCCGCTCCACGTCCAGATAGGGAGCATGCCCCTTTACCGCCTCGATAATCTCCTCCGGCCATCCCCGTTCCTCCAGAATCCTGACCCCCGTCATGGGGTGCTCCTCGGGAGAGGGATGCTTCTCATAGTCGAAATCGTGAATGAGCCCCGTGACGCCCCACAACTCTTCGTCCTCGCCATATTTGATAGCATAAGCGCGCATGGCCGCCTCGACGGCCAAGGCGTGTTTGATAAGGTTCTCTCGTTCGGTGTACTCGTTGAGCAGTTCCCACGCGTCTTCTCGTGTAGGTCGCACTGTATTCCTCCTTCGTACACGTCAAAGCAAAACCCAGAATATTTATGTCAGTACATCTTCCTGTATGGCCAATAATCGGGCGATCCCCTGTTCGGCCAGGTCGAGCAGGCCCTGCAATTGTCCCCGGGAAAAGGGCGAACCCTCCGCCGTGCCCTGCACTTCCACCAGAGCACCCTCCCTGTTCATCACCACGTTGAGATCCACCGCCGCCCGGGCATCCTCCTCGTAGCACAGATCGAGGAACCCCTCTCCCTCTACGATCCCCGCGCTCACCGCCGCCACCGGCGAGATGAGCACCTCCTCATCGACGAGCCCCTCGTCCATGAGCCATCGCAAGGCCAGGGCCAAAGCCACAAAGCCGCCGGTGACCGACGCCGTCCGCGTACCCCCGTCCGCCTCGATCACGTCGCAATCGACGATGATCAGGCGTTCTCCCAGCGCCGACAGATCCAGCGACGCCCGAAGCGACCGCCCGATGAGGCGCCTTATCTCCTGGGCACGCCCCGAAAGGCCGTGGGTCGGACGGGACCGCCGCGTCTGCGTGGCGCGGGGCAACATGCCATACTGCCCCGTCACCCACCCCCGCCCTTCTCCCCTCAACCACGGCGGCACCTCGTCCTTCACGCTGGCCGCGCAGAGGACTGTTGTATGCCCACAACGTATCAGCGCCGAGCCCTCGGCATAGCGAAGGTAATCCGGCGTGATGGTCACCGGGCGAAGGGCGTCGGAGGCGCGGCCGTCACCGCGCATCTGCCCCCTCCTCACACAACCCCTCCCCTTGACGATCACTCATCCGCCAAAACGGTCTCCTTGATCTGCTCCTGCCGTTCCCACATCTCGCGCCGCCCCTCCTCCTCGGCATGATCATAGCCCAGGAGATGCAGGCAGCCATGAACGACCAGCAGGGCCAGTTCCTCTTTCACCGCGTGCCCTACGGCCTCAGCCTGGGCCACCGCCCTGGGATAGGAAACGACGACGTCACCCAAGTATAGGGGAAAACCCTCGGGCGTGACAAATGGCTCCCCCTCAGAGCCCCCAAAGGCCAGCACATCGGTCGCGCGATCCGTGTCCCGATACTCCCGATTCAGGTCCCGAATCTCCTCGTCCCCCGTGACGAGGAGGGTCACCTCCGCCTCCTCGGGCTGCTTCTCCGCCCGCAATACGCCCTCCACCATCTCTCGCAGCCAGCGCGCCGAGACGTCATCGACAAATGCCGGCCTGATCCTCACCTCCACCTGATAGGAACTCATGCCTCCGCCCCCTGAGACTCCGCGGCGGCGATCTGCTCCCCGTAAACGCCCCGGTACTCTTTCGGCAGCAACAGTCCCAGGCGAACCATGATCAGGTCGGCGAATTCCTGCAACTTTTCGCTGTCCAGCTCCCCCGGCGCCACCTCTGGCAGGTGGAACGCCTCGCCGATCACCACCCGGCACGTGGGCCGCCTCAGACGCTTCCATTCGTCGAGTTTTTCCACTCCCGTATGGGCGATGGGCACAATCTGCGCCCCGCTGCGGGCGGCCAGATAGGCCACCCCTCCCTTGGCACGCTGCAGACCCGCCCTCTCGCTGCGCGTCCCCTCGGGGGCGATGGCCAGCACGCCCCCATTACGGAGCACCTGAAGGCAGGCGCGCAGGGCCCTCCGGTCGACCTCCCCGCGCCTGACGAATATCACTCCCGCCGCGCGCAGGAACCAGCGGCTGAACGGCCTCTTGCGCCACTTGTCGGCGGCAAGGGTCACGACTTTACGGGGTACGACAGGGGCGATGACGCCGGGGTCCAGCAGATGAAGATGATTCACGACGATGATGACGGGGCCACTCTGAGGAAAGGGGGCCAACTTGACCACCTGGTAGCGATACAAAAGGCGCATCAGAAAGGAGATGATGCATTTCATGATCCCATAGATGACCGGATGCCCCTCATAGTCCGCAAGGGATCGCCCCTCTCGAGACATGCCTTTTACAGTGGAAGCCGTTTCACTCTCCTGCAAAGATTCAACTCCTCCAGTATCAATGCCAACACCGTCATTGTACCATACTCCTCGCCAGGGACAAACGCCATCCAAATCCCTCCTGACTCGCGTCCACCAGCCCCTCCTTTCACGTCCCACCGGCCGTTTGACACCAGCGGCCTCTCGCATATACTCTAACTGAAAATTATTTTCGATAAGAGAGGATGATGGTCAACTGGAAACGACGTCTGACACAGGCGGGATACCGGGTCACAACGTCGCGCCGCGCCGTCATGCGCGTGTTAGAGGAGGCGGAGACGCCCCTCACCCCCGAGCAGGTGCTGGAGCGGGGAAGGGGCCATCACGGCACCCTGGGCCTTGTCACCGTCTATCGCACCCTCGACCTGCTGGTGGAATTGCGTCTGGCACGCCTCATCCATCGGCGCGGGGGCTGTCACGCCTACCTCCTGGCCTCGCCCGGACACCACCACGCCGTGGTCTGTCAGCGGTGTGGTCGGGCCATAGAATTCGCTGGCGGAGAGGAAATCGACTCCCTGGTGGAACGTATCGAGGCCCAGACCGACTACCAGATCGACGGGCACCTGCTGCAACTCTCCGGCATCTGCCCCGACTGTCAATGCAAATAATCGTGGAGAAGGAGGTTGAGACATGTTCGGATTCTCCGATACTTTTACCTGGATGGCGGGATTCGCCCTCATTAGCGCCCTGGTGAACACCCTCGGCATCTGGGCCATCTTTAAGCATAGAAGGTGGGCCGAAGGGGCCAAGGTTTACTTTATATGCTTTGCGGCCGGGGTACTGGTCACCGTGCCCCTGACCCTGGCCCTGCCCGAGGCCATCGAGAAGAACTTTTATGCGGGGTTCGTCGCCCTCGTCGGCTTTTTGTTCATGCTGTTCTCCAACAGGGTGATAGGCCACTATACAAAGCAAAAAAGCCTCGCCTTTGGCATCACAGCGGCCGAGGGAATAGGCATCCACTCCTTCATCGACGGCATCATCTATTCCGTCACCTTTCGCTCCTCCATCCTCATCGGCGTGCTCACGGGGACGGGCATGGTCGTGCACGAATTCGCCGAGGGCATCATAACCTACCTCGTCCTGACGGCGGGGGGCATCAAAAAGCGCCTCGCCCTCCTCTATGCCTTTCTCATCGCCGCCCTCACCACCCCCCTGGGAGCCTTTATAGCCTACCCCATCGTCAACAGACTGGGGGAACTGGAATTGAGCCTGCTGCTCGGCTTCGCCGCCGGCGTGCTGCTCTACGTCTCCGCCTCCCACCTTCTCCCCGAGGCCAGGGAAGAGGGCGGGGAGCATTCCCCCCTGGCCTTCCTGGCCGGCGTTGGGCTGGCCCTGTTCATCGCCCTCACGAAATTGGTCTGACCCGCTCGCCCCACCCCATCCTCCGCCTCGCGCCCCGCCTCGGCGGGGCTTTTTGCGTCCATTTGCAACAAGCATAAAATGCAAGTAACATATTGGACAACTTACACGGGGATACTTTTATTCCCTTTTTCAGATAAGCTACAAAGCCTTGGAAAGGAAGAAAAGATGTGCTGTGAAGCGTTCTTTTTACGCAAACTCCACCAACAGGGCCTCCGCCTCACCCCCCAACGCGAGATGGTCCTCGACGTCCTCCACCACATGGAGGGCCACGTGACCGCCGAAGAGATCTATGCGCGGGTGCGGGAACGCAGCGCCGCCGTGGATATCTCTACCGTGTACCGCACCCTGGAACTCTTGGAGGAATTCCACCTCGTCGGCGTGGTGCGCTGCCAGGACCAGGTGCGCTACGAATTACTGAGCGTCCACGGCCACCACCACCACATCCGCTGCACCCGCTGCGGAAAACTGGTGCGCGTGGAGGAAAAAGAGATCCAGCCCCTCATCGATCATCTGCGGGCCACCCACGG
>JAWLEV010000001.1:71079-109790 GCA_041685915.1 Anaerolineae bacterium | reverse complement strand
ATGCCGATTCGCTCCTCGCCCACGTCCAACGCCATATACCGCATTGCCCTATCCTGCCGAGAGGGTGATCTCTGTTCTGAGGGGAAGCAGCGGGATGCGGTTCCACCATTCCGGAAGCACGTCAATCTGAGGCGCTTCCTGCAACGAAAGGTTTTCCTGTAGCCACGTTTCTGCCTCAGGTATCTCTTTTCCGCGAAGGGCTTTTTTGGTGCTTTCCAAATTGACCCTGGGAGCCACTTCACAGTGTGCTGATACGTTCAGTCGTACTTTGTCTTTTTCGACCTGGAGTTGCTCGTCTTGCTTTACCACGAGGCTATCCTCGATAGCCCTTACCTCATCGCCTGTCTTAGTCTCCAAAAGGCGGATAGCCAGCTCATCGAGTGAAGCGGTATCCACGGCGATGCCTCGAGCGACGATTTTCATGCGCATGGACAATACATCGCTTCGTTGATTCACCTCCTGGTCGTAGCGCTGTTCCATCACCTGTACCTCTACGGAATCGGGAGGGATGAACTCATCCTCGTCAAGCTCTGTGACGAGCTTGTCGTATGCCTCGCGCTGCAGACGTGCGAGGAGATCGTTTCGCAGTCGGTCAAAGTCCTGGGAAGAGACTATAGGGACCCTTTTGAGGGTTCCGCCCTCGGTTGCCGTATCATTGAGCACAGACACCGACTGGGCGATTTCTCCCTCTACCACGTTTATGGTCAGTGGCTTGACATTGCCACCGGGTCCCGGTTCCAGTGCGATGATGCCCACGCGCTGGTGCGCATAGAGTGTGGGAGAAAGCTCTATCTCGGCGACGGTGTAAAAGCGCACGTTGACGCCTGAGGAGGTACGAACCATGGTTCCCTTGGGAACGGTGACGGATTCTCCGGTGAGATTGGCAAAGACAACCTCGCCGGAAGCGTGCTCGTCAGAAATGTCCTCGTAACCGCTGGACGGGGTCTCGCCCTGCCCCTCGATGATCACCTGAACGACCCGGGCCGGTATGATCGATTCTTCATAGTCGATCTGTTTGTGTGTCGTGCTCGCCGTGACGGGAAACTGGGTGGAGACAGCCTCGGATGTGGGGATCAGGACGATCTCTGCCTGAGGGATCATGGCTGCTGCTGTCCCCAGTATAACGGCCGCAAAGGCGATGGTCACCACGAGGGCGAGGAGAGCCGTACTTATTCCGATGTTGCCTGGGCGCCGCCGCAACCTGGCAGGCAACGTCTTCTCGACACTTGCCCCGCTGTTAGAGCCCTTTTTCCCTTTTGCCGTGATTTGAAGGATATCTGAGGAGGATTGGGCACGCCCGTGCAGTCTTGGTGGGAGGAAGAAGTACGAGGGAATCCCCGCCTCACGCGCCAACGCGCGGGTGTAGAAATGCCGGGATACGAGACGCAGATCGAGAGCCGATTTCTCGGCTGTGTACTGGAGCCTTTTCAGATTGAGCAGCTTGCGTACACATTTCAGGCGGCGAGGGACGATAAGCCATACCTGGGTCGCTGGAGGCATTTTGCCCAACAGTTCTCGTATGGTGTCTATGGTATCCTGGGAGGACAGGCGAACAACTCTGACTGCGTGCAAGGCGTCTCCTCGATCAGTGGTCATAGGCTTTACGATACGTGGCGCCAATCGATATTCTCGAGCAGGGAGCGGTCGAAATTATTCTCGTTCGTGTAAACACGCGCCACATACTGAGCCAGGGCTCGCAGCAAGAGATAGGGGGCACCACTGGCCTGGGCTGTACAATCGAGGACGTCCTTGATCATATTCACCTTGATTTCCGTAATGTCCGGACAACAGCTAAAGGGGAGGCTCTGTTCCCAAAAAGGAGTTTCCAGGCAGGATCGGGCCTCTGGTATGTGTCTGCTCATGTCCAGAAAGTAGACGTGATGGGGTACCGAGCCATTCTCCTGATGTTTTTGTATTTGAGTCGCCAGGGTATCCATCCAGCGGCACAGTTCCTGCCAAAAGACACCTGCCAAACGCAATTCGGCCTTTTCCTGGAGTTTGGCCGCTCTGTATGTACGCATCAAGTTATCGGTCTGATGTTTTGTCAGGTTTAGTCTCTTTCCGGTGGTGCGAATAATGTTGCGCTCTCCTATATCGATGCGCTTAGCCCATACCACCTTTCCCCGCTTGACCAGGCTGACCAGAGAATAGTCGTGATCAAGCAGTATCAACAGCGAAGAGGCATCGAGAAGGGCAGCGGCATAGAGCGCATAGTGAGGCACCAGGGACGTCAGCTGTAGTTTTAGGCGTTCGGAAATGATCTCCAGGGCACGTATCCATTCCGTTGGAGCTATACTGAAACTCGTGTCCAATGTGATTTCTTGGCCCTGAATTCCCAGGGGATCTATCAAGGTTCTTCCGTCCAGGTCGATGGCGGGAACAGAGCCGTGAATGATCGCCAGATTGGCGTTCTCCTCGTCAGCACTAAGAATGTCCTGAGCCTTTCGGTAGCTTCGTATCAATAGTGCCTCGATCTCCTCTGCGGTTATGCCACTATCTGGTCTCTTTCGCTCTTCCGAGATCGTCACACTCAGATTGCCAGTGACATTGGAGGGGAGACTCATTATCGCGTAATCGGGAACGATCTTGTGTCCACACGTGGAGGGGGTCATATCCTCCGCTTGTGTGAGCGCCTGGTCACAGCCGGCGAACCAGCGATCCACATCGGGATAGCTGGTTCCATCAACGCCGTGCACGCTCATGGCAGCGACGCCCATGAGCTGTGCCGTTCCTTTCTCCAACTGTATGACTCCTGTTCGCACGTGATCCCTTTCCCAGGCGACGATACTGTATTCGGTTATGGGTGGGGTTGGCAAATTCCTTTTGCGATGTAGAAACCTGAACATATCCAGTTCCTCGTTGTGAAGGGAATCGTGGGGTCCTAGTTCTTCAACTGTTCCAAGACCTTTTCGCGTACCGTTTCCAGGGCATCGTTCAATTTAGATCCGTCTTTGCCTCCCGCCTGGGCCATGGTGGGTCGTCCGCCACCGCCGCCGCTGATCCGTTGACCTGCCAGATTGGCCAGTTTGCCAGCGTGCAATCCCTTGGAGACCAGGTCGTCGGAGACGGCCACCACGACCATGGGGGTGCCGTCTATGATGTTTCCCAGGGCGATCACAGCGCTACCCAGTTTTTGGCGGAAGTGGTCGCACATCTCTCGAAGCGTATCCACATTATCGGCGTCCACCTCAGCCGACAGAAACCTTGCATCGCCGACGTTAAGGGCCTCGTCCAGCAAGGCGTCCACATTGCGGGCCGCTAGTTGATGCCTAAGGGTCTCGATGGTGCGATCCCGCTCGCGTATCTGCTCCATCATATCCTGGAGCCTTGCCATTTCTTCTCCCGGCTTTGCCGAAAGGAGATCCCTCATCCTCTTTAACTGTTCCAGCCGATTGTGGACGTACGCCTCGGCGCCTCGCCCCGTCACCGCTTCTATGCGACGCAGGCCCGATCCGATACTCGACTCGTTGACGATGAGGAAGAAGCCTATCTGTCCCGTGGCATCAAGGTGCGTACCACCACAAAGTTCTGTGCTATAGTCTCCTATCCTGACGACGCGGACGCGCTCTCCATATTTCTCGCCGAACAGGGCGATGGCTCCCTCTCTCACGGCCTGATCGTAGCTCATGGTCTCTGTTTCGACAGGGAGGTTCTCCCGGATCCTGGCGTTGACGATATGCTCCACACGGGTACGCTGCTCCTCTGTCAGTGGGGAAAGGTGTGAGAAGTCGAAGCGCAATCTGTTGGGGGCCACCATGGATCCAGACTGGGTGGCGTGCTCTCCCAGCACATCTCGCAACGCGCTGTGCAGCAGATGAGTGGCCGTATGGTTGCGGGCGATATCGAGGCGGCGCTCCTCATCCAGGGTGGCCATGAGTTTGTCCCCCACGGCGATGGTTCCCTCGACGATCTCGGCGCGGTGTACGATAATGTTGGGGACGGGGGAGACAGCGTCCTTGATGCGCACGCGGATGCCCTCTCCGCACAGTCTTCCCTCATCACCCATCTGGCCTCCTGCCTCGGCATAGAAGGGGGTGACGTCGAGTACGACGTCCACCTCTTCCCCCTCGGTGGCAATATCTACGGGGGTGCCATCTTTGATTAGGGACATGATGGTGGACTCGCACGAGCAGGTCTCGTATCCCCGGAACTCGGTGCTGGGGAGTTCCAGACGACGATACAGTTCCCCCTCGGCGTCCATACCGAACTGCTGTGCCGAGCGCGCTCGCTCGCGCTGCTCCGCCATAGCGGATTCAAAACCCTCCTCATCCACGGTCAATCCCATCTCTTGGGCGGCATCGCGGGTCAGTTCCAGGGGAAAGCCATAGGTATCGTAAAGTTTAAAGGCCTCTTCCCCGGGAATCATATCCCCCCCGTCCTCCTTTAACTGCATGGCCAACTCGTCCAGACGGGATAGCCCGACAGAGAGGGTGCTGAGGAAGCGTTCCTCCTCCTGGGTAATAACATCGCAGATGAACCGACGACGCCTTTCGAGTTCGGTATAGTGGTCTCCCATCATGTCGATCACTATGCGGGCTGTTTTGGCGAGAAAGGGTCCTTCAAAGCCCAGAATTCGACCATAGCGGGCGGCGCGTCGCAAGATGAGCCGCGTGACATATCCTCGCCCCTCGTTATTGGGCAGTACGCCATCGCCGATGAGAAAGGTGATGGCGCGGCTGTGGTCGGCGATCACGCGGTAAGGGACGATGTTCTCGCGCATGGTTTGTTCGCTGTGTCCCAGCAGTTCACGCGCTTTATCCATGATGGGTACAAAGAGGTCCGTATCATAGTTGCTATCGACGTCCTGAAGAATGGCCGTGATACGCTCGAACCCCATTCCCGTATCGATACTGGGGTGGGGAAGGGGAACGCGGGTACCGTCGTCGCGGGTCTCGAACTGCATAAAGACCAGGTTCCAAATCTCTATCCAGCGTTCGCACTCGTTGGCAGGGGTACATGGTTCCATGCCACAGGTGCAGGTCTCACGACCGCGATCGTACATGATCTCGGAGCACGGGCCGCAGGGACCCGTATCGCCCATGGCCCAAAAGTTCTCCTTTTCGCCCAGCCGTGTGATTCGCTCGGACGGCACATGGGCTATCTCTTGCCAGAGATCAAAGGCCTCGTCATCGTCCCGATACACGGTAGGATAAAGGTGCTGGGGATCCAGTCCCAGTTCTTGGGTGAGGAACTCCCAAGCGTAGGCGATGGCCTGTCTTTTGAAATAATCACCAAAACTAAAGTTGCCCAACATCTCGAAGAAGGTGTGGTGTGTTGGAGAGGGACCCACCGCCTCGAGGTCGTTGTGTTTTCCACTGACACGCATGCACTTTTGTGCCGTGGTTGCCCTGGAGTAGGGACGCTCTTCCAGGCCCAGGAATATGTCCTTGAACTGCACCATGCCCGCGTTTGTGAATAGCAGGGTGGGATCGTTTGCGGGCACGAGGGAGGAGGACTTGACCACCGTATGGCCACGTTCCTCAAAGAATTCCAAGAATTTCGTTCGGATTTCGGAGCTACTTAACATCAATCTATCTCCAGATGGGCAAAGAGTTGGGAGCGAGTTCTATGCCTCAAAAAAGTCGATCCTGCGATTATGAAAATTCTATGCTAATAAGGGTGGAGTGTCAAAAGGGGACTCGGTTGCAAAGTGTGTTGGTGACTTTTCTGAGGCCCGATCGCTACTATATCTGGGCGGGATAGCGTGGTAAGACCCATATTCGGTATACAGTGAGCGCAATTTTTCGCACCAACACAAGATAGAACCGAATCCAAAAGGGAGGGAGGAAAAGCGCAAAGGAATAGCAAAGGGTGGTTTCCCTATTGCTATTCCTCTTCCTTCGAACCACGCCTATATCGTTTTATGTGATCGATGGCTAGGCCGCAGCGGTGAGCTCCTCCGGCGTGTGTGTGTGGCGGTTCTGGATATGGTCCGCCGTGACCACCCACTTTTCTATTTCGTGGTGAGAAGGCAGTTCGTACATGACGTCGAGGAGGGTCTCCTCAATGATGGTGCGCAGGCCTCGCGCACCCATCTTGGTCTCAAGGGCCTCTTCGGCCACCATATGTAGCGCCTCCTCGGTAAACTCCAGTTCCACGCTATCCACGGCAAAGAGCTTTTGGTACTGGCGCACCAAGGCGTTCTTGGGTTCCATCAGGATACGCACCAGATCCTCTTCGGTCAAGGGGTTAACGTTTACGATGGTCGGCAAGCGCCCCACGAGCTCGGGGATCAGGCCATAGGACAGAAGGTCGGCAGAGGTTACCCGGCTGAGGAGTTCGGCCATGTCGCGCTTTTTGGCGTATCGTCCCTCACTGGCCGCATTGAAGCCCAGGTCGCCCTCCTTGCGGGTCCGTCTGCGCACAATGTCCTCCAATCCATCAAAGGCGCCCCCGCAGATAAAGAGTATGTTCGTGGTGTCCAACTGGATAAATTCCTGATGCGGATGTTTGCGTCCTCCCTGGGGAGGAACGTTGGCCACTGTCCCTTCCAGGATTTTCAGCAGGGCCTGTTGCACGCCCTCGCCCGAGACATCCCGCGTGATAGAGGGGTTGCCCTGACTCTTGCGGGCTTTTTTGTCGATCTCGTCGATATAGACGATGCCGTGAGAGGCGCGGGCGACGTCAAAGTCGGCTGCCTGCAACAGTCTGAGCAGGATATTTTCCACGTCCTCCCCCACATAGCCTGCCTCTGTCAGAGAAGTGGCATCGGCGATGCAAAAGGGTACGTCGAGGATCCTGGCCAGCGTCTGCGCCAGGAGCGTCTTTCCGCAACCGGTGGGACCGACAAGGATGATATTCGTCTTCTCGACTTCCACGTCGTCCGTTTCCTCGCGGGCGAGGATGCGCTTGTAGTGATTATAGACGGCTACGGAGAGGACCTTTTTGGCCCGTTCCTGTCCGATGACGTACTCGTTCAAGCCCTCATATATCTCGCGCGGAGAGGGCACGTGCTCGAGTTGTAAGGGGTCGTCGTCTGCCTCTGAATTGCCTGCATCCAGTATCTGCTTGCATAGATTCACGCACTCGTCACATATATAGACAGAGTTTGGACCTGCGATGAGCCGCTGCACCGTATGTTCCGGTTGCCCGCAGAAGGAGCAATGGGCTCTTGTTTCAGGCATTATTCTTCCTCCTCCTCTCTCTCTCCCGGCGTCGACAGAACCTTGTCCACAATCCCGTACTCACGGGCATGCTCGGCATCCATGTAAAAGTCGCGATCCGTGTCCTGTTTGATGCGTTCCATGGATTGCCCTGTATGCTTAGCCAGGATAGAGTTGATGCGATCGCGCAGTCGCAAGATCTCGTCCGCCTGGATCTCCACGTCAGTCGCCTGTCCCCGGACACCTCCCAGGGGTTGATGGATGTGGATCGTCGAGTTGGGCAGAGCATAGCGTCGCCCTGGGGTGCCGGCGGACAGGAGAACGGTTCCCATGCTGGCCGTGCTACCGACAGCGATGGTCGCTATGGGGCAGCGCACGATTTGCATAGTATCATATATGGCCAGGCCGGCATAGATGACGCCGCCCGGACTATGAATGTAAAGGTTTATCTCGCGCTCCGGGTCTTCTCTGTCCAGATATAGCAGCTGAGCCACAATGACATTGGCCACATTACCGTCGATGGGCGTTCCCAAAAAGATGATACGTTCCTTCAGGAGGAGTGAGTATATATCATATGCTCGCTCGCCCCGCCCGGACGTCTCGATGACCATGGGGATCCGCGCCATGGGGTTCATGTTTTCCTCTCTGTCTCTTTCAAGCATATATTTTCATCCTCATTTCTATATCGGCTTGATATATGTCAAATCGGGCAATCACTCCTCAGAGGCTGGTTGTTCCTCGGAAGGCTTTTCTTCTTTAGTATCCTCCGAAGATTCTTCCTCCTGGGTATGACGGCCCGTCAGTATGTCTACTAGCAGATCGGAGGCCTTTTCCATGAGCAGGTCGTTGTGTATGGAGAAGCGGGTGCCATTCTGTTGCAGGCGCTCCTTTGCCTCTTTGGGCTCCTGCCCGGTGGCCTCGGCGACGTTTTCCGCCATACTATCTATCTCTTCTTCCAACTCTTCCTCGTCCAACGTCACATCCTCGGCCCGGATCAACTCTTGGAGCAGCAGGTTACGGACAAGCCGCTCCTCAACGTCGGGACGTATCTGGGATCTCAATTCCTGCTCTGATTGTCCCGTCATACGCAAATAGTCCTCAAAGTTGAGGCCGCTTTGCTGGATACGGGCTCGCTGGTTGCGCAGGATGGCCTCCACCTCACGATCCACAGCAGCTTCTGGATATTCTACTTCTGAGACCTCTAGGAGGGCTTCCATAGCCGCATCGACCTCGCGCTCGCGTGCCTCCGCCTCCAATCGCTCCCGCAGGTTCTCGGTGAGGGATTCTCGCAGTTCGTCCAATGTTTCATAATCGCCAGCCATCTTGGCCAAGTCGTCATCCAGTTCGGGAAGATTGACCTGGCGAACGGTATTCACCGTCACGGTAAAATCGACGTGTCGCCCGGCGAGTTCCTCGTTTTCAAAGTCCTCGGGGTAGGTGAGGGAGAACTCGCGCGTTTCGCCCTCTTCCATGCCCAAAAGTGCCTCGGCAAAGCCGGGGGGCATCAGATCTTGGGTCACATCCAGGGTAGTGCTCTCCTGATCAATGATCAGTTCATCCTCCGATATACCCTCCACGGAAGCCACGATCTGATCGTCAAGCTGTACAGGGCGCTCAACCGGCTCGTACTCGGCATGTTCACGTTGTACCTGTTCCAGTTCCTGTTGGATCTGTTCCTGGCTGATGGCCACCTGGGGTTCGGGCTCGATTTCCAGCTCTGTATACTCCCCCAACTCGACCCTGGGTACGAGGGAGACATCCATCTTGAGCACCACGGGATCCTGAGACTCTACCTCGAACTCTCCCGGTTCCAGGGGCTCGATGTCGGCTTTGTCAACGGCCTGCTCGTAGATACTAGGAGCGATCTCTCGAAGCGCTTCATTTAGTACTGTCTCACGTCCGTATATACGCTGCACCAATGTATAGGGAGCCCTTCCGGGGCGAAAACCCTCCACGGGCTGAACCTGTGAGATCTCTCGTGCTGCCTTGCGCAATCCCTGCTCAATCGTTTCTTGGTCGGGCTCGATGGTCAGGGTGACCTTTCTTGGTCCGATGGTTTCTTTGGTGACCTTCAATTTGTCGATCCTCCCTCTGGGGACGTCAATTAAGACACATCGCGTGTCGGGCGAGTCCCTGGAGCCGCACAAAAAGGCTGGCTCGCGGGCCAGTCCCGAGAACCAGCTCTGGGTTCGCCTTGCCGACGCGCGAACGGAATATAAGCAAAAGGGCGAGCTTCGAACTTTTTCTCCTTGGCAAAGAGATGCTCTGCCTACTGAGCCACCGTCGTCTATCGATCAGGTGGTAATGGGGAAGGAGAGATTTGAACTCTCACGGATTGCTCCACGTGATCCTAAGTCACGCTCGTCTGCCAGTTCCGACACTTCCCCCCACAAAAACAAGAGTGAGCCGCCCAGGAATCGAACCCGGAACCCACTGATTAAGAGTCAGTTGCTCTGCCTGTTGAGCTAGCGGCCCAAAAAGTTTCTGTCGACCACTACACATTCACCAACTTATATTGTACAAGTTCTAGTCAGGACGTCAAATGTCGAGAGGGCGTACGTTTTTGCATGGTGAGGGCATGGAGTTGGGGAAGGAGTCTTCAAAGGGGTGGGGCTATGCGTTTTCTTGATCTGATACGGGATGGAGGGCAGCGAGGGTGGAACAAAGTGCTTTGCTTTCCATGGCTTTTACAAAGGCGTCCACGACCTGGGGGTCGAACTGGGAACCGCTTCGATCAAGAATCTGTTGGAAGGCCGCGGTTTGATCGGTGGGGGAGGCGTTCGCACGTCGGTGCCAGAGTCTATCAAAGGTATCTGCCAGGGCTATAATGCGGCTTCCCAAAGGAATTGCTTTTCCCGCCAAGCCGTCCGGGTATCCCGAGCCATCGTAATGTTCGTGATGGTGCAGTACGATCTCCCGTCCTTCCTTGAAGAAACGAAATCGGCCCAATAGTTTGCTGCCAACAACGGGATGACGGACGAGGGACTCCATTTCCTCGGTGTCCAGATGTTCAGTTTCATGGTCTAGGTTATCGCTCATGCCGATTTTGCCCAGATCGTGCAGGCGTGCGGCCAGCGTAAGGCGCTCGAGGTCCGCCTCGCTCAAGCCCATCTCTCTGCCGATGGCGCGAGAGATGGTCGCGACCCGTCTCGCGTGATGGCTCGTGCGCGGGGTGCGCTCATCGATGGCATCGGCCATGCGGACGAGGGTGCGATGGGTCTGCGCCCGGAATTCGTCGATGAACTGAAAGGATTTCCCCGCCACAGCTATGGGTACGCCCACTGCCAGTACGGTCCAGGTGGCGTACATCCACAGGTGAGCGATCAGGGCCCCCACGGGGATGATCGTGAGATTGTTCAGGAATATGTTTCGGAGATTCTTTTTGCAAAAGTGGAAGGGATTCAGATCGCTCAGCAGGGACATGAGAATGGAGACCAAGCCCACGCTGATGACAGAATAGGTGACTACAAGGGCGAGCACCGCGACGCCATTTTGTGGCGAATGGAAGGGATCCCTCGGAATACTGGAGAGGGTATAGTACACTGCGCTCAATGCGACGGAGGTGAGGACCATGGCTGAGACGTTAAAGATCCCCTTGTACCATTTCCTGCCCGTGACGATTTCGGTCATGGCCGTTCCCAGCAGCGTTATCAGCACCGTCAATTGGGGTCCGCAGGCGATGGCCGTCGCCGTCTTGAAGGCGCAAGAGAGGGTCACTTTGTTTTCGCCGGTGGGGATTCGAAGGGGATAGAGGTCGGAAAGGAATATAGCCGCTGCGAAAGGAAGGCTGTGCAACAGGTCCGACCAATGGTAGCTTGTAGAGGTCAAACTCCAGCCGACGAGGGCCGATGTGGCCCACAACAGCATCAAAATATAGATATAGAGTGTAGAGGGCAGTCTTTCCTCGTCGTGCACCTGGCTCCTTTGCAGCTCTTTGAGATTCTGCGAGAAAGCCGCGTCCCATCTCTTGGGAAAGATGGCCTCAAATGAGCTGTTTCGATTGTAGGTAAAGGTCTTGAGACTTGGACGTAGCGAGCGCATCATGCCCCTGTTTGTTTTCCTGCGATGATTTTAGACACTATTCCCCTACTATCATAATACATCTCCCTCATTTTCTGCATAAAGATATCATAAATGTGGAGTAAATTCGACGTGAGAATGACGCTGCAGGGACATCCTGGAATACATGATTCAGTCGGTTGTGTGATGCAGGGAGTCTCTCACTTTGAGTAAAAGGGCAGGGGTGGGTCCGGTGCCGCGTTGCGCACAGTCACTGGCTCTGGGGATGTATCTATGGCCTTTTGGGGGTATTCGTCCGCTATGACGCGGACCCATACTTTGCTTCCATCGGGTAACGTCGTGGTATCCCAGAGATAAGCGCCCGTGGGAGGTAGATCAGAGGCGACCGTCTCCCATCGCTGCCCGGCATCGGTGGATAGTTGCACAGTCACACGGGTCATTCGTGTTTCCTGGGCCATGACCCAGCTGATTTTTTGTTTCCCCGCCCATTTTTCTCCTCCCTGCGGCGCCACCAGTTTTATCAGGGGGGCATGGGGATTGTTCACTGTAAATGGGGTGTCCGATTTGTCCTGATCGAGGGATGTGCCATCATTTGCCGTGATGCGCATCTCTATGCAGGTACAGTTGGGGACGCTGGTCGTGTCCCAAACGTAATGCCCCGTGTTCGGAACGGCTCGGGCTATCGTATGCCATGTGTCATCTCTGCCGATTTTGTAGGCCAGGTCGATCTCCAATTCATCACCGTCTCTGTCCTGGGCAAGCCATCTTATCTCCTGGATGCCCGACCAGATCTCTCCGCCCCGTGGAGAGAGGAGGGAGACGGCGGGGGGTGTATTACCCGGGTTGCTCAGGGTAAAGGGATGGCTGATCTTTGTGGTTTCAAGGTACCCATTATCGGCCGTCAGACGTAGGCGGCAGGGTCCGTTGGCGTGGGCAGTCGTATCCCACATATAAGAGCCCGTATCCTCCAGTCTTTTTTCCAGGATGTCCCATGTTTCTCCCCCATCCCGGCTGAGTTCGATTTGCACGATGAGATCCTGGCTGCTGGGGTCGGTGGCCTGCCAGCGAATCTCTTCCGTTCCCGACCATACGTTCTTGTTGGTCGGCATATCGAGGGTCAGATCGGGCAACTGGTTGGAGGATACCGAGGTGGTAAAGGGATGGGATATGTCCTCACTGGAGTATATGGCATCGCTGGCAACGGCGCGTATTTGGTAAGACTTTTCATTGTGCAAGGGGGAATCCAGGACATATTCTCCCCCATCGTAGAGCCTTGTGGCCAATTCCTGCCACGGTCCGTCGTCCCTGTCCTTGATACTCAGATCCACGGTCAAGGGATCACCGTCAGGATCGTTCGCCGTCCACGCTATGATGTTGCTCTGGGGAAGATTCGTCGCATCGGGTGGGAGGATCTGGATATGAGGAGGATAATTGTCGCGGTTCGTCAGGTGAACGGGACTCGACGTCGTGTCCCTCGCCGAGCGGGTCGGATTTTGCACCACGATGCGTAGCATATGCTCGTCGTTTTGAGACATTTGTCGGGTGTCCCAGACGTAATGGCCAGTGCGACCATCTATCGTCCCTAGATGATCCCAGTCGTCCTCTCCCATGGCGCGTGTGGAGAGGGTCGCTGTGAGGGGCTCGCCGTCACCGTCCCAGGCCTCCCAAAGTACCTCTCGCATTCCGCTCCAGATCTCACCTCCTTGCGGGGAGACAAGGCGCACGTGCGGTGCCCGGGACGCCTCGTTGGAGACAGAGACGGGCTGTGTGAGCCTGGCGGACGCGGAGTACTGACCATTCGTCGCCACGGCACGGAGATCGTACTCGCCATCAGAAAGATCCCTCGTATCCCACAGGAGCAGACCATCGTCCAAGGAGCTCGTGCCCAGGGATTCCCAGCGCTCGACCTCTGCGTGGCGGGCCGTGACGGATATCTGGAGAGAAGCCCCCTCTGGATCAAAGGCCGTCCACCTGATGGGCTGAACGCCAGATATTGTTTGGGCGGCGGTGGGCGAGAGGAGGGTTATACGAGGTCGTAGATTGCGACCGATGATAAATACGTCGTCGCTCTCGTCCGAGGCCTGTGAATATCGGTCTCGTGCCACGACTTTTATCCGATACTGGGCCCCAGAGGGCAGGTAGGACACCTGCCACCCGTAGAATCCGGTATTGGGGACGCCTTCCGCCAGTGGAATCCAGCTCTGACCGGCGTTGTCGCTATAATAGATATCGATTATCAGAGAATCCTCGTCGGCGTCTGTAGCAGACCAGAGAATGGT
This sequence comes from Anaerolineae bacterium, assembly GCA_041685915.1. GTDB lineage: Bacteria > Chloroflexota > Anaerolineae > UBA1429 > UBA1429 > JAWLEV01. Next base: position 96,388 of record JAWLEV010000001.1, on the reverse strand, counting down.
GGTTTTGTCTTCGAGGTGTGTCTTTGTGTTGGGCCATAGGAGGCGTATAGAGGGGGCTGTGTTGTCCACCAGATCAAGGTCTTCGACGACGTCCGTCGCTGTGGCGCCCTGAGAGTCCCTGGCCGTGACTCTCAAGATATAGTCGTCGTGTGCCGGGAGTTGGCTCGTGTCCCACAGGTAATTTTGGGTATTGGTGAGATTCGACGCTATGGACGTCCAGGCGTCCTCGCCGCGTCGATAGGCGAGGGTCACCGTGAGGGGATCCGTATCCGGGTCCCGCGCCTGCCAGGCGATCTGCGTCTCTCCTCTGTCTATGGTTCCCGGTTTGGGGGTCAAGAGGGTTATCTCGGGCGCCTCGTTAGCGTTGTTCAGAACAAAGATCTCGCTGGTCGCCCGGCTGTGACGCAGCCCGTCGCTGACGCTCACGCGCAGTCGACCTTGCCTGCTGTCATGGACAGATGTGGTGTTCCACCGATACGAGTTCTCGGCCTGAATGTCAGAGGCGATTTCGCTCCAAGAGTTCCCACCGTCTGCGCTGTATTCCAGGCTTGTTGAAAGGGGTGTTCCCAAGGGATGATGGGTTTGCCAGCGTATCAGCTGAGAACCTTGCCATTCGTTCTCTGTAGACAAAGATGCAAATGCAACACGCGGCGTGGTATTGCATACCGTCACTTTTTGTTCCAGGCGGCGGACTTTTTCCTCCACGTCGGTGAGCAAAGCCACCAGATGATACGTTCCGTCGAGGGTTGTGCGGGTATTCCACGTCGTTTCCCAGCGCGTCTGGATGTCGTGTTCCTCGGCGATGGGGTAGAGTTCTCCCGTCTCGTCTCGATAGTAAAGGGACGCCTTGTCAAGCGATGCCGGATCGGTGGCGCTTTCAAGTGCCACACGTATGGTGCCCGAGATCTCTTGTTCAGATGTGGGCTCTGCAAAGTGATACGGTGGTGGCCCGTTGTCCACCACAAACTCCTCACTGCTGGCAGAAAATGGACCGCCCTCCTCGCTTTGGGCGGTTACCAGGAGACGATACGGGCCATCAGGGAATTCCCGGGTGTCCCATTCGTGGACGAAATAGTTTTCCCTTGTCTCCAACGAGCCCAACAGGGTCAATGTGCCACCCCTGTTCTGGAGATAGACCTGGGGCTCACGGACCCGAGCTGTCCCGCCGCGTATCGATGCCCGTATCGTCACCGTGTCGCGCAGGGGATGGGCCGACGAGGGATCCAGAATCCGTATATGGGGCTCTTGCCTACCCAAAAGGCTGAAGGGTTGGGAATATGTGCTTTTCTGTAACCCTCGATCATCGAAGGTTGTGGCCCATATACGACAGTGTTCCCCCGGCCAGGAGGGATCGATGGGGACGCGCAGGTTCCAGCCGTCTGTGCCGTCCGTGCCCTGTCCCAGCCAGAGGAGGTGTCTCTGTTCGAGGGGAGATGCGTTCTTATCATGATCTTGCGTCGGCAAAGGGTGGCGTTGTTCCAGGTAAAAGTTGACCCGTTCTATAGATCCGTCCACGTCGTCGGCTGTCGCCGAGACGTGCAGTTCATTCCCTGTTACCACGGCGCCCGCCCTGGGCCGGGTGATTTCCAGGTTCGGTGCCATGGCATTGTCGATGACAAAGGGATCTGTGGGCCAGAGATATGTATGACGTCCCGCCTTGTCCTCCGCAATGGCCATGGCGACGTAGCGGCCATCAGGGAAACGGCATGAATCGTAAGGGAGCCTCCAGGGGAGGGGTGGGGCGGTGGCCCGCTGACCGGGGTAGGCATAAGCGCCCACATAGTGGAAGGTTTTGGGAAGGGGAATTCTCGTCTCTGCCGATGCGGGAATCAGATAGAGGTGTAACCTTCGGTATGATGGACGTTGGCAGTGTGTTAGGGCCTCGATATAGCTTTGTCCCCGTACCGGCTCTGTGGTGGGGAGTCGCAGCGTCGTGCAGGTGTCCTCGGGCGGTTGGGTACGGAACCAGCCACCCACTGCACGTATCGTTTGGCCCTGTACATCGGTCGCCAGCGCCATGATGCGGTACCTTTCGACCGCCCCTAGATCGGCGATAGTCAAAGGTACTGTCCAGCCGTCCTGGCCTTTTCTATCGGTGCCCAGCTCTCGCAGTGTATAGTCCGCGTGCTGTGATGAGGTATCGTTAAAGGGGCTGTCAACCTGGAGATAGAATTCCACACGGAGGATCTCCTCCGTGTCCCCGCTGATCTCTGCTTTTACCCGCGTATCGCGGGTGAGGAATTCTCCCCCTTGTGGATAACGAACGGCTATCTTGGGCTGCGTGGAGATAGCGCGCTGATAAAAGATATCTTCGCCCGTATCGTCCTCGGAGGCAGCCCACGCCAGGTGAGGAGATCCGCCATCGTCGACTGTGGTCTCGAACTCTCCCGTTGTCATGGGAGAGGCGATCTGACGTCTTGATGCGTTCCAGTCTACAGAGTGAGCGTACCACAACGTCTCCCCGGCAGTCCACAGCAGATGGGCTTCCTGACCAGGTCCGGCGAGCAAGGAATAGGTGTCTGCAGTGGTGAGGTGGTCATCGATCAACTCTATCTTGCTCCAGTCCTGGCTGTTGGCGTAGCAAAGCCTATCATCATTGCGCCAACAGAGATGTGTTGTTCCGGACGCTTCCACCGCCAGTTTGGGAGATCCTGTTCCCTGGGCGATGGGCACGGGAGTAGTGTCCGTCACCAGAGGGGTATAATATATCTGGGATGGGTCTTCGGTCGTACCCCGTTTTCTCCATGCCAGGTGGGGGGTTCCGTCCTCATCCACGTCCAGGGCCATATCGCTTATGGTCCCTGAGAAACCGATGCCTGTGGTCATCGTCATGGTTTGAACGTTGTTCATGTAATGGAGCGCCTCGTCCTGGATCCAGACATAGTGCAGGCATCCCGCGGCGTCCACCGCGAACGTCGACTGTGCATGGTACGGCACCTGCCAGGGATCTTTCGGCGCCTCCTCTCCCAGTACGTGGTGCCATATTTTCTGTGTATCCGTTGTGACCTGGGAGTAGGTGATATGGACTTTTTTTTCCGCTTTCACGGCGATGGCATACCGGCGACGGATGCTTGGGGGGAAGGAGGTGATGGGTGTGGGACGCCAGCGGGGAGATTGGGCCGCATAGAGCACAGAGTCGTCATCCGGTTCTTGTTTGCTTTGCCCCCAGACGACGACCACGGAACCGTCAGCCCTGGTGACGACCTGTGGTCGGGCGTCAAGTTCGGGGGCGGAGATCAGGTGGACAGGTTCTGTCCCGTCCTCCACGGGGCTGGCCTTGGCCAGAATACCCGTCGCCAAAAAGGCGAGGAGGACGAGCACTGTGATCTGATAGACTCTACGCACAGACTCGCTCATCGATGGCGGCAGCCTTTATGCTTTGAGAGTACTGTATGATCAACCATATGGTAAGCCATAATGATCCTGTATTCAAATGCAAGGTGCTTCTGTAGTTTTTCCTGGCCATGTTGTTGGACATACTGGGCGGCGTGCGCTAAAATGATTGCAGGGAAAGCCGTCGGATCGCTCGTTGTTCTGATGTATGGAAGGAGAGACATGGGAGAGTATCCACCTCTTGGGGCACAGCTTATTGTCTTCAGTCAGCAAGTTGATGTGGAAGAGAGGATCGCGGACGTCCTGAAGGCCGTCCGGGAGGCAGGCTTTGGGGCCGTCGAGATCGGCACAGGGCTTTGCGCTGATGCCCCTCAAAGATTAAAGGTTGCGTTAGCTGCGAACGGGCTGGCAGTGGCAGGGATGCACGGTGGGTTGGATCAGGACCTGGATGACACCCTGAGACTTATGGAGAGCTATGACACACAGGATCTGTGTATCTCGGGCCTGGGTGGCTGGGAGTGCGTAGAAGCAGAAAGCTACCGTCGTGACATAGAGGCTTTTAATGAGATGGGGCGTGTATGTGCGCGACATGGCATCGCCTTGCACTATCACAATCACGCCTACGAATTTGCATCCACGGACGAGGGACCCAGGGGGATGGATCTGATCCTGGCCGAAATGGATCGCGATACGACCGATCTCTGTGTGGACGTGGCGTGGGTACAGATCGGGGGACAGGATCCCGCACGTTTCTTGCTGGATCATCGAGAGCAGATCGGATATGTGCATCTCAAGGATTATAAGGGGGATCGCCATTGGGTGGAGTTGGGTACTGGCGTGGTGCCCCTGACGGATATCATGGAGGCCCTGAAGACGCTCGACGGCGTGCGATGGGTCGTGTACGAACAGGATACGAGTGACAGGGAAGCGGCGGAGAGTTGTGCTATAAGCCACAAGTATCTGGCGGATACGTTCGGCTACAGTTAGGAGGATTTGGGAGGCATGGCGTCGAAGCCTTCTGAAATATCTGCGGTAGTCATCTTTTGTTCTATGAGTGATAGCGAGAGGAGGCGCCATGGGTGACATAAAGGTGGGGTTCGTGTCTTTGGGGATGCGGGAAGGGTCGCTGCAGGAGGTGCTGGACCTGGCAGGGAGGGTTGGCGGGGAGGCGCTGGAGCTTAATGGGCGTTCTGGCGTACATCAGGGGCTATGGGAGGAGCCGGTGGACTATGACGCGTTGCGCTCTCGCATCCGGGCGCGGGGAGTGACGGTTACCAGTCTTGGAGGATACTGCGATTTTGCACAGCCGACGGATGAGGGATTGGCGCGCGAGGTGGCCCGCTTTGTGCAGTATTGTCGGGCGGCCCGGGAGACGGAGATACCCGTTGTGCGTGCCTTTGCAGGGGATCTGCGGGAGGGGTATTCGCTGGACGAGCTCTATCCGAGGCTCGTTGAGGGATTCAAGCGGGTGACGGCCCGGGTGGCGGATTGGGGCCTGGCGATCGGCATAGAAAACCATGGTCGATTGATAAACGATGGTCGCCGTCTGCGCGCTCTCCTGCGGGATGTGGATAGTTCCATACTGGGTGTCACCCTGGATACAGGCAACTTTTGCTGGGCAGGACACTCTTTGGATGAGGCGCACGACTTTTTTGAGATCCTGGCGTCCTGGATCGTCAATGTACACATCAAGGATGGCACGTTTGTGGATGGCGAGTGGGTACTTTGTCGTGCAGGGCGTGGGCATATAGATCTGCCAGGGGTTGTGGAGTTGCTTGTGGCGGAGGATTATGACGGGGCTCTGCTGAGCGAGTATGAGGGAGAGGCGGACTTTTGTGCCAGCACCGTTGAGAGTGTGGCGTACCTGCGTGGATTGCGTGACAGTCTGATATAGCCGGGGTGATTGAGTACTGTTGGTCTCGTGGACGGTAGGGTTTGCGATTGTCGTCTTTTGGCAACGTTGTGCTATAATCGTTGCTATGGATTGTGCGTAATCGGAAGGGTTTATCGTGGAAGAGAGAAGCGGTTTTTCGTTTCGCATTGTGGGATTCGTCATCCTCGTCATCCTGGCGGCTGTGGTGGTTTTTTCCAGCTATACGATCGTAGAACCGGGGCATCGCGGTGTCGTCATCATGTTGGGGAGGGTGGAGGATCGTACATTAGGTGAGGGTTTCCATCTGATCATGCCGCCGGTGGTGCGGCGGGTTATGCAGATGGATGTGCGCACCAAAAAGCTCGAGATAACCACCGAGGCGGCCTCTTCGGATATGCAGGTCATGGACGTCACGGCGGCGCTTAACTATCATCCCGATCCTGCGGACGTGAGCAAGTTGTATCGAGAAGTGGGGCCGGACTATGAAAGTATCATCATCGCCCCCGCTTTGGAGGAATCCATCAAGTCGGCGACGGCGGAACTTCGTGTAGAGAATATCTTGCGAGAGCGAGCGGTTCTCAAGGAGAGCATTCTGGAGAGCCTTGCCAATCGCCTCCGGCCAAACTATCTTATCGTCGACCAATTTTCGCTGGCCAATATCGAATTCTCACCAGAGTTCGACGCGGCTATTGAGAAGAAGCAGGTGGCGGAGCAAGCGGCTTTACAGAAGGAATATGAGTTGCAGGCGGCACAGAAGGAAGCAGAGATCGAGGTGGCCAAGGCGGAGGGCGAGAAGAATGCGGCTGTCGTCGCCGCTGAGGGACGCGCCGAATCGCGCAAACTGGAAGCCCAGGCAGAGGCCGAGGCGCTGAGCATGATCGCCGAGCAATTGAGGGGGAATCCGGCACTGATACAGTATGAATGGGCAAGTAATCTCTCCCCCTCTGTAAAGACCGTCCTGATGCCCTCGGATCAGGATATCATGCTGGATGCCGAGTCATTGGTAGGAGAGTAGAGGAACCGCCATATCGTCTATGCCAGATGATGGTGAGTCGCGTGTCGAATATTGGCTAGTTGGCGAAGGGGCGCAATCTCCCGAGCGACACAAGGGGGCCGCCCTGGATCTGAGAGCGCGCTTGCCCAAAAAGGGTAGGCGATGGGTGTGGGGGTTCGCTCGTATTCCCACGGGGGTGGCCCTGCGCATACCCGTGGGTGCTGTGGTGAGGATCACGGGACGCAGCGGGAATTTCCTTCGGGGGTTTATTGTGCATGATGGTCTGGTAGAGTCCGAGTTCAACGGAAATGAGGTATGCGCCTTGGTCTTTTGTCCTTTGCCTCGCGTCATTCGTCATGGACAGCGCATCGCCCAGATGTGGAGTTTGCCCATCGATCGGGAGGCCTTTTTTCAGTGTCGGAAGGCTCCCGAACGGATGGAGGCCGAAAAGGACGGCTTTGGCTCCACTGGGATATAGAATGTTCTCAATATCGGCTGAAGCAGCGTAATTACTGATATCCATGAAGATTCCCCAAGCACGTTTAACGCATTTGTTACACCTTCTATATGATCATCGCGAGATCGTCCTGAGTGTTTTTCTTGTCCTTGCCGTGCTGGTCACGTTGAGCTGGTTTGGGCAGCTCATCCTTGCGCCCATTCGTCATGCGGGGCCCACGGTGGATCTTGCTCCCTATGGTGTATCGGGCGTCACACTCCGACTAACTTATCCAACGCGTCTGGAGGAGACGCATCAAGGTCCCGATGCCCCATTTATCACCGTCTTTGCCAGGGCGCGTTCCTCGGAGGATGTGCGCTCTTTTCGTCTTCTTTTTGATCTGTCTGATGGCGCTGTGGCCTTTGTCGATGAAGAGGGGGCACACGTGCCCGGTTACCTCGATATAGTGTCCGGGTATCCTCAGGCCCTGCCCCACGATCTGCGCGTTGCGCATGCGAACACGCAGTTGCGCGGACATTTATTGCGTGCTCACCACGTCCGCGTCACCCCCTCGCTTTTGGTGGAAGGGGAGGTGATCCCTATTTCCGATCTTGCCTTTCGTATTCGTCTGCAGGGTCGCATGGAACGCGTCGTTCGCCCCGTTATCCTGTCGTTTTCTCGGGTGGTCATGCCCTATTTCCTGCTGGCTCTGGTGCTGGTCACGGTTGTCCTTATAGGGCATCGTGTGGAGAAGCGGCGTCGGCTCGAGCAAGAGAAATGCCTTTCAACCCTATATGTGCGGCTACGTGAGCGGATCAAGCTGGAGCAGTGGGAGGAGGCACGCGAAACGATCGACGAGATTCGCCTGTTGGCTCCTCACTATCGGGATGTCGATCGTTTGGATACTCGCGTCAGCGCAGCGGAGACGGCCGCCCGGCGTCGAGAGCGCCTCTACGAGGCGGGGGTAAAGGCCTACAAGGCTCGGAATTGGCCAGCGGCTATAAAACAGTTTGCGGCCATCGAGGAAGAGGAGCCGTACTATCGAGATGTGCGGTTTCTCAAGCGCACAGCCATCCTGTACGCGGACCTCAGGAGTCGTGATCGTTCCCTACGCCTGTCGGCAGCCCGGGTACTGGGAGAGGTTGCGGACCTGGTCGATATGGTGCCCCTGCGCGAGGCTCTCGGCGATCGCAGTGAAAGGGTAGCCGATGCCGCCGAGGCCTCTTTCGAGCGGATCGGGCTCCCGGCCTTTGGCGTGCTCCTGGAGGGCTTGGCTCACGAATCGTCGGTGGTGCAGGAGCGGAGCTATCGTGTGATTCGAAATCTAGGACAGAAGGGTAAGTCGCGCCTGTTGGGGGCGCTGCGCAGTAACGATCCCGACATCACAAAGCACGTGGCATCCCTATTGATCGATCTGGGAGCGCGCAAGGAATTGGCCCAGGCTCTTTTGTGGATAGCTCCCCAACATCAAAGGGGCATTGTAAAGGCCCTGGTGTCCGAGGGGGTTGGTGTCTGTGACGTTCTCATCGACGCACTGCTTGAGGCTCCGGCGGAGCGCAAACAGGTCGTTCTGAATGCTCTGGCCGCGCTCAAGACTGAAGCCGATATCGATCAGCATCTCACACGGGCCCTGCGTCTCACAGAGGAGCCCGAGGAGAAACAACTCTTCCGACGCGCACTGGAATTGTCCCCGACGGGGTTTCACGTGCCCGAGGACGTCCCGCCGACTTCCCAGTTGCCATCGCGGGAGGAGACGGCTCAGGAGAGCGCCTCTCAAGGGGATAGACCTTGGTGGCAAAAACTCCTTGACAGGGGTGACGCATAGCCTATAATCGACTTTACGGGTGGCGATGGACGCGGGAGGGTCGTATGGCGCTGATCATGGTCGTCGACGACGATACTCGGCTGCTGAGAGCCGTAAAGAGGGCGTTGGCCCGACAGGGGCATTCGGTTCTCACGGCCAGTGAGGGTGACGAGGCCATGAAACTGCTTCAGGAGCAGCACGTCGATCTCGTTATCCTGGACGTTCTCCTGGCAGATGTGGAGGGCATCCAGATCTGTCGATATATTCGTCGGCAGCCAGAATATATGTCCATTCCCATCCTTTTTCTGACGGCCAGAGAGGAGATCGAGGATAAAGTGGCCGGCTTAAAGGTGGGCGCCGACGATTATCTGGCCAAACCCTTTGACATGCGGGAGCTGGAATTGCGCATCGAGGCCTTGTTGGGCGACAGTTCAGAAAATGCCCCTTTGGGATTCCTTGTCAAAGGCTGTATCAGCGCAGATCCTAACACACAAGGGGTTTACATTAGGGACCAGGAATTTGAGTTGACGCCCGTGGAATTCGATCTCTTTTATTATCTCCTGGCCCATGCGGAAAAGCCCCAATCGGTGGAACACTTGCTCCAGGCGGTATGGGGATATCCCCCTGGCATGGGCAACCCGAGTCTGGTACGCATGCACGTGCTCAACATACGGCGCAAGATCGAAGAGGATGCCTCTAATCCTGAATACCTTCGTACTATTCCCCGGCACGGCTACGCAGTTTTTCCCTCCTCCTGAGAGCATCCCACCCTGAGTATAGAAAACAGCAGCGGAACAAACGCGTGCCCTTGACCCGTGTCTCCGCCCATGTATGGACCCTATGACCGCTTGCTTCTACGGTCTTGATGAGGCATTAATGTGGATTTTATGCTCGCTTAACGAGATGGCGGGCATATTACCCTATACTATGAGAGAGGTCATAGTCGATCTTGAGATGGGAGAGAGGTGGCGAGGAAAGACGTGGGCGCCATAAGCAAAAGGAGAATACTCGTTGTCGACGATGAGGAGATGGTTCGCCGCTTCATACGTCTTCTTCTGGAGAGGGCGGGGTATATCGTCTTTGAGGCGGAAAATGCGCGTATAGCCCTTGAATGCTTGCGCCAAGTGGAGGTCGATCTCGTCATCACTGACCTGAGGATGCCAGAGATGGACGGACTCGAGTTACTGCGGGAGAGCCGAGAGCGTGCTCCGGACGTGGACTTTGTGGTGTTGACGGGCTATGGCACAGCTCAGAGTGCGGTGCAGGCGATAAAGTTGGGGGCCGTCGATTTTGTCACCAAGCCCTGTCGCCTGGGTGATCTCGAGAAAAAGGTCGCCACCTATTTTGAGGAGAGTAGGGAACGAGGAGGGCGTACCTCGCGCTTGCCCTCTCAACCTATACAGGAGCTACGCGAGATTCTGTCGCAGAGTAAGAGTCTGCCCGACTCCATGATCGAAATCATGGATCTCATTCGACGTACCTTTCGGCCGACAGATATGGAGATCACCGTCTTTGACGATCAGTTTGGGAGTGGGGCGAGTGTGTTTCATGACGGCAGATGCAACAAAGGGCGTGGTTTTCAGGTGACAAAGGGCGAGATGGAGCGGCTGGTGGAAGCTCCCGCCCCTTGGTTCTTGGGAGATGGCACGGACCAAACATATGATGATGGATCACAGGGGCGTACGTTGACGGTGCCTTTTTCTGCAAAAGGGAGGGCCGTGGGGGCCCTGACCGTCACCCGCGAGACTGTGCAGGCGCCATACGAAATAGAGGATGCCGCACTGCTGCTGTTTTTTGCTTCCCAGCTTGGCCTGGCCATGTTACATGCGCGGACCCGACGGCGCCTCTTGGACGCCACGCAGGATCTCGAGGAGGTTTCTTACTCCGATATTGAGCGATGGGTCGAGGACTGGGGAATATATGACCAGAATACGTGGCGCCATGCAAAGCGGGTGGCCCGCTATGCTCGTATGCTTGGAGAGTGGTTAGGACTCTTGCCGGAGGAACTCGAGATGCTCTCGGTCGCGGGATTACTGCATGATGTGGGCAAGCTGGGGGTGGATAGGGAGACGCTGAGCAAAGAGGATGCCCTCACAACCGAGGAGTTTGACGAGGTGAAGCTGCATCCCGCCATGGGCAGTAGACTGCTGGCGGGGCTGCCCGTCTTTTCCCGGGTCGTGCCCGCCATTCGTCATCATCATGAACGTTTTGACGGTCAGGGATATCCAGAGGGGCTAAAGGCGGAGGAGATCCCCCTTGGCGCGCGCGTCATCGCCGTGGTCGACGCCTATGACTCTATGGTATCCGACAGACCATATCGTCAGGGACTTTCCATAGAGCAGGCTGTGGCGCGCCTGCGCGAGAGTGCCGGCTCTCAACTGGATGCACATTTGGTGGAGGGGTGGCTCTCCCTTATACCTTTTTTGGGAATACGAGTTCAGAAGAAAGGGTGAGATGCAGATTTCAAAAGTGTTTTCTGGCCATTCTAGAAAAGGCAAGGAGGCTGACAAATGACATCAGATTCGGAAGAGGGAACAAACCAAATGGAACTACCTCATCATGTTCCAAAGATATCGACAGGGATCCGAGGTTTGGATCAAGTGCTGCATGGCGGCGTTCCCAAGGGAGCACTGACGTTACTCGGTGGTGGACCAGGAACGGGCAAGACCATGCTGAGTCTAGAATTCCTGGTTCGAGGGGTGGAGAACGGAGCCCCGGGTATCATGTTGACTTTTGAGGAGAGGGAGGCCGATCTGCGGAACTATGCTGCCGGCTTGGACTGGGATCTCTCCGCTCTTGAGAAGCAAGGCAGCCTGGCGCTGATCAGCGCGCGCATTCAACCAGATGCTGTCATCTCAGGCGACTTTGATTTGCGTGGGATTCTTGGCATTCTGCGCCAGAAAGCAGAAGCCTTGCAAGCAAGGCGAATAGTCGTCGATGCACCTGATGTTTTTCTTCGGCTGCTCGATGACATGGCCAAGGAGCGTAAAGAACTCTATGCTCTACGAGAATGGCTTCGCGACACTGGACTGACGGCAATCATGACCGTCAAAGGGCGGAAAAAGGATCCCTTCTCTTCACCGTATGGTTTCCTCGATTATATGGCGGATTGCGTCATCCATCTGGGTCAGCGTGTCCTTGATCAAATCACGACGCGCCGTCTGCGGGTGATCAAATATCGGGGATCAGCCTACGGCCGCAATGAATATCCCTTCTGTATCACCGACCGGGGCACATGGATCATCCCCGTTACGGAAGCGAGCCTGGGGCACCGCGCCTTTGGGGAGCCCGTCTCGAGCGGCGTCGCGGAGTTGGATGAGATCCTGGGGGGCGGCTACCTGCGCAATTCCTGCACTCTCCTTTCCGGCGGGGCGGGGACTGGGAAGACGACCTTTGCCTGCTCCTTTGCCCTTGCTGCCACATCCAACGATGAACGCGTGCTCTATCTCGATTTTGAGGAATCTTGGGATGCCCTTGTCTCCTGTATGCTCAGCCCAGGTCTGGATCTGCGGCCCACACGGGAGGCGGGTCTGTTGCGCTTCCTTTCCACCATGCCCGAGTCGCAGGGGGTCGAGAAGCATCTGATCCAGGCATTTCGCGCTATCGAGGATTTTCAACCGGACCACCTGGTGCTCGACGCCATATCCGCCTGCCGCCGCATGGGATCACGCAAGGGCGCTTTCGATTACCTGATTCGTCTAGTAGACTACTGTAAGGAACGGGGTATCACTATCCTGCTGACGAACTTAACCAGCGCCAGCGCCCGCAGGGAAGAGATAACGGGCATCGACCTTTCCTCGATCATCGATGCAGTGATCATGCTGCGGAATATCGAAGAGGAGGGAAGCTTTAGAAGGAAACTGGGTGTCGTCAAGGCACGGGGCCGGGATCATTCCCCTCACATTCACGATTTTCAGATTACCGATCACGGCATTGAGATCTCACGGGAGGAGATGGCCGATGGCGAAGGCTAGGAACAAACGAGGAAGACAAAGCGCAGATTATATTCTGCGCCTTTTCGTCGCCGGCGATGCACCCAATTCGCGCATCGCCAGGGAAAACCTACACCGACTATGCGGGCGTCTTGACAGGGACGAGTTCGACGTGGAAATCGTGGATGTGACAGAGGATGCTCAAACAGCGCTTGAGCAGCGCGTCTTTGTCACACCAGCCTTACAGGTCATCGAGCCTGGTCTCGAAAGTCTGATCTTTGGCGACCTCAGTGATAAGGACGCTTTGAGGACCTTGTTCCCCGGAAAGGTTGTATGACGGAGGAACAGGGTCCTACCTATAAAGAGGAGAAAGCGCTGCCTGGCGAGGCCTATCCGGATGGGTTGGAGGGAGGCGAGATTCCCTTTGTAGCACGCCTGCGCGACAGTGCCGGCTCTCAACTGGAGACTCGTTTGGTGCAAGCATGGATCCTTCTTGTACAGTCGGACGTCCATTCTGGAAAGGCGTATTTGGAGGAAAGGGTAGGGTATGACCCCAAGAGTGCTAGCCGTTGACGATCAGGTTGATATCCTCTATCTGTGTAGTTGTATTCTGGAAGGATTGGGATATGGCGAGAGGGTCATATGGCTATACGTCCGAGCAATTTGGAGATCTGGATGGTTAGGTGGATGGGGTGGGTGCTTTATCACGTCGTCTTGCTTAACACTTTACGTCGTCTTTATTCTCACTCCATGCCTTTGGGTATCTTTTTAACACGCTATTTACAGAAACCTCTTCTGTTTTTCTCTATAATAAAGGGAAGGAGAAAGGTGAGGTTTTTCAGTACGTCCTAAGCTCTTGTTACTTGTTGGGATAATCATAGGCCGGTAATGCCAAGGGAGATATGACAGAGCAAATTGTTGATATAAATAGCAGGCGCGTTCTCATTGTCGACGATAATCCCAAAGTGTACGAGACTCTTGCAGACGTCCTAGAGGGTCACGGATTCGCCGTGGGGGTGGCGCAGGATGGAAGCGCAGCGGTGGAAGAGATGCGAGAGAACGCCTACGATCTCTTTCTCGTTGACGTCATGATGCCGGGCATGAATGGCGTGGAAACGTTGCGCCAGATAAAGTCCATGAGCCCGGATGCCATAACGCTGATCATGACCGGTCACAGTCAGGTGGAAGATTTGGTTTCCGAGGCGCTATGGGCCGGGGTGGATGGCGTATTGTACAAGCCCTTTGATATGGATGATGTACTGGATATGATCCAGCAGAAATATCAGGAACAGATGCAGTTGCCCCTCATCGAACTCAAGCAGTACGATCCCGATCCGGCGGCCATAAAACTGGTGCCGGAGCAGATGGCGCGTAGATATAAAGCCCTTCCGCTCAGGATCGAGGAGGGGCAGCTTGTCGTGGCTATGGTGGATCCCGCAGACCTGCAGGCCATCGAGGATTTGCGGGTGCGCACTTCGTTGAATATCATGCCCTTGCGAGCCTCCCCTGACGACATCGAGAATGCTTTTGCTCGATGCTATCAGAACAGGGGAGAGATAGAGCGTCAGGTACAGCGCATCTCGTCGGCTGTCGATGAAGAGGACGCGGACCTGCGTCAGCGCCTTTCTGTCGAGGCCGTGTCGCAGGCGCCAGTGGCACGCACGGTAGAGTTGCTGGTGCATCAGGCGGTCAAGGACAAGGCCTCAGATATCCATCTGGAGCCTCAGGAGGACGCTTTGCGTGTGCGATATCGCATCGATGGCGTGCTTCATGAGGTGATGAGTTTGCCCCGGCGAATCCATGCGGCGATGCTGTCGCGCATCAAGATACTCTCCGATCTCAACATCGCGGAGCGGCGGCGGCCACAGGATGGACAGTTCTCCATGGAGGTGGAAGGGAAACAGGTCGATGTCCGTGTGGCCACCATCAACACGGTCCATGGGGAGATGGCCGTGCTTCGCGTGCTGGACAAATCGGTGTCCGTTCGTCCGCTGGATGAACTTGGCTTTCTATCCGATGAGGAAGACAGATATCGGCGCATCATCACTGCTCCATGGGGTATCGTCCTGCTGGCCGGCCCGACAGGGTCGGGAAAGACGAGCACCCTGTACGCCAGCATCAACCAATTGGACAAGGATGAGAACAAGATCATCACCATTGAGGACCCGGTAGAGTATCGATTCGAGGGCATCAACCAGGTGCAGGTGAATCGCCAGGCGGGCATCACCTTTGCCAGTGGCTTGCGCGCGGCTATGCGTCTCGATCCCAACATCATCCTCGTGGGCGAGATACGCGATGAAGAGACAGCGCGGACGGCGGTGCAGGCCTCTCTCACGGGGCACCTGGTCTTCTCCTCCATCCACGCCAACGATTCGGTGGGCGCCATATTGCGCCTGATCGATTTGGACGTTGAACCCTTTCTCGTGACTTCTTCTTTGTTGGGAATCATTTCTCAGCGTCTAGTGCGTCGGGTATGTCCCGAGTGTCATGCTTCCCAAGAAGTGCCTGAAAGAGAGCGGCTGGTCTATGAACAGGAGATGGGCGAATCGAAAAAAGCATTCGAATATGGCCAGGGGTGCAACAACTGTGCGCAGACGGGCTATCGGGGACGCGTTGGCGTTTTTGAGCTCTTGATAATGAATGACGAGATACGCAGGCTGGTGGTGAATGATGCGAGCACGGACGAGATCATCGATGCCGCTCGCCGTGCGGGTATGAGACCCATGATCAAGGACGGCATGATTAAGGCCAAACGCGGGGTGACGACGCCCAGCGAAGTGGTCAAGAACATCTTTGCATTGCACTAGGGTAGCGGGGAGGGTTTGTGGCTTATAGGTACGTGGCCTATACCCCACAGGGAGAAAAGACAGAGGGTGAGGTTCAGGCAAGCACTGAGGAGGCCGCCGAGGAGTTGCTTTGGGACCAGGATTACCTCATCGTCTCCTTGGAAGAAACATCCGAAAGGGAGGGACTGCATCTATTTGGGGGTAAGATAGCCACACGAGACCTCATCGTCTTTTCACGGCAGTTCGCCACACTTATCGAATCGGGCATACCTATCGTGCGCGCACTGCATCTGCTACAGGAGCAGACGGAAAACAGGCGCCTGGAGCAGATCCTCTCGGAAGTGGTCGTCGACGTGCAACAGGGGGCCTTTCTGTCTCAGGCCATTTTGAAACACGAGAACGCCTTTCCCATGCTCTATGGTCGGCTCATCGCTGTGGGGGAGCGCGCAGGGAACCTGGAGATGGTACTCCGCCAGTTGGCCACCTATTTGGAGAAGGAAGAGGCTTTGGTGCACAAGATTCGGGGAGCCATGGCCTATCCCACTTTTGTCCTGGTTGTGGCTTTGGGGGTTGTGTTGCTTATGGTGATCGTCGCCCTGCCCCCTTTGATGGAATTGTTCTCCACTTTTGATGCGCAACTTCCATTACCGACGCGCATGCTGATAGCCATAACGGATTTTTTCGCCGTCTACAAGTTCCACGTTCTGGGAGGGTTGATTGCCGTGGTCGCCGCTGGCGCCATCTTTTTCAGGACGGAGACGGGAAAGGCCTTTTTCGATCGGCTTTTTCTCAAGGTTCCCTTGGTGGGCAAGATCATCGTACAGGGCGCCGTGGCGCGAATGTGTCGCTCCATCGCCACGTTGCTGCGGGCCGGGATCGCCCTGCCTGAGATTATGGAGATGGTCATCCGCACTCAGAGCAATACAGTGATCAAG
Source organism: Anaerolineae bacterium (assembly GCA_041685915.1). GTDB lineage: Bacteria > Chloroflexota > Anaerolineae > UBA1429 > UBA1429 > JAWLEV01. Next base: position 80,295 of record JAWLEV010000001.1, on the reverse strand, counting down.
GAGGCACTGTCGGAGGTGCATACTGAGTTGTTGCAGGGAGAGGGGCTGTCGGATCCCATGGGAGAGAGGGATATATTTCCCCCCATGCTGGTGCAGATGGTACGGGTGGGGGAGGAGACGGGCGCTTTGGATTCCAACATGGACACACTGGCCATCTTTTATGAGGAAGAGGTGGATAGGGCCGTCGATGCTCTCTCTGGGGCCATGACACCAGCCCTGACCATCTTTATCGGTGTTCTGGTGGGTTTCGTGGCCGTCGCGGTGATCATGCCCATGTATTCATTGATGGGGGATATTGGCTGATAGGGGGAGCGCTTGCTACTGCAGAGGGAGATTGTCATGCGTAGAGGTGAGCGGGGGAATACGCTGGTGGGCGAACTGGTAGCCCTGGCCATCATGGGAACGGCGGTGATGATGCTGCTGGGCGCCTTTGCTCCCAGCAGCAAGGGGGTCGCTCTGGTGAGGAAGCGGGTTATCGCCGAGAATCTGGCGCGGCGGCAGATGGAAGCGATCAAGGGTGTCGACTATCAGCCCGATCCCACGGCCGTGTCCTATCCTGCTGTGACCGAGGATCGCTATGACGTGGACGTGGGGGTGGGGTATTGGATTTCCAGTACGGAGACCTTTACAACCTCCGTTCACGATGATGGTCTACAGTGTATCACCGTCACCGTGTCTTACACGCCCGCCAATCAGATGCTTTTCCGTCTGGTAGATTATAAAGGAGATCGGTGATGAGAGATCGTCCTGCTGCCGTGGCACGCGATGAACGTGGCTTCACCCTCATCGAATTCACCCTGGCCACGGCCATCGGCGCCCTTATCACGGGAACCCTGGTGGTCACCCTCTTTTATTTTAACGATCTTACGACGCGGTATCGGGACTCTTTGAGCGTGAGCAACGAGTTACAGAGGGCGGCCTCGCTGCTAAACCACGACGTGGTGAATGCGGCTGAGGGAGAGATAGAGGCAGACGCGCTTGAGCTTGTGATATACGGGCTTGAGGAGGGGGCGTTTGGCGATGCGGGCGCCACGCCCGTACCCATAACGGTGACCTATGCATTGCAGCCCTCGTCTGATCAGATGTACAATCTGGTACGCGATGGGCAGACTATTGCCCGGCGGATCGCCGATCCTGCGGGGTTTAGCCCGGTGGGGGCCGTCAGTGAGACCTCTCAGATTACGGTGACCATCACCACTGCCGTGGATCGACCTGGAGAGGATTACGATCAGGATACGGCCGCAGAACTCGTGTTCCACAGAAGACCTTCAAAGCCTTGATTGGAACGAGAAAGGGGAGGTGCAGAATGCAAAGGGAGAATATCTGGCAGCGGGGCACCTCGTTGCCCCTGGCCCTCGTTGTACTCGCCGTGGGGGTGCTTTTGGTAAGCCCCTTTCTTGCCTATCTGGCGACCAGTTACAGGTCGACACTGGCTGTGGAGAAGACGCTTCACAAAGAGTATGCGAGCGACGCCGGTATCGAGTATGCGATGTGGAAACTGGAAGATCCGGCATTCCGACAAGACCTCGTTGCCAATCAGGGGACGGCTCAGGAGATAACGATGACGCAGTCGATCAATGATATCATCCCTGCTATTGAGGCAGTCTTTATCGACTCTACTGCCGAGTGGAACTGGAGTATCTGGGTGAGCGATACTCTGAGCATAGAGAAGAACAACACGGAGATCTGTGGTGATGTACGTTGCTCTGAACTCATTGACGAGAAAGGAAACACCGTCTTCCACGGTGATGTAGTGACCGATGACACTGACGGTGACTGGCCCGTATCCTGGGATATCATCGACTTTCAACCCGGCGGCGTGGAGGCTGAGGCCGCGGCCTCAGCCTCGAAGTACTATACGCATACCGCTCCATGGGTTGTGGAGGATGTGGCCGATCTACCTCCGGGGCTACATTACTGCCCGGGAGATCTGGAGATCACCGCGAATAATCAGAACTGGACAGGTGTCACGGTGGTCGCAACGGGGACAATATATGTCGATCATGGCAATTCCCTTCTCTTTGAGGCTCCCTATATTGATGGGCTCACATTCTTCTCTGATGCGAGCGGCACGGCGATGAACATAGATGGTAACAACTTTACTGTCAGGGATGGGGTCTGCTATGCTCCCAATGGCACCATAGAGGTGCTTGCGAATAACACGAATTTCTGTGCATCGCTTGTAAGTGAACACGCCCTGATCAGTAAGAACAATACTATCGTAGATGACATTATCTTTTTCATTCCGGATCCGACCAGCGACGACTTTTGCGGCATGTATGATATCCGGTCTATGGCTGGTGGAATAACGACCACCGTGCGCCTCACGCGCTGTGGACAGGCCTCTCCCTCTATCCTCTCCTGGTCCACGTATTGATTCTGGGACCGAAGGGTTCTTGCTTCCAGGCCGCCTCCGGATATGGTTCTGGGGAAGCGGGGTCCGCTTGCCTTCATGTTCATCGTCGGTTACAATTGGCGTGATCGACGATGTATGGAGGTTCTGTTCGTCAGAGAAGGGAGGTGCGATGGCGGTGGACGATGAACTGTACCAAGCCATCATGGCGCGCAGGTCGGTACGTCGATATGATGATGAGCCCCTATCGGAGGATATCCTCGACCAGGTGCGGGAGATAGCATCCAAGGTCGTTCCCCTGATACCCGACAACACTTTTCGTGTTCTCATTCATGACTATACGCCCGCTGATGAGGGTTGGGTCCTTCGCAGCGCCTATGGCCGTTTCATGACGCCGCCCCACGTCATGGTGCCCTATGTGGTGGGGGAATATCCGTTGACCGATCTGGGCTGTCGCGTGGAGCAGATCGTGGTGCGCGTTACGGCTCTCGATATTGGCACCTGTTATATCGGTGCGTTGGGAGCGGAGGATGGTCTGCGTTCACGTTTTGGTCTTCCAGCCGGGGCACGCATCGGCGCGACCGTGTTCTTTGGTCGGCCCGCCTCGGGCGTTGGCGGCACCGTCGATGCCGTGGCCCGTATGCTGGCAGGGGGTCGAAAGCGCATGGCCGTGAGGGAGCTATTCTTCGACGGCGACTTTGGTTCTCCATCTGCGCCTCCGTCAGAAATTGCCCCTCTCATCGAGGCGGGGCGTTGGGCCCCCTCGGCGGTCAATGCGCAGCCCTGGCGGTTTCTCTTGCGGGAGGAGCGTTTGATGCTCTTTGTGACCACGGGGACGCTCAAATACCTTGGTGGCGAGCGGGGACAATATCCCCTTTATGATGGGGGCATCTGTATGGCCAATATCCACCTGGCTATGGAGGCATTGGGCGAGGGGGGAAATTGGCGTATGGGAGAGAAAGGGGACGTCCAGGGGGTGGAGCATCCCGATGATCTGGAATTGCTGGCGGTTCTGACGCTGGAAAGATGAGAAGAGATACGTTCTGACTTTTGCTTGCCAGTTGCCTCGCCGGTCGTATACTAGAGACGAGCATTTCATGGAGGGGGGAGGTAAAGGGATGGCCAATAAAAATCTCCTGGTCGCTCAGTCGGGTGGTCCTTCGCCCGTGATCAACAGTTCTCTGCAGGGGGTTGTAGAGACCTGCCGGGCGCGACCGTGCACGTTTGACAAGATCTATGCCGGTTATCATGGCATCGAGGGGGTCTTGACGGAGGAATTGCTGGATCTTTCCGCCCAAAAGGAGGAAGAGATCGCCCTACTGCGGGTGACGCCAGCGGCAGGTGCCATCGGCACCTGCCGCTATAAGCTGCGCGCGGAGAACGAGGAGGATTTTGAGCGCGTCGTCGAGGTACTCAGGGCCCACGATATCGGATACTTTTTGTACAATGGCGGTAACGATTCCATGGACACGGCCCACAAGGTGGCTGCACTGGCTGCTGACCGAGGAGTGGATCTGGTGGCCGTGGGCATTCCGAAGACCATCGACAATGATGTGGGCGATTCCGAATTCGAGTTGATCGATCATACACCTGGCTATGGCAGCGTGGCCCGTTACTGGGCGTTCATGGTTCAGGGGGCAGAGGAGGAGAATCGTGGTTCCTCTCCTTCGGATCCGGTGTTGGTGATGCAGGCCATGGGCCGCCGCATCGGTTTCATCCCCGCCGCCGCTCGTCTGGCCGACCCGGAGCGTAAGATGCCCCTGCTTATCTTTTTAGCCGAATCGGGACTAGGCCTGCCCGACCTCGCCGACAGTGTGAACGACATGTTGAAGGAGCGGGGAAGAGCTTTGGTGGTGATCAGTGAGGGGTTCGATGTGGGGGAACTGGGCGAGTCCAGGGATGCTTTTGGGCATGTCGAGTTCTCGGCCAGCCAGACCACGGTGGCACAGGTGGTGGTTAATTACCTCAACGAGATGGGGCTTGCTGCCAGGGGCAGTACACGCTCTAATGTGACGGGTACACACCAGCGCCATGACATGGCCTCCGCCTCCACTGTGGATGTGGAAGAGGCCTATAATGTGGGCCAAAAGGCGGCCCTGCTGGCCGCAGAGGGAAAGTCGGGATATATGGCCACCATCCTGCGCAAGCCCGGTCCCATCTATGGCGTGGAATATGACAGGGTCCCGCTGGAGTTAGTGGCCAACTCGGAGCGCGCCTTTCCCGAGGACTGGATCGCGCCCAGCCGCACCGACGTAACCGACGATTTTGTGACCTATGCCAAGCCCCTGATAGGCAAGGACTGGCTCGACGTACCTCTCGTAGACGGGCGGCAGCGCTTTGCCCGCCTTGACCCCCTGTTCGCCAAACAAGTTCTGCCGACGTATGTGCCGCAGGCGTACCGCTAGCAACTGTTTATCCAAGGTCGCTTTATAAGGAGACGATGCGATGTCCGCTATTCGCGAGTATGTGATGGATCATGCCCTGTTTTGTCATCACGATCATCATGCCGATTTCGAAGAATTTGATGCCAATCGGGAAAACTATTCCTTTCGAAGCCTGTTGGGATATGCCGAGGCCGATCTCTTTACTGCCAAAGGAGAGCGACCCCGCGATCAGGAGAAGGTAGAAGAGGAGGAGATCGCCGAACTGTGGCCCAAGATCCGGGCCACAGGCTATGGTCGCGCGGTGGACCTTGGCTGTCAGGAGTTGCTGGGCATGGAGTATGCGCTAGCGAATTTCGAGGCCATCACAGAGGCGCTGCAGTCCTTGATAGAGGGCAGGTCAGCCCAGGAGATCTACTCTTTCCTCGTACACGAAAAGGCCCAGAATGCATGGACCCTGCAGGATGGGCGTTTCCGTGTGGATAATGAGAACGCTTGGAAGCAGGATCTTTTTCCCTCTACCTATCGTTTTGCCTTTCGTATGGATTCCCTCTTTGAGATGGTGGACGAGGCCCCCATCGTGGCCCTGGAGCGTTTTACCGAGAGATCCACGCATACCCTGGATCAACTTGTGGAGGCCTTGAATGCGGCCATCGACCGTTTTGCGGCCACGGGTGAACTGGCGGCCTTTAAGGTGGGCATGGCCTATGGACGCGATCTGTGTGTGGGGTCTCCCACGCACCATGAGGCGGAGCGCGCCTTCTCGCGGATTCGCAGTTGCAAGACTTTTTGGGAGGGCATCCAGCAGAATACGGGTGCCGTCGATGCACAGGCGGGTCGTCCCCTAGGGGACTATTTGCTTCACTGTCTGCTGCAGCGAGCCAGTGACGATGATCTGCCGGTGCAGATTCACACTGGCTATCTGGCCGGCAACTGGGGTTCACTGAATGGCACCAAAGCCTCCCATCTGATTCCCCTCTTTGATCGCTATCGCTCCGTGCGTTTCGATATCTTTCATGCCTCCTGGCCCTGGGCCTCTGAATTGGGAGCCATCGCCAAGAATTATCCCAACGTCTGGGCCGATATGTGTTGGGCCTGGGCCATGAATCCCTCCGAGAGCGCGCGGGCGCTCTCGGAGTGGTTGGATGGGGTGCCGTTCAACAAGATATTCGCCTATGGCGCGGACACGGGCTTGCCCTGGTGCAACGTGGGCTATTCCCTGCAGGCAAAGCGGGGGATCGCCCGCGTGTTGGAGAAAAAGATCGCCGCCGGTTTTATCAGCGAGAGCACGGCTGAAGAGATCGCCGATCATATTATGCTGGAGAACGGCAAGGCATTCTTTGGCCTGGGCTGATCAACTCGTTTGTAAGCATAACACCCCGGGCAAGATCTCTTGCTCGGGGTCTTTATGCGTCGGGAACCGCCTCTCTGTTGTCACAGGGTCAGAACCTGTAGGAGCAGGAGACAGCCCAACAGGATAAAGAGGACGGCCATGATCAACTTGCTACGCGCCGCGTTTTCCACAAACCAGTCCTGGAATTGCTTGGCACTCACCCCGTATACAGCCAACAGGAGCACGGCAAGGAGGGGGAGGATGAAGATGAGATTATAGAGTACCAGGTAGGCGATGGCATAAGTGCGCATATGGGGGACGCCCACGACGAAAGAGATGGTGGGCAGATAGACCTGCCCTGTGCAGGCGAGTTCCAGCAGGGACACGATCAAACCCGACACGAAGGCGGTGCCCATAAAGGCGCCGCTGGTGGCGCGGATGCGTCCCTTGATGCGCTCGCGCAGGGGGTCTGGTAGATTAAGGCGCATCTCGTGCAGCTTGCCCTGGCGGGCCAGGAAATAGTCGTGCACGCTCAATCCCGCCAGTACAAAACAACTCAGGGCCAGGAAGCCGTAAAGTACCAGGCCCACTGCCCGCATAGTGCTGGCGATGCGTAGCAGGCTCATGGCGCCCAGCCCGATGGCAAAGTAGGTGACGAACACGCCGGCCGTGAAGGCGAGACCGATGGCCAGGAGTTCCTTCCTCTGGCGGCGGCTGATGGCCAGATAGGAGACGAAAAAGAGGATAGTAGCAAAGGCACAGGGATTGACGCCGTCCACGAGGGCGGCCGCGGCCACAGTCAAAGGGCCCATGGCCCTGAAGCGTTCCAGGATGCGCTGTCTCCCAGAAGCCACGTCCAGTTCCTGCCAAAAGGCGGGTGCGCCCGACTCCTCATATTTCATCAATAGCTGGCGAACGCTCTCACTCGTTATCTCGTCTCCTATAAGAGCATCGTTTCCCACATAGATGGAGGGGGCGATGAGATGGCGGTTGGAGGGCAGACCAAGATCTTCGCCCATGGCCTCAACGAGTTCGGCGTCGCGCACGTTGTCAAAGGCAGTGACGATCATGCCCTCGAATTCTCCATTCAGGGTTTGCAGTACAAGACGGGCGCGGGAGCATTCTTCACACCCCTCCTTTTTGATATAGGCGACGTGGATGGTGGACCTCGAAGGATCGCTTGCCGTGATCTGTGGACTGGGGGAGGTGGTGGGAGTGCTTTTGGTAGTAGGGGACGTCGCCTCGGGAGCGGGAGGCTGCCCCAGGCGCTCCTGTAAAAAGGCTGTGAGTTCATCCTCCACGTCAAACACGTCTTCGCTGGCGATTATCTTTTCCTCGACCACGATAACGGGCAGGGGGTTATTTGGTCTCCCCAGTCTCTGTTCCGTGTTTTCCAATTCCTGTAAGCCCTCTGCTTTGGAAACATCCACAAAGGTCAGGGATATCTCGTCCCCATACATTTCCTTGAGAGGACTCAGCACCTGTTCGCGTACTATTTCACAGTGCCCACACTGGGGTGAAAAGTAGATCTTTAACTCGACTTGCTGTGCCCTGATGGACCAGGGCATGGCAAGTAAAAAGATACATGTGGCGAGGATGAGCAGTATTGTAGATTTGTGAGAGCGCATAACTTTTTTCCCAATATTAGCGAGTAGCCGTTCCCCGAGATGATAGTATATACGCTTCAGATCGTATAGACAAAGTTCTGAGGTATCGATTCTTGCAATTATTCTGCAGATCGGGTATCATATGCTTTGCGATGCTGTCTGTTTGAACACAAATGCAGGATTTGTTGCTTTTGATGGAGGATCACTCGTTTGCGAATAGGACGTGTGGCCCGTGTTATGGGTGTGGTGGTGGATGCCCAGTTCGCGGTTGGGGATCTACCGGGTATCGATAGCGCCCTGTTGGTGAAAAGACCGAATGAGGAAGATCTGGTTTTAGAGGTTCAGGAACATATAGATCCTGAGACGGTGCGTTGTATCGCCATGAGTTCGACGGCAGGTCTCAGTCGGGGCATGCGGGTGCAGGACACAGAGGCCCCTATCCAGGTGCCCGTTGGCGAGGAGACGCTGGGACATCTGTTCGACGTTCTGGGGCGTCCTCTCGGCGGTGGCGATTTCGTCGAAGAGTTGGAGCGCAGGCCTATCCATCGCCAGGCGGCGCCTCTCAGGGAGCAGGAGCTTTCTGAAGAGCCTCTGGTGACCGGTATCAAAGCCATCGATCTGTTGGCACCGTTTGGTAGGGGCAGCAAGATCGGGATGTTTGGTGGGGCGGGCGTGGGCAAGACCGTGTTGGTCATCGAGTTGATCCATCATGGCACGCGGACGGAAGAGGGGGTAGCCGTTTTTGCCGGCGTGGGAGAGCGTACCCGCGAGGGGCATGAACTCTGGGAGACCATGAGGGAGAGCGGCACACTAGCGGACACCGTCCTCCTGTTTGGTCAGATGAACGAGCCACCCGGCGCGCGTCTGCGTATTCCCCTGACGGCTTTGACCATGGCCCAGTATTTTCGTGATGATGCGGGACGTGACGTGCTTTTGTTCATCGATAACGTTTATCGCTACGTGCAGGCTGGGGCGGAGGTGTCAGCCTTGTTGGGCCGGGTTCCCAGCGCTGTGGGCTATCAGCCCACGCTGGCTACGGAGATGGCGCAGCTTCAGGAGCGCATCAGCACCACGACGCGTGGAGCGATCACCTCCATTCAGGCCGTATACGTTCCGGCGGACGATATAACGGATCCCGGCGTCGTGGCGGCTTTTAGTCACCTGGACGCCATCACCGTGCTGACCAGGCGCCTTGCCAGTCAGGGGCTGTATCCTGCCATCGATCCACTGGAGTCGTCCTCAAACATGCTTGAGCCTCGCTATGTGGGCGGGCGACATGTACGCATCGCCAACGAGGTAAAAGAGACGTTGGCCAGATATGAGGACTTGCAGGATATCATCTCCATACTTGGTACCGAGGAACTCTCGGAGGAGGATCGACTCGTCGTGCACCGCGCGCGGCGATTACAGCGTTTTCTGACGCAACCCTTTTTTACCACCGAGCGGTTCACGGGGGTTCCGGGTGAGTATGTACCTCTGGACGAGACGTTACGGGGATTCGAGGAAATTCTGGATGGTCAGCATGATGATCTCCCCGAGCAG
>JAWLEV010000001.1:48836-70979 GCA_041685915.1 Anaerolineae bacterium | reverse complement strand
CGGTTCACGGGGGTTCCGGGTGAGTATGTACCTCTGGACGAGACGTTACGGGGATTCGAGGAAATTCTGGATGGTCAGCATGATGATCTCCCCGAGCAGGCGTTTTACATGGTGGGGGGTATCGATGATGCGATAGAAAAGGCCGAGTCCCAATGAGTACGTCCCCTTGCTCTTCAAAGCACATCCGTTTACAAATCATCTCTCCCGAAAGGATCGTGTATGAGGAGGAAGTCGATTGGCTGCAGGTTCCCCTTACCGATGGTCTGCTAGGCATCTGGCCGGGGCATGCGCCGTTGATCGCTTTGTTGTCACGGGGAGCGATCCGTTTTCAGGTCGATGGTGCCATCGAGGAGATGGCGGTGGGGGAGGGCATCCTGCGCGTGGAGAGGGGACGGTGTATTGTATTGACGGGGACTCCAGTTGCTGAGGAGGGTGCTTCTGGTGTTGCTTCCGATGCCTCGCCTTCGGATCTCGAGGATGCCTTGTACGAGTCCCTGTCGGACGAAGAGATCGAGGATTTGCAGAGAGGGTAATAGTGCTCCTTGTAGTGAGAGGTCTTTGCTGGATCTTGGTTGGTATTGCTTTTTCTAGTTTTCACCTTTTCCTGTTGCGCCGGGCCCTCGGGCACGTTGCCGGCCGAGATCCTGTCGTCGCCGGAAGGCGTATGGCCAGAGGGTTTTTACTGCGTTTGGTACTTCTTGCTCCGTTTTTGTTTGTTGTGGCACGGCAGGGCCTCGTCGCCTCTGGGGGGTTAATCCTCGGATCCTTGCTGGGGCGCTGGCTCTCGTTGATCTGGGCCTGAGCGATTCCATGGATAGGTTTTGGTGTCATCGCAGGAGCAAAGGGTTTGGCACAAAGACTCTTCTCTGTTAGGACTATCGAGCGGTGCCATAGTTTTGGTGATACTCTTGATATATAGGGAGTAGATGAGGTTATGGGTATCCAGGACATATTTCCCAAGACATTGTTTACCGTTTACGGCATCCCGATAAAGGATACTGTAGTTCATACTTCGATAATGGTTACCATTCTTGGTGGGTTGGCCATATTAGCCGATGGCAAGTATCGTGCCTGGGATCCTCCCAAGTGGCAACTTTTGTTGGAATATATCGTCGAGTACATAGAGAATCTTGTAGATGCTATGGGAGGACGTGCCCTTCCCGACGTCGTATCGTTTCTAACGACGATGATTATCTTTATCGTCATCGCTAATCTGTTGGGCATCGTGCCCGGCTTTCAGGCACCCACGCGGAGTCTCAATACTACAGTGGCTTTTTCTCTCGTCTCCTTGGTCGCGACTCAGTACTTTGGCATCGAGAGGCAAGGAGGATTGGGCCATTTGAAAAGGCTCGCCAGCCCCATCGTCATGTTGCCCATGAATCTTTTGAGCATGGTGAGTCGCACGCTGTCTCTAGCCTTGCGATTGTTCGGCAATATCATTGCTGGAGAGATCGTCGTAGCGGTCTTTTTCATGCTGCTGCCCGTATTGGGCCCCATTCCTATGATTTTTTTGAGCATGCTCACCTCCGTGCTCCAGGCGTTGGTCTTTACCGTGCTCACGCTCGTTTATATCGTGGAGGCCACAGGGAATCTGACAGAGACCTCTACGGGTTCGGGAGGAAGTGTTTAGGTGTAGACTTTTGATATGTGGGGATTTTCAAAAGGAAAGGAGTGTGATCTAGATGGCACCGGATCAGTTATTTCGTTTCTCGGTTATCACCACCGTTGGCGTATTGACCACCATCGTTTTGGGCACGATTACAGCGGCTCTTATGGAGGGACGGGCTATCGTCAAGGCCTTTGAGAATATGGCGCGCCAGCCCAGCGTGGCGGATAGTATACAGGCCATATTGTTGATCGTGCTGGCCATACTCGAGTCCACAGCAATTTATGTGCTTTTGATCTGCCTCGTCTTTCTCTTTGCCAACCCCTTTAGCAATATATTTGGCCTCTAGGGGGATAGCAAATGCTGGACCTTGATTTGGCCACGGTACTATTTCAGGTCATCAATTTCCTGGTAGTTGTGGTTTTGTTAAACCGGTTCTTGTTCAAACCGCTACGGGAAAAGTTGAACGAGCGCAGTAACACCATATCTGAGACTCTTGAAGAAGCCCGGACGCAGGAAACGGAAGCGTCGCGCCTACAGGCCGAATGGGAAGAGCGCATTCAGGAAGCGGAGGAAGAGGCCGAGGAGATCGTGAGTGCCGCAAGAAGAGAAGCCTCGGAGCGGAGTACGGAACTTATGGAGGAAGCCCGGGAGCGTCTCGACCAACTGACAGAGGAGATGCGCCTGGATCTGTATCGGCAGAGGAACGAGGTCGTGATGCGCCATTATGATGATATGTTGGACACCATCATCAATCTGTCGGGTAATGTGGTGCGTTCGGTCACCACCCGGCGAACCCATGATGATCTGGTGACCAACTTTGCAGCGAATATCTATCAGATGTCTCAGCCCGATGTGGAGGAGTATCGTCGCATGGTACGTGGCAGAGTGCCCACTGCGTTTGTGGTGACCCCCTTGGCTCTGACGGCGGAGCAGACCGAGACGTTGACAGATACCCTATCCTCTTTGATAGACCGACGTGTAGAGCTCGACGTGAAGGAGGATCCTTCGCTCATCGCGGGCGTCCAGGTGCGTTTGGGTGATAAGGTTATCGATAACAGTATCCGTCAGCAATTGCGCGAGATCCGAGAGCGGGTGCGTGAGGATTTGATTTCTCGTATGGAAGAGAGTGGTCAATATGAGTGATAGGCAGGACGAAGAGACGAGCTCATCCGATGGGGAACGGGAGAAGCGAGGGCGTGCGCGAAGGCGTACTTTGAGGCGTCGTCCATATAAAGCCTTTGAGAACGTACCGGATTTTGTGGAGCGGGAAAGCGCCGAGAGTCGGTCTGAGCTTTCCATTCGGAGTGTGGAAGAGATGAGAGAGGCCGGTCTGTCGGTTCCCTCGACTTCCATGATGCGCGAGAGGATTCCCACTCTCGAGGAGCTTCCCACGGGTATGCTCGAACAACTCATGCATTGGCCAGCCGAGGCCTTTGATGAGATACTGACATCGATGGAACGCGAGGCGGAGACCACGCGTGCTGGTCTGTCCATCAAGGATGTGGGGACGGTGCGGAGGATCGGCGATGGCGTGGCTTCTGTCTGGGGGTTGCCGTTGGCCCAAACGGAGGAGTTAGTAGAGTTCTCCACCGGCGTGCTGGGATTGGTCATGAATTTGGAGAGGGAATGGGTGGACTGTATCCTGCTTGGCCCAGAAGAAGGCATTCAGGGCGGTGACCTCGTCTCTTCCACAGGGCGACGCATCACCATTCCTGTAGATGAGCGCTTACTGGGCCGCGTAATAGATCCTTTGGGAAGGCCTTTAGATGGCAAAGGGGATGTAAACGCGCGGGAGTTTCGCTTCATCGAACGGGAAGCAGCGGGCATCATGGAGCGGCAGGCTGTTGATGTGCCGTTGCAGACGGGTATAAAAGCCATCGATGCCATCGTACCCATCGGAAGGGGGCAACGCGAGCTTATCCTGGGAGATCGACAGACGGGAAAGGCGAACATCGCTCTGGATGCCATCATCAACCAGAGGGATCAGGATGTGCTTTGCATCTATGTGAGCATCGGTCAACGAAAGGCGATCATGCTGCGCACCCTGCGCGTTTTACGAGAGACCAACGCTATGGAGAATACCGTGGTGGTCATGGCCAGCCCGGATGATCCCCCCGCTTTGCTCTATCTGGCCCCATATTCTGGTTGCACCATCGCGGAAAAGTTCCTCGATCAGGGGAGGGATGTGCTTATCGTGTATGATGATCTTACCAAACATGCCGATGCCTATCGCGAACTGTCCCTCTTGCTGAGGCGCCCCCCAGGGCGTGAGGCCTATCCTGGCGATATATTCTACCTGCATGCTCGGTTGCTGGAACGCGCGTGCCGCCTGAGCGATGAGGAAGGGGGAGGGAGCATCACCGCTCTGCCCATCATCGAGACGCAGAGGGGAAATATCAGCGCTTACATCCCCACTAACTTGATCTCTATCACCGATGGACAGATCTATTTGGATTCCGATCTTTTTAACCAGAATATCCGCCCCGCTATTGATGTGGGACAGTCGGTGTCCCGGGTGGGAGGACAGGCTCAAAGGGAGATCATGCGAGAGATTAGCAGTGAGATCAAGCTCACGCTTGCTCAATATGAGGAGGTGGAGAGATTTGCTCGCTTTGGTGCAGAGGTCGATGAGGCAACGCAGCGTCAGATGACCCACGGTCGTCGGCTTCGTGAGGTGCTGGAGCAGGATCCCTATGGACCCCTCTCCGTGCCGCAGCAGGTTCTCATCCTGTATGCTGCCAGTGAGGGATATCTGGATGATGTGCCGGTGGAACGCATCGCCGATTTCGAGCAGGATCTCTGGGCCTATGCAGAGAAGAACTATCGTACTCTTATCGATCGCATCGATGGCGCGGACCGCCTTGACGACGAATTGGAGAATGATATCGCGGGGCTGATTCAGGAATTCAAGGAGACGTTTGTCTGACATGGAAGATCTTAGCGGGATTCAGGAACGTCTTGATAACGTCGAGGGCATCAGGCCCATGGTGAGTTCTTTGTTTTCCATTGCCACCGGGGGCTGGCGCGTGGCCCTGGGCCGCATGAGATCGTCCTCTCGCTACGTGGAGATCTTGGAGGATGTTCTGGCCGTTCTGCTTCCCCGTATACCCTCCAGAACTCTGGAGCAAGCGCATGTCTCTACCCAACCACCAGAGCCCCACCGCCTTCTCGTGCTCGTGCTCGCTTCGGAAAGAGGGCTGTGTGGCGCATTCAACGAGGTCGTGCTTTCGGGAGCCGAAGAGATGATCAACGAGTGGCAGTCGGAGATGGAGGAGGTATGGCTTGCCACTTTTGGAAAACGTGCGGAGACTTTTTTTCGCGGGCGGGAATATGAGTTATTTGCGGCCTATTCCTCATCCATCGCTGCCGTTCCCTCTTTTCAGAGGGTGCGGGAGATTGGCAATCGGCTTCTGGAGTTTCTTGAGGAAGGGTTCGTCGATACTGTTAACGTGATATATTCCCCTTACAAATCGGGGATGACGGAGGAGCCGATTGCCCGTCGTTGGTTGCCCCTCGAGAGGGACATGCTGCCAGAGGGGGGTGTGGGGTGGCCGCAGCCCATCATCGAGACGGATGAGGATGAGCTTTTCCAGCGGGCCATGAGGGAGTGGGTCTTTTGTAGGCTCTATCAGATCTTTATGGAGTCGATGGCCAGCGAGCAGACGGCGCGCTTTCGGGCTATGGGTAATGCTGAAGAGAACCTGGAGCGTATGAATGAGGAACTTACTCAGAGATATCATTCAGCGCGTCAGCACGCCATCACTATGGAGATGCTTGACCTTATCGCAGGTTCAGGCCTGCTGCAGGGACCGGAGTAAAGGATTTTTGACATGGACTGGTAGCGGATTATACTTACATGAAAGTTGATACTTGATCGATCATGGTGCTCTTGGGCACGGTGCCCGAGGCATAATGGGGGAAGCCGGTGCGAGTCCGGCGCTGTCCCGCAACTGTAACTCGGATAGAGAAGTCAGGTCGCCTGCCATGGTCTTTCATTCCGGCGCCTCCGAGGAGAGGTGGTGGGATGGGCATTGGATATGTTCTCCCACCTTTCAGGTGGGAGTTTTTATTTGCTGTCCTCCCCTTTCTCTGAAGAGGGCGTATCTCGGAGAAAGGAGATTTTAAGCGGAGAATTTGTTTGTAGCGTGTTCCATTCCCCCTTTTTCACGTTACCGTCAATTGTCAGGAGGGCAGTATGTATCGTATATCATCTCGTGTGCTTGGATTGTTCCTCATCGTTGCGCTTTTTGTGCTGTCTGGATCTGCGTGTAGTTTTCAAAAAGACGATGCGTTGACAGCCACTTTACCTGAGAGACAGATGGAAGCCGTCGATGCCGCACTGGAGTATATCCTTGCGCAACAGGGGGACGAAGGTTCTTTTGGAGGCGACGCAGGAATTACGCTGGATGCCGTCCTTGCGGGAGCGGCTGTAGGTGAGGATGTCTCTAGTTGGAGGACAGCCGAGAGCAACCCTACTCCTCTCGAGTATCTGGCGGCAAACTGGGAGGGCTATGCTATGGATGCGGCGGGTACGGGCAAGCTAGTTGTGGGACTCGCCGCGGCGGATCGCGACCCACATGATTTTGGAGGAGAGGATTTCGTGCAGCGCATTGCGAGTTTCGACGTGGAGGGAGTGGGAAGGCTGGGGGGATCCGCCACAGAACAGGCCTGGGGAATGCTGGGTCTCGCCGCAGCAGAGGCATCCGTCACGCAGGAGATGGTGGAGGTTCTGATAGATCTTCAAGAACCCAGCGGAGGCTGGGAGTTTGCACCAGATTCGGAAGCGGATTCGAATACGACGGCTTTGGCGTTGCAGGCGTTGGTAGCGGCTGGTGTGAAAGTAGAAGACCCTTCTATTGTGGACGGGTTGGACTTTCTTGGTACTCAACAGAGTGATACGGGGGGCTTTGTTTACTCTACAGCGTACGGAGCGGCCGACGCGGATGCCAACTCTACCGCCTACTGTCTGCAGGCCCTGATCGCCACAGGAGAGGATGCGTCAAGTGAAGAGTGGCTTGTGGATGGTAACTCGGCGATGGACGCTCTTCTGAGTTTCCAGCGGGAGAATGGAGCGTTTGAATGGCAAGCCGGCGAAGGGGAGAATCTGCTTGCTACGGCACAGGCTGTGCCTGCTCTGCTGGGCAAACCCTTGCCCCATTTACCATAGCGCCACGCTGGCACGGTATATGAGGGTTGTCGGCAGGAAGATGGGATTATTGGTGCTTTAGATGGTGGGGATGCGAGAATTTGAAAAGTTTCTTGTAAGCCTCCTCCTTTTGTGTGGGGGCGCGGTACTCTGTTTTCCCTTTTCTGCAACGGCGCAGGGAGGAAGCAATCGCGCGGGCCTCATCGTCGCGTTCGATAAAGGGGATATCTTTACAGAATGTGTGGCCTTTGAGGGAGAGTTGACGGGTTACGAGCTGCTGGAGCGAGCGGGTTTGTCGGTTGTGGTCAAGGATTATGGTGGAGGTTTGGGCTTTGCCGTTTGCAAGATCGAGGATCTGGGGTGCGACTATCCCGCTGAGAACTGTTTCTGCAGAGCGGACGATATCTCGTGGCGCTATTGGTATTGGGAGGATGGCGGATGGGTTTACTCGGGGCTTGGCGCCAGCAACCGCGCCGTGGAAGATGGTGACATGGACGTGTGGATTTGGGGCAAGGGGCAGAGGCAGCCGCCAGATATGAGTTTTCCCACGCTATGTGCTCCTTTATCGGAAGCGCTCACGGTCACCCCCACCTTTCACGAGAATCATTCTGAGGAAGATGTGAAAGAGATCCCCTCCAGGACACCGCGTCCCCCTCTGCTACAGGATCAGAATGCAAAGGAATCGCCGGAAGGTGTAAGCGATTTGGCATCCGAGCCGGCGGGTACGCCAGACAGGGTGGCGATGCGCATCGCCACCTCTGTGGCTCAGAACCGTGCCACACCCGTCCCCGCTGCAGAAAAAGAGGAGCAGAGACGCGACTATGGCGTCTTTGCCCTCCTCATTACCGTGTTGATGGTGATCATCGGATATGTGGTGCTGCTCAGAAAGCAGAGCGCTCGGACCCAGGGTACCTGAGGCTATAAAGCCTTTTGCATCCTGTCGGTCAACTCGATCAGTCCCTTTATCAGGGGCTGATCGATGTGGACGCGGATGGCGCGGCGATCTGCCTCTCTCAAGGCCTCCAGATCCCCCAGGGCTTGGGCCCTTTTGAGGATGTCAAAGGTGTACTCTTTTTGAGGGATGGGGAGGTCATCCTTTGTCGTATGCGTTATCTGTAAAAAGAGGCCGTTGTTCTTCCCTCCTTTGTGCAATTGCCCTGTGCTGTGCAGATAACGGGGACCAAAGCCCACGGTCGTTGCCAATCCCGTCTCTTGTCCAAGGAGATGGCGCATCTTCTGCAGGATATCGTAGTGTTCCTCGTTACGTTCGATGTAGGCCAGTATGGCGATATAGTCCTCGGCTTTGGCGCTGTCGAAGAGGGCTGCTAGATATGAGGTCACATCCTGGGAGGGTTCGGTTTCGGGACCATATACTCTGAATCCCTCTTCTTCGAGAATGGGGGAGACTTTTGGCAACGTTCCGCTTTCCTCGTACTGGGCCAGCGCGTTACGCGCCTGTGTCTTGGCCGCCTCTACATTCGGTTGGTTAAAGGGGTTGATGTCCAAGAGATACCCCGCTATGGCCGTCGCAAACTCCCAACGAAAGAACTCGGCCCCCAGTTTGTAGATGTCGGGTAGGTGTAGAACGACGACGGGGTGGCCCTCCTTGGTTAGTTCTGCTACCCTCTTATCATTCTCCTCGTTGTCGTCGGTGGCCAGGCGCACATAGACAAGTAGCCTGTCATGGCTGTATGCCTTGGCTGGCCTCGGAGGTTCTTGGTCGATGGGAAGGATACCCGTGCCCTCTTTGCCTGTGCTTTCGGCAAGCAACTGCTCTGCCCAGGCGCCAAAGGATGATAGTTGAGGAGAGGTGATGATGGTGAGCTTATCATGGGGTTCCGAGTGTCGCGCCAGTCCGCCCATGATGGCGCCCAATACCAGACCAGGGCTGTTCTCGGCGGAGACGCCGGCCCGACATGCCCAGGCCATCTCCTTGGCCTGGCGCAAAAGCTCATCCAGATCGACGCCGACAAGACTTGCAGGGACGAGCCCGTAGAACGAAAGGGCCGAGTAGCGACCACCGATATCCGTGGGATTCAGGTAGACTGTGCGAAAGTCGTTTCTCCTGGCCAACTCTTCGAGGGGGGTGCCAGGATCAGTAATGGCGATGAAATGGTTGCTCCATTGCTCCTCGCCCACCTCTTTGCGCATGGCGTGCTTGAAATATATGTACAGGTTTCGGGTCTCTGCGGTCGTCCCGGACTTGGAGGCCACCAGGAATACGGTTTGTGCCAAGGGGATATCCTGCGTGGCGTGACGAATCTGCGAGGGATCTGTGCTATCCAGGATTGTGAGACGGGGATAATCGGTGCCATTTCCAAGAATATGGCTCATCACTTCTGGAGCAAGGCTGCTGCCGCCCATCCCCAGCAGGATGACGTGCTCGATATCTGCGGCACGGATCTCTGAGGCCAGGGCTTTCAAGCGAGGGATCTCGATACGCATGGATTGGGGCAGATCCAGCCAGCCCAGCCTTTCCTCGATGTTGGAGGCCGTCCATTCATCCTCGCTCCACAAACTGCCCTCTCGGCCCCACAGCCGGCGCGCGGCGTTTGCCTCATCTGCCTCTTTCAGAGCCGTTTCAAAGGTGGACCTGCAGTCTCCCAATCGAAACCAGGTTGGGGATTCCATGTCTTGCAGCGCTTTTAGGATTTCATTCATGATGTCTCCCGTTTTCTTGTGAGCCTTTATGAGCCCGCTCGATATATAGTAGCCTCTATCCACTGAAAGCTTTTCTTTCAGAGGATCCAAAGATGCATTTCAGCGAGGTTTGGTAAACCTGCCACTGTAATCCCTTGAGCAATAGCTGTCTAGTGTTCGATGGTAACGCGTGTCCCCATTAGGACAGCGTGTCGAGGCAAGTTTAATACAGTTCGCTATTGGGCACAACCTGTGTCTGTCGCCTATGTGGAGCCGTTCAGCAGAAAGCTAAAGAGTACGGACACAACGCCGGCCATAACCAGGCGCAAACCGCCACGAATGAGGTTTTCTTTGGCCAGATTGGCGAGGAAAGTGCCCAGGGCAAAGAGGCTTATGAAGGCCATTATGAGGGATCCGGCATAGACGTACGTGATATTCGGAAATAAATCCGCAAAGAAAAAAGGGAGCACGGTGATCAACCCGGCGGCCAGAGGGGACAGACCGTCGACGGCAGAGACTACCAGGACGGCGAACCGAGCCGCCCGCGCCTGTTTCGTCTGCGCCATCTGGTTGAGGTCTAGTAGCATGGCCTGGCCCAGTTGCTGCATCTCGTTCTTGCGCTCCGCGGATTCGCCAAAGTAACGGCCCCAGGCGCCGGATATGCCTATAGCCACGCAGGTCGATATTCCCGTATAGAGCACGACGCTTGGATCTTTGACTCCCGCTACATAGGCGCCCATGACGACGCCAAGGATGGTCAGGATACCGTCAAAGGCGTTGTTGGAAAGGGCGCGACGTGCAATCTCGTCGACATTCGACAATTCTCGGTACTCGGAGATGAGATCGAGTTTCTGTGTGAGACCGTTCTTTGAGCCGTTTCCATTATCCGTCGTTTTTCTTTCTCTAAGCGCCATAGGCCCTCCTCTTGAGACCTTGGTCTGTCTTCTCAAGGAAGGTACACAAGAGTGGGCAAAGAATGCGCCTCTCGACGGACACTGTCAAAGGATTGACAAGGGGGAATATAGAAAAGCAAGGAGAAAAAATAGAATTGCTCTTGGATCCAGGACCTTTCGCAGCTTTATGATGACATAAAGCAGATGAATCCGAAGAGTCAGGTTCGCTCATTCCAGTAGAGAACTCCTCTTTTATATAACAAATCGTACACTATAATTATAGTGCAGATTGTATACGAAGACAAATTTGTGTCGGATTTATCGTCATCGCGTCAGCGCAGCCTATAGTAGTGGTCGTTGCCTTTTTCTCTGCTGACGAGTTCTAATTGTCCTGAAGGGGCAAGGACTCTACCAGGACTTCCCATTCCTCGATGTCCAGGCTTTGAGGGCGTCTTTTGGGATCGATCCCCGCTTCTTTCAGGGCTTGTATTACCCGCTCATGAGGTATATGCAAGTTGTGAGTAAGGCTATTGTGAATCTGTTTGCGTCTGTGGGCGAATCCAGCCCGCACGGTGCGGAAAAAGGCCTCTCTTTGTTCTTTCGATCTTTTTTTGTCCTCGTACACGTGGATGTTGAGGATAGCCGAGTTTACCTCGGGGCTGGGGTAGAACGCGCTGGCGGGGACGCGGCGAAAGAGTTCTGGTTCTCCAAAGTATTGCACGCTGACGGCGAGTAGGCTGAGATCGCCCGGCTTGGCGATGATTCGCTCTGCTACCTCCGCCTGAACCATCAGCGTCAACTGGATGGGACGCACACGTGCCGTCAGGAGGTGGCGGATCAATGCCGACGTAATATAATAGGGAGGATTGGCCACCACCTTGTAGCGTAAAGAACTTGTGCTGGATCTGTCCAAAGCCTGCGTGATCTCGGCCACGGGGTCCACCTCCAGGATGTCCCCCTGAACAATGTGTATGGCATCATAGTCCCTGAGGATGTCCTTCAGTACGGAGATCATTTTGCGGTCCAGTTCGACGGCGACGACGCACCTGGCTTTTTCTGCCAGGCGCCGCGTGAGTACGCCTATGCCGGGGCCAACTTCCAGGACGATATCAGAGGCTTTTACATCGCTGGCCTCCAGTATATCGTCGTAGACGGCCTCGTCCACCAAAAAGTTCTGGCCAAGGCCCTTAGAAGGGTGTATGTCATGGTGCCGTAGTATTGACATGATCTTTGCGTTGTGCAAGGTTAGGCCCTTTCTTGGGGATAGTCAGGAATAATCCACGTGATCTCTGTTTCTGGGGGTACTGGCGTCAGGACGTAGACATCCACCCACCGATACCACAATTCCAAGTTGTCATCGTCGAAGCAGAGGTCGATATGCCTCCACTTGATAGCCCCTCCTGTGTCGGCCGCCAGCCCGACGCCATAGTCAGGCACGTATACCTCTTGGCGAAGGTTTATAGCCCGGGGATCCACGGCAACAAGGCCCTTTTGCGCACGCATTCCCAAGCGGGTGACGCCGTACAGGGGATGGCTTGGAGACTTGCCGGCCGTGGGCGCATTATAGGAAGTGGCGAGCATGCGGAGTTTGCGCCAGTATTCTATGGTACCATGGGGCGTCTCCAGCTCTTTCACGACGATCTTTGTGCCGTACTTGATGGTGCGGTCTGTGGGAGGGCGAGCAATTCGCTCTTTGTCTTGTTGGCGATCGGTCTCTTTTCCATTTTCGTAGCGAACAAGGACATGGCTCCTCTTGGCACCCTCCTGGCCCCAATGGGCAACTTTGCGCTGGTCGATCTTCATATCAGGGTCCGGTTCCCAGACTGTCTCGAAGGAGATGGGGACCTCTTCGATGTGGTATTCCTCCCGGACTCTGTTGACTGCCACACGCATGTCGTCTACGACGTCGGCCTCGGAGGAGGGTTCCACATAATCCTTTGAGGCCAGGGTAATGTCCTCTGAGGCCAAGAGTTCTTCCACCGTTTCGGCGTGGGTCCTGAGCATCCTCCCCGCGCCTCCCACGTCCAGGACGATGGGTTTGGCCCGCTCGATGAAGACGGTAAGATCTGGCGTCATCTCGGTGTCGGGGCTGGGAAACACTCTATCCCCCTCGTATATGGGAATATCGCGTTCGAGAAGGGCTTCGCCCACGGTGCGCGCCGTGGTGTGGAAGGTCAGGGGGATGGAGCCATCCTGGACGTGTAGAGAAACCGCTCGCTTGACTGCCAGTTTGATAGGGGCTCGAACAGCCGCCACCCATGAGCGGATGCCACCTCGTCTGGGGGGCTTGGGAGGAGGCAGTTTCGTCTCGCGGTTGCAGGTTCCCCCCTCTAGCAGCAAGCTATCGTGAGTGGAGACGGGGACGTCCAGATCGACAAGGGCGTCATTCACGTCCGCTGCTTGTGTCTGAACCTCCGTTATACTGCCGTCGTGAACCAGCACCACCTGTCGAGCGCAGGTGACGCGGATGGGCTCTCCCTGCAGCATTTCTTCTTCTGTGGGATAGTAAACGTGATCCCCATCACGGGCGACGAAACCCATCTCCCGTAGAACGCGTTGCGGTGATTTCTGATGTGTTCGGTGGGAAAACGCCCTGCCATTTACCACCACCTCAATGGTGTGCCGTGTGGCGATGTAAAGGGAGGCTGCCAAGATGAGGACTACCAGAAAGGTGAGAGAGATTATGGTTCGCCATGAAGGGAGCGTGGAGAGTATGATGCTTGCCGTTGCCTGGAGCTTGTGTCGAATGGACAGACGCATATGGAGAACTCCTTAGAGGCTAACGTCTATTCGCGTTGGCCCAAAAGGGCGCAGGCGGCGCTCTCACCGGCCAAATAGCCAGTAGTGAAGGCAATCTGCAGATTGTATCCGCCCGTATCCCCCGCCACATCGATGATTTCGCCAGCCAGGTATAGTCCTCGCACACGTCGTGAAGCCATGGTTTGGGGCACGATCTCGTCACAGGCCACCCCTCCCAGAGTGATGATGGCCTCATCAAAGGGTCGTTTACCCACCACGGTCACCTCGAAACTTTTGAGTAAGTCTATGACTGTTCTCCGTTGTTCTCGTGTGAGATGGCTCATACGCTGCTGGCGTGATATACCGCTCCGTTCCATAAACACGTCGATAAGGCTGCGCGGCAGCAAGCCTTCCAGCAATGTATGATAGTTCGCGTGGCCCAATTCGGCAATATCCCGTAACAGCCGTTGATCCAGAACTTTTTTGCTTAATGCCGGTTTTAGGTCGATGCACAGGCGCACAGGGCCCCTATCCAGTTGTCCGCGCAATTGTGAGCTGAGGGTGAGAATGATGGGGCCCGATACACCAAAGTGGGTAAAGAGCATCTCGCCGAACTCGCTCGCCAGTTCACTGTCATCCTGATAGAGGGTGGCCTGTACGTTACGCAGGCTCAGCCCCTGCAGGCGGGGCACAAAATCTTCGGTCGTTATGAGGGGGACCAGACCGGGCCGGAGAGGGGTCACCGTGTGTCGAACCTGTTTGGCCATCTCGTAGCCGTCTCCTGTGGAGCCCGTGCTAGGATAGCTCATACCTCCCGTAGCCAGCACGATTTTGGTCGCTTTGACAATTACATTGTTAACTCTGACACCCCGCATCTCACCATTCTCTGTGATTATCTCTTCGACGCGGGCGCCACGGCGTACGTGAACGCCCTGTTCCAGGCAATGGCGACGCAAGGCATCGACGACGTCGCTGGCTTTTTGTGAGGCGGGAAACACGCGATTGCCCCGTTCGGTGACGGTGGGCACTCCCAGATCCTCAAAGAAGGCGAGGAGATCGTCGACGAAAAAACGCGCAAAGGCGTTATGCATAAAGGCGCCGTTGGGACCCAGATGTCGCATGAACTCGTTGACGGGGCAATTATTCGTCAGATTGCAGCGCCCCTTGCCCGTGATGCGCAATTTATTTCCCAGGCGACGCGTCTTTTCGAACAGCAAGACATCTGTGCCCATCTCTGCCGCTCTACCGGCAGCCATGAGTCCCGCTGCGCCACCTCCTATAATGATGATCTTTTCTGGCATCCGTTTCCATTCAAAGGCAAAAAAAGAGGCAGGTTTTCTGTGCAACCTACCTCCATATGAAAAGGTGTCGTGCACCCTCCCTTGTTATGATTTCGACAATATCTCCTGACCAGCCAGCTCCGGACAAGCGCTCCCGCGTCGCCCGAAGGGGTCTGCTTACCGCTGCTTCCTCCCGGACCTGACGGGGTTCGCAGGCCTTCGCCGCACGGGACTCATCCTTCATCGCCACTTAATCAGAAGAGTCTTGCCTACCACCATCCCGCAAGAGGGAATTCGACCCCGCTATAGCGGCTTGCGGGTACAGAGCACCGCTAGCTCTCCGTCTAGCACGACAAATTATATGGTACTTGAAAGGGGAGTTTCTGTCAAAAGAACAGAGGCGGAGAGGGCGGGATTTGAACCCGCGAGGCTTATCACCTACACGATTTCCAATCGTGCGCACTAAACCAGACTATGCGACCTCTCCATGCCGGATTATACCATGTTCCGGCGCATTCTCAAAAAGTCATCCTTCGTAACATCAAAAGCAGGGACGCTGTACAGCGTCCCTGCTTGGCGGGTATGTGGCTTTTCAGCGTTTAATCAAAGTAGGTGTCGCCTCCCCAGAGTAGAGATTTGGCTACGTCGTCGTTGAGCTCAACGCCGATGCCGGGACACTCGTTGAGTTCCACCCACCCATCGCGGACCATGGGCTTGTCACCCTCGTACAGATCCTCGAACCAGGGAATCTCGCGCCCATGGAACTCGAGCACCATAAAGTTCGGGACTGTGGCCATCACGTGACAGGCGGCCATCATTCCCAGGGGAGAAGAGACGTTGTGTGGGGCAATGGGGACATAGTGGGCATCGGCCAGGTCGGCGATCCGCTTCCCCTCCATGAGCCCTCCCGCCTTGGCCAGGTCGGGCATGATGATGTCCACGGCACGTTTCTCAAAGAGATCGATGTAATCGAAGCGGGTGTAGAGGTTCTCTCCCGTGCATATCAGCGTGCTGGTCGAGCGCCTGATCTGGGCCATGGCGTCCACGTTCTCCGCAGGGACGGGCTCTTCCAGCCACATCAGACGTAGATCCTCCACCGCGTGGGCCAGGGTGATAGCGGAGCCCATATCGAACTGGCCGTGGCAGTCGATGGCCAGATCCACCTCGTAACCTATGGCCTCCCGCGTTGCGGCGATAATGTCCACGATGTGACTCATCTCCTGCGCCGTCAGGCTTCGGTTGTAGCGGTCGAGCTTGCCTGGGCTGACGTTGTCGACGTCGAACTTGAGGGCTGTGTATCCCTCCTCCAGTACTTCCAGTGCTTTCTCGGCGTATGCTTGCGGCTCGTGGGTCTCGCCTGCGTGGCAGTCAGCGTAGAGGCGTATCCTGTCGCGAAATTCACCTCCCAGGAGTTTATAGGCCGGCACGTCCAGGGCCTTGCCCACGATGTCGTACAGGGCGTTCTCGATGCCGGTCAGCGCAAAGATGGTGGGTGGGGAATTGGCCCCGCCGTAGCGGCCGCGACGCCGCATCGTCTCATATAAGGGGCCGGGGCGGAAGGGATCCTCGTCGATCAAAAAGGGCTTCAGGGCCAGCACGGCCTCCTTGGTGGCAAAGCCCGTGAAGCTGGGGCCTGCCGAGTTACACTCCCCCGTGCCGACGATACCCTCGTCGGTGTATACCCGTATAAAGGTCCAAATGGAACCCCCGCTGTGAGGCACCGACTCTCCTACCACACAGGCCTGTACGTCCGTTATCTTCATAGATCAACCCTCCTACAGAAAAGACCAGTGTTCTGACGCTCCAAGTATAACGGACACGTATCTTCTGGCCAACTGGACTTGGCGTAAAGCAGTGTATCTTAGATGGTGTGTCTCCCCCTGCCACCTCCCTCCGCCTGGACGACCTTTAGCTCGCCGTCCATGTCCAGGGGGCGTTTTTCCTTTTCTTTTCCTCTGGTCGTTCCCGGCCGTCCCTTTGACCCCTGCTCCATTTTTAGTTTCCGATATTGATAATGGTGCCCCAGCAATCGTAGAACGAATGCTCCGGCCGGGGCCAGAACCAGCAGCCAGGCCACCAGGATCCCCCGCCAGGGCTGGGGCACCTGATATATGGCGAGGGCCAGTACGATACTCACTATGCACAGATTCATCAAAAAGAGTCCTTTTATCGTCGCCATGTCGTCTTCCTTTCACTTTCGAATCTTTTTGCCTCAGATCTTGTCACGTCTGTGAGGGCAATCTCGGGAGCGATCCTTTTGGCGCTACTCTGTGGCCCTGGCGATGGCCCGGCGAGCCTTGTCGCGGTTGAATCCTCCCGTGGGCAGGGTCTCTTTGGTATAGCGATAGACCCAGTTCAATGAGGGGGGCTCTCCGTGCTCGCCCAAGTAATCCCGTATTGCCTGGATCACTTGTGGGGGGATGGAATCCGGCGGTCGGCCGGACGAATTCGCCCTTTGCGCTCTCTGTGTCCCCTTTTGGAGAGCCCTTTTCGAACTCTTTGGTCTGACGGGCACCCGGGGAGAACGGGGAGGATAGCGCCGTGCCCACGCGCTTAGCGTCCGTTGTTGGATGAGGGCCGCCTGAAAGTGACGTATCTTGCTGCCGTTCACGACGAGGAAATCCCCCTTGCCCAAGAGTTTCCACGCACCCGTATCGTTTCGTCCTGAGGCATTGTAGGCTGCCGTGCGGTCGGAAACTCGACCCACCAGCCGCACTGCCACGTTGCGCATGGTCACGGGGCCCAGGTCGCTGGACAGGGGATGTTGTGCTCCCAAGACCAGGTGCAATCCCGCGTGCCGGCCAGCCTGGGCCAGCCGCGCCAGGTGATCCTTGATGGACGGTTGTTGCATGATCAGTTCGGGGACCTCATCGACGAAAACGTAGGTTAACTTTTCACTCCCGCGTCCGATGGATTGGGCCAGGGCTTCCAGGCCTCGTTCACAATCATCGGGCATGTAAAAGAGGCCGCCCCGCCACACCGAGGGGTGGCCGGATAGGGGACGAAAGCCGCCACTGGGATCGAAGAGAGCCACCCGGACATCGCCGATCATCTGGGCGGACAAGATCATGGTGCGCATGAGGGTGGATTTGCCGCTTCCCGTCATACCTATGACGGCGGCATGCACATTCGTGGGGGAAGTCAGTTCCACCACAAGCTGATGATGGTCGTCGTCTATGCCCAGAAGGACGTTTCCAGCTGCTATATCGGGGGCGATGGACCACGCCCGCCGAAAGGTGACGATATCCTCTTCTGCGCCGTCTGCGCGCGGCACGCGGACATACACCACATTCCCATCCACCTCCACGTCCGCCTCGACCACATTCAGGGCATAGGCGAACTGGGGCGCCATCCGTTTGAGTTTGGGCAGCATACGAGGATTCACTCTGAGACCATACTTTTCGTGGCGCGGCGTGACCCGCACACTCCCGGCCGGTTCGATGTCGTCTATGCGCCGCATCTCTGTCATACCATTGCCGTAGGTGATCTGTTCCTCATGCCACAGAATACCACAGTCCTTGCATACGCTCAGAATGCGATGCATGCGGTCAGAGTAGTGTGTGCCGTGTCGGTTGTGATCCAAAAGAGATCTCAATACCTGCATCTCACAGCCCTTTCAGAAGATGGTGTAGAACGTTTGTTCTAATACATTATAGCCTACAGATATGCCTTTGTCAAGTTTTAATCGTCTTTTTTCTTCTTTTAGCGCTATATTGTGATATTTGGGATAGGGGGCCTCTTTTTAACGATACTCGTTTGGGATAATGTGGTTTTGCCTTTTATTTGGGAAGGGCATTGCATAGCCGAGGTTGGCTGCAGCTTGTCGAAAGAGGAGTTTTGTGATATCCTATTTATGTAAGCGACGCGAAGAATAGTCTCTCGCGTTGCTTGGTTTTGTGTAAGTAAGATATGTTAAGGAGTAAAGTTCTTCTGTGTTGAGGCAGCTTATTCATAATGGTGTCATCGTGCCCGAGCCATCGGATCTTCCTGGTCTGTCTGTTGTGGTACGCGGGGAGGAGATAGAGCTCACCTTTAAACAGGAGGAGATGGCTCTGGCTTGGGCGCGGAAAAAAGAGACAAAATATGTAGAAGACGAGGTCTTTGTCAGAAACTTTTTCGAGGATTTCAGCGAGGCCTTGGGAATCGAGCCTCCTTTGAAACCCGAGGAAGTGGATTTCAGCGCCTATTATGCGTATCTGGAGGCCCAGAAAAAGGCCAAAGAGGAGATGAGTAAGGAGGAACGTAAGGCGGATCGCGAGGCGCGCAAGGCGGAGCGAGAGAGGTTAGAGGCCAAGTATGGTTATGCCATCGTGGATGGCCAGCGCGTCGAGCTGGGCACTTATATGGTCGAGCCCAGCAGCATATTCGTGGGACGTGGTAAACACCCGCTGCGAGGGCACTGGAAAGAGGGCGCCAAGCGTTCCGACATCACCCTTAATCTGAGTCCCGATGCGTCTCTGGAAAGGGATGGTTGGGATGAGATCGTGTGGCAGCCCGATTCTATGTGGGTGGCCCGCTGGAAGGACAAGCTCTCCGGGAAACTCAAGTATATCTGGCTAGGAGATACGGCACCCATCAAGCAGGAGCGGGAGGCGGCAAAGTTCGATGAAAGCCGTCGCCTGGGGAGAAAGCTGGATCAGGTGAGGGAGCGGATCTCTAGGGATCTGACCGCCGATGATCCCCAGCGCCGCATGGTGGCGACAGCATGTTATCTGATCGACCATTTGTGTCTGCGTGTAGGTGATGAAAAGGACGCCGATGAGGCCGATACAGTGGGAGCCACCACATTGCGCCCCGAACATGTGACCCTGCACAAGGAAGACAGGATAGTGGAGTTCAATTTCCTGGGAAAGGATGCCGTAGAGTGGCACCGGGAGCTTGAGGCTCCCGACGACGTCTGGGAGAATCTGGTCGAGTTGGTGAAAAATGCACAGCCGTCGCATTCGCCCTCCGACGACGAAGGGGGACATCCCACGCGAAATCTGCCCCAGTTATTTCATGACATTGGCAGTCGGGACGTGAATGCCTATCTGTCGAGCATATTGCCGGGGTTGACGGCCAAGGTTTTCCGCACCTATCACGCTACGGCCGCCGTGCGCAAGAGTCTGGCGACCTCGAATATAGGGCCCGACGCTCCGGACCATGTAAAGTGGAAGGTGGCCAGCGAGGCTAACCTTGAGGCTGCACGGCTGTGCAACCACACCAAAGACTATCAGGGCGACTGGGAGAATGCGCGCGAACGCTATGAAAGCCGTCGGAAAAAGGCTGAGGAACGCATGGCGCGGTATGAGGAACAGGTGGCGGAGCGAGAGGGAAAACTGGCTGAACTGAAAGAGGAAGCGGCCGAAAAAGAAGCGGAGGCCGAGACGCGGGAGGCGCAAGGAGAGGTCCGCGAGCAATATAGGGAGCGCC
Source organism: Anaerolineae bacterium (assembly GCA_041685915.1). Taxonomy (GTDB): domain Bacteria; phylum Chloroflexota; class Anaerolineae; order UBA1429; family UBA1429; genus JAWLEV01. Next base: position 51,260 of record JAWLEV010000001.1, on the reverse strand, counting down.
TCGATGAGGCACGCGAGCGTATCGGGACTTCTAAGGAGCGGCTGGAGCGGGCCAGGATCGCCCTGGATAAGATTGACGCCCAATTCGAGATAAGAAAGCAGAAGCGCGACTGGAACACGGGCACCAGCCTCAAGTCCTACATCGATCCTCGCGTCTATTACCGTTGGGGTGAGAAGGTGGACTATGACGTGTTGAACGAATACTATCCGGCCAAACTGCGCCGCAAGTTCGCCTGGGTGCGGACCGCGGCCTATGGCGACTATGACGAATTCGAAGAGGAATATGGCATCACACTGCGTACCTGCATGGGCACGGATCTACCGGCCGTGGCCAAGTTCTTTGATGAAGTGGCCGAAAGGTATCCCGAAGCCGATCTTCCGGGCGATCTGGAGGAGATAGCGGAGCGATATCTGCCGTCCTTGCATGGGGAATGGCGAGAAGCGTTCCTCGCCCTGGATGACGATGGGGAGATCATCGCTTTTGTGGCCGTCGGCCCGGTGTGGAATCAGAACGGTAAGAGTCTCCTTGACGTCTTTGGCGTTGTCGCGTCCCGATGGGATCGAGAGGACTTTGCCGAACTCCTGGAGGCGGAGGTTAGGCGTCGCACGCAGTTCTACAAGGTGCAGCACCCGAAGGACGAGTTCGCTCTCTGTCCCTGCGACGATTCCTGTCTGGAATATGCTGCTACGTTGCAGGCGGCCCTGGATATCGTGGAACCGCCCCAAGAGGAGGCGGTGACGGAGCAGGACGAAGAGACCAGTTAGCAACGTTGTACGATTTCTCTAGATCCTGTAGATCTCCTTCAGCAGGCGACTGACGAGGGGCAGCATGACGCAAAGCGAGCAAAAGCACATATATCCCCTGACTTTTATACCCGTGTTTCGGGACTATATCTGGGGTGGCCGGCATCTGGGGACCCTCTTTGGCCGGGAGTTGCCCCCAGGCATCGTGGCCGAGAGTTGGGATATCTCTGGACACCCCAGTTCCCCCACCAAGGTTGCCTCAGGGCATTGGGAGGGGCGAACGCTGAACGAGGTGCTGGAGGAATTGGGAACGGATCTGGTGGGCACCCGCTCCTCGGAGATGCTGACTCGGGGTAAGTTCCCCCTTCTCGTCAAACTGTTGGACGCCAACGCCTCGTTATCTGTGCAGGTGCACCCCGACGATCCCTATGCCCGGGCGCACGAGGACGGCGAGTTGGGCAAGAGCGAGATGTGGTACGTGCTGCACGCCGAACCCGATGCAGAATTGGTCTACGGCCTCGCCGTCGGGGTCACGCCAGAGAGCTTTCGTGAGGCCATCGAGAACAGTACGCTAGAGGAGCAGTTGCACCGTGTGCCCATCGCCGCGGGGGACTGCGTCCACATTTCCCCGGGCACGGTGCATTCCCTGCTGGCCGGCGCGGTAGTGGCAGAGATACAGCAAAACTCGGATACCACCTATCGCGTTTACGACTGGGGGCGTGTGGGGGAGGATGGAGAACCTCGCCCCCTGCACGTGGAGAAAGCCCTTGACGTGATCGATTGGCAATGTGTGGAGCCGAAGAAGGTCGAACCCGAGCCCATCGCTGAAGAGGAGGGAATGGAGCATTCGCTCCTGGTCAGGGATCCCAAATTTGTGGTGGAGCGCTTGGTTCTGGAGAGTGGCGCCGGCTTTTCTGGGCGTTGCGATGGGACCACTTTTGAGATCTGGGGTTGCCTGGAGGGCGCGGGACATGTAGGCTGGGCTGGCCAAGCGCTGCCGGTAGAAGCCGTGCGCTTTGTACTGCTCCCCGCCGCGTTGGGAGAGTACGTGATTCGGGCGGAGGAATCGGGCCTCTTTCTTCGCGTCTATATGGGTGACAACTCCTAGCCATTCCAAACGAGCATAAAGGTGATCGGCGGTGGATGATATGAGAACGTCCACCGCCGATTATCATCTCATTCTCCGGAGCCGCGGACGGGAACTTTTGGTTGTTGCTCCACGATCTCTATCGCTTCTTTCTCTTGATACCAATCCCTCCGGCTCAAGGGTAGGTGGCTCGCGCCATGGGCATCCGGTTTGACCAGCAGTGTCTGATAGACGTTAAGATCGCCGGTGGCGAATCCGTAGGCCGATCCGGACATGTATAGTCGCCATACCCGGTAGGTGGGCTCGTTCACGAACTGGAGCGCCTCCTCGTGGCGTTCCTCCAAGCGCCGTACCCAGTGGCGGAGGGTGAGGGCATAGTGCTCCCGCAGGCTCTCCACGTCACGCACTCTAAAGTGTATCTCCTCGGCGATGCGCAGTGTCGTGGAGATGGGGACCAGTTCGCCATCTGGAAAGACATAGGTATCGGAGAAGCTCTTTTTGGGCTGTTTCTCCTGATCGGTGTGTACGGCGATGCCGTGATTGAGAAAGACCCCCGGTGCTTTGAGAAGATCCCACGCCTGCTGAAAGTATATG
>JAWLEV010000001.1:0-48736 GCA_041685915.1 Anaerolineae bacterium | reverse complement strand
TTTTTGGGCTGTTTCTCCTGATCGGTGTGTACGGCGATGCCGTGATTGAGAAAGACCCCCGGTGCTTTGAGAAGATCCCACGCCTGCTGAAAGTATATGGGCAGCATATCCTCACCTACGTGTTCGAACATGCCTACGCTGGCCAGGGCATCGTAAGATTCGGTCTCATCCATCTCTCGATAGTCGCGTACCTGCACCCGGCAACGGGCCTCTAACCCCGCCTCGGCGATACGCTTATTGGCCAGATCAGCCTGAGGCTGGCTAAGGGTGATGCCGGTGGCGTCCACACCATAGTGTTTTGCCGCGTGTATGACCAGTCCGCCCCATCCGCAGCCGATGTCCAGCAGGCGCTGGCCGGATCGGAGACGTAGCTTGCGGCAGATATAGTCGAGTTTTCGGGCCTGGGCGGTGTCCAGGTCGTCATCTGGCGAGACGAAATAGGCACACGAGTAGACCATGCGGCTGTCCAGCCACAAACTGTAAAAGTCGTTGGAGACATCGTAATGATAGGCTATAGCCTGACGGTCGCGGTTAATGGAGTGTTGTTGCCCTCTCATCTGCGCCCGGCCCCGGGATCCACGCTCTATTCGGCGCTTGGCTGGCAGGCGTAAGAGTTTCAGGGCCAACTCCAGTTTGGTGTGCCAATCCAGGCCATCGCGCAGTAGGGGTTGTGCGGCCTCAAAGGCCGTCTCCACGTCACCCTCGATGTCAAAGTCGTCGTACAGGTAGGCCTCTCCCATATTCACCTCGTTGGCGGGAAGGAGCATGGCGCGCAGGGCGCCTGGATGCTTGAGTATCACCGTCGCCTCGCGTGGGCCATCGTCGGGCCAATAGGTTCCATCCCAGAGACGAAAGCCCATTTGGGGGTTCTTTCCAAAAACCGTCTTCAATACTTTTTGGGTGATGCGTACTGGATTATTCGCCATCGTACCGCTCCTCCCATGCGGTTTCTGTTTGTCTGTCATAATACACATTACTAATAGTTTGCGTCAAGCCGTCCCCAGGTAAAGGCCGAGGAAGGTGTTGACGTGTTCTCGTCTTGGGTCTATGATACGAGGGAATGTTGTACTATGAAAGGGGGGAACCCATGAGTGAGTTACTGGATTTTCCCGATGATTTCCTCTGGGGGACGGCCACGGCCTCCTATCAAATTGAGGGAGGTATCGACGAGCGGGGGCGGGCCATCTGGGACGACTTTTGCCGTTGGCCGGGCAAAGTTCACGACGACGATACGGGCGACGTGGCCGATGACCATTACCATCGCTATGAGGAGGACGTGGCGCTCATGGCCGACCTGGGCATGGAGGCCTACCGTTTCTCCATCTCCTGGCCGCGGGTCTTGCCTGAGGGGGTTGGAGAGGTCAGCGAGGAGGGGCTCGATTTTTACGAACGTCTGGTGGACGAACTTCTTGAGGCGGGTATCACGCCCTTTGTCACGCTGTATCACTGGGATCTGCCCTCCGCCTTGCAGCGTGTGGGGGGATGGGCGGCGCGGGACACGGCCTATCATTACGCCGATTATGCCGCGCTGGTCGCCGAGCGCCTGGGGGATCGCGTGCACCATTGGATAACGCACAATGAGCCCTGGGTCGCGGCTTTTATAGGGCATCTGCAGGGGCGGCATGCGCCTGGTTGGGAGGATCTGGGCCTGGCTTTACAGGTGGCCCATCATCTCTTGCTCTCTCACGGCCTGGCCGTCCATCCGTTGCGCGAGGCCGGCGAAGAGACCACGCAGGTGGGCATTACCCTAAACTTTAGCCCTTCCTATCCGGCCAGTGAGGAGGCTGGGGATGTGGCCGCCGCGCGGCGGCACGATGGCTATGCCAACCGCTGGTTCATGGATCCTCTCTTTGAGGCGCGTTATCCCGAGGACGCCGAGGATCTTTTTGGTTATCTGCTGCCACGTGTGGCCCCTGGAGATATGGAGGTCATCGCCCAACCCATCGACTTTTTGGGCGTCAACTACTATTCTCGGGCCGTCGTGGAGGATGCCCCTGGCGAGTTTTTGGATTACAGGACATTGGAGCCGGAGGGTGAATATACAGCTATGGGATGGGAGGTCTATCCGCAGGGCCTGACGGATCTTTTGGTGCGTCTGTCGCAGGACTATGGTTCGCCAGTGATGTATATCACGGAGAACGGCTGTGCCTACGAGGACGTGCTGACACCAGAGGGTGAGGTGCATGACGAGAAGCGCATCGTGTATTTGAGGGACCATTTCTGCGCGGCACAGCGGGCCCTGGAACAGGGTGTACCCCTGCGGGGATATTTTGTATGGTCGCTCATGGATAATTTCGAATGGGCGCTGGGCTATTCCCGGCGTTTTGGCATCGTGTATGTGGATTATGAGACGTTGGAGCGCATTCCCAAGGACAGCGCCGCATACTATGCCTCGGTCGTGGCGGAGAACGCCGTGGAGTGCTGAATAAAGTGTTGGACTGGAGGTAGAGAAAAGTGGTCGACGTAGCGGAATTAAAGGATCGCGCGTGTGAGGCTATCGAGAGGCACCGCGAGGAGATCATCGCCCTGGGGGAAGACATTCGTGTGCATCCCGAATTGGGATTCAAAGAGTTTCGCACGGCCGATCTGGTCGTGGACAGGATGACCGCTCTGGATATCCCCCACCAGACGGGGATTGCCATCACGGGGGTGAAGGGGATACTAGAGGGCGCGAGGAATGGTCCTACCGTGGGATATATGGGGGAGATGGACTCTGTATTGGTGCCCGATCATCCCGACGCCGATCCCGAGACGGGGGCGGCCCATGCCTGCGGTCATAACGCCCAGGTGGCCAATTTGGTCGCTTTGGCCTATGGTCTGGTGGAGAGCGGCGTGATGACGGCGCTGAGCGGAAACGTGGCTCTCATCGCGGTGCCCGCGGAAGAATATGTGGAGGTGGAGTACCGCCTGGGGTTGAAAGAGGAGGGCAAGCTCGAGTTCCTGGGGGGAAAACCAGAGTTCATCCGGGTGGGGGCGCTGGATGACGTGGATATAACGTTTATGACCCATCAGGCGAGTCGCGAAGAGAGAGGGGTCCTTGGCGTGGGGGGACCGTCGAACGGTTGCGTGGTCAAGCAGATTCGCTACCAGGGGCGGGCGGCCCATGCCGGCGGATCGCCTCACCGAGGGATCAACGCCCTGAAGGCGGCCACCCTTGGATTGCAGTGTATCGATGCCAATCGCGAGACTTTTAAGGATGGGGATCACATTCGGGTTCATCCCATCATGACCAAAGGGGGTGATCTGGTAAACGTGGTGCCGGCCGATGTGCGTATGGAGACCTATGTGCGGGGGGCCAGCGTGGAGGCTATTCTGGAGGCCGCGGCCAAGGTGGATCGCTCATTGAAAGCGGGTGCCATGGCCATGGGCGCCACGCTGCACCTGACCACGCTACCGGGCTATTTGCCGCGCATTCTGGCCGACGAGTTCATCCAGGTCTATAGGCGGAATGCGGTGGCGTTGGTAGGTGAGGCAGAATGGAACGAGCCAGAGTTCGGGGCCGGCTCCACCGATATGGGCGACGTAAGCCATATCATGCCCGCCATCGAAGCTCAGGCCGGCGGCGCGTGCGGCACCGGCCACGGCGCCGACTATGCCATCTGTGATGAGGAGGCTGCCTACATCCTTCCTGCCAAGGCCGCAGCCATGACCATCATCGACCTTTTGGTTGACGATGCCGAGGGGGCGCGGGAGGTTATCGAGGGATTCGAGCCGCCTATGAGTAAGGAGAGCTACCTGTCCTTTATGCGCGATCTGAGTGAGGAGATCGTCTGGTCCATGGACCAGGAAGAGGGCGAGGAAGAATAGTAGCGTAAGGGGACTGGCCCTTTCGCCAGTCCCCTTGTCCGCTGTTCAGAATGCTCCTATAGCTTGTAGCCGATGGTGCGCAGGAGATCCTTACGCCACGTAATATCGTCGGTCTCTTCTACGCCCTTGGGCGTAAAGCCATCGACGACGCCCAGCACGCCTCGTCCCTGTTCCGTCTCGGCGACGACAATCTGACTGGGGTTGGCCGTGGCGCAGAATATACGGCAGACCTCGGGCACGTTCTTGACGGCGTTCAGCACGTTGATGGGGTAAAATCCCTCTCCCAAAAAGATGATAAAGATATGCCCCGCCCCGATGTCCAAAGCGTTCTCTTCCGCCAACTCGATGAGGGCGTCGTCGGTGCCGCTGGAGCGTACCAGGCGATCCCCCGATGCCTCGCAAAAGGCCAGGCCAAAATCTATGCCCGGCACGGCGGTCACCATGGCCTCGTAAAGATCCTCGACGCTCTTGATGAAATGGGTCTGCCCCAGGATAAAGTTCACATCCTCCGGTTTTTCAATGGATACAAGTTCCAATTCCAGGGCCATAGTTTGCCTCCTTGTATTTTCTCACCGAGTCGTCGTTTGCTCGCCATTATAGGTACTGGCCTATTCGGCGTCAATTTGTTCGGATGATATCAGAGGGGGATTATTCTCGCGTGCGGATGGATACCCACGTCGTGGCGCCGGCCTCTACCGAGACTCTTTTGGTGTAAAGCTCCCCTTTATGATAGAGTTCGACCAGCCATTCTCCGGCCTCCACATCTCCCGTGGCAAAGTTCTCGTTCCACAAAGGATCAGGGTTGACTTCCTTGTCAGGATAGGTCGTCATCTCCCGAACGGCGTTGCCGGGTTGCTCTGCACGATAGAGGACGAGCTTGACCTCGGGCAGCGGTTCGCCCGCGGGGGACAGGATCTGGCCGGCCAGGGTTCCCTCGCCTTCTTTGGGGATCAGCCACAATTCAGGATTCACCGTTCTGTCATAGTCGTTCTCGCCGTAACGTACCTCAAGGTGGATGTGGGGCCCCTCGGCTACCCCCGTCATACCCACCTGACCTATGCGCTCTCCGGTCTCTACATGTTGATCCACCTCTACATCCACCTGTGAGAGGTGACCGTACAGCACATAGACGGGCTCTCCATCATAGCGCCTATCCAGTTCCAGGATCACCAGCTTGCCATAAAAATCCGTCCTTGCCCCGTACACCCGGGTCGAATCGTCACCGGCCACGATGACGCTGCCTGAAGCGACCGCCAGCGCAGGCGTTCCCGAATCGTTTACGAACTCGACGCCGCGATGGATGGGATAGGTGCCGTCCGCACGGGAAGCGTAATCATAGAAACGGGCCACCCTGTCGTCCCCTTCCGGCACGATGGGACGCTCCAGCCAGTAGTGGTCGGCTGGGGTTGAGGTGGGACTAGGACTCGGGTTCGGCGTGTGGGTCGGCGTTGGCGATGATGTCGGGGAGGGGGTGATACTGGGCGTGATCTGAGGTGTATCCGTCAGGGTGGGAGAAGGGGTTCGCGTCGATGTGGCGGTGGCGTGCGACGTTTGGGAAGTGGGGGGCATTTCGGTTTTATCTGATGTTGCCGTCGTGGAGGGATTCTGGTCAGCCTCTTTGGCAGATCCAGGGGCAAACCCAAAGGCGATGGAGGCTGCCAGGGCGCCCAGAATCAATACCATGGCGAGCACGAACCATACCTGTCGCGGATAAGGATGCAGAGGCTCCGGATCCAAAATGTTCTCCCCTTTTGACTTTACTCGTCTCAGATTATATTATGCCTTGTCTGCACGTGCCAATCTGTTCCATGCTCCGTAATCTATCATGGTACCGAAGGATCTGGGGAGAAAGAAAGGCTATCCCATGCACTTTTATATTTTGACACTCTTTCCCGAGTTATTCGACAGTGTCTTTGAGCATAGTATCATCAAGCGTGCCCTGGAGATGGACCTCATAGCCATCGACGTCTATGACATTCGAGACTATGCGGTGGATAAACATCAGGTGACCGATGAACCCCCTTATGGTGGGGGAGGGGGCATGGTGATGAAGGCGGGGCCCATCGTGCGCGCCGTGGAGGATGTACTTTGCAGGATAGCGGCAGAGGAAGACGTTGATGTACAAGGGGTGCCCGTCGTCCTGCTGACGCCGGTGGGACGCACATTTACCCAAGCGATTGCCCGTGAATATGAGCGGCATGAGCACGTGGTGCTTATCTGCGGGCGCTACGAGGGGGTAGACGAGCGGGTGCGCGAACTGGTGGTCACAGACGAGATTTCCGTAGGGGATTATGTGCTTTCGGGGGGAGAGATCCCCGCCATGGTCTTTGTGGAAGCTGTCACCCGTCTGGTGCCCGGGGTATTGGGCGATATGCGTGCCACCATCAAAGATTCGTATGCCAGTGGTCTGTTAGAACATCCTCACTATACGCGCCCTGCCGAATATCGGGAGTTGTCCGTCCCCGATATTCTCCTCTCTGGAGACCATGCCAGGATCGCCCGGTGGCGCCGCAGGGAAGCCCTGCGGCGTACGTGGGAACGACGCCCGGACCTGCTGGAAAAGGCGGATTTGACGGACGAGGATCGTCGCTTTCTGGCTTCTCTACGTGAGGAGGATGAAGATGAGACAGATTGATCTGTTCCTGCCGTGGATGATTCAGAGAGACACACTCGTCACGAACTGATTTCCAGGGAGCGTTGGAGGAGGGAGAGGTGGTGCAATCCTTGCTCGGCTCCCAGGGCCGTACAGAGCATGGGATTCTCTGCCAGATGACAGGGAATCCCCGTCTCCTCGGTCAGGAAGCGATCTATATTGCGCAGGAGGCTCCCCCCGCCTGTCATCACCATTCCTCGATCGATGATATCGGAGACGAGTTCGGGGGGTGTCTTTTCCAGGACGGCCCTGGCGGTGGCTGCGATGTTGGCCAACTCCTCGGTTATGGCCTCTGTAATCTCTTCCGAGCTGATCTCGATGGTGCGCGGTTTACCCGCGACCTGATCGCGGCCCCGTACTTCTATGCTTAGTTCCTCTTCCAGGGGGGTGGCACTGCCCACGGCTATTTTTGCTTTCTCTGCCGTGTCGTCGCCGATGATCAGATTATACTTGCGTCGCACATAGCTGGAGATGGCGTCGTCCAGTCGATTTCCTGCCACACGTACCGAATTGGAGACGACGATGCCGAACATGGAGATGACGGCGGCCTCGCTGGCTCCTCCGCCGATATTCATGATCATGTTACCAGAGGGGGTTCCGACGGGCATATCGGCACCCATGGCAGCGGCGAGGGGTTCGGGGATAAGGTGTGCCACGCGCGCCCCAGCCTGTATGGCCGCATCGCGCACGGCGCGGCTTTCCACGCTGGTCACCCCCACGGGGACACTGAGCATGATCTCGGGACGGCGTTCAAAGCGACTACAAAGCTTGGAAATAAAGTAGCGGAGCATGGCCTCGGTCACCACGTAATCGGCGATAACGCCATCTCGCATGGGGCGCGCCACTTCGATGGTTTCTGGGGTACGTCCCAGCATGGCGCGCGCCTCGTTGCCCACGGCCAGAATACGGTTGTCATTGCGCGAGATTGCCACCACGGACGGTTCGTTCAGGACGATACCCTTGCCGCTCACACAGACGATGACGTTGACCGTTCCAAGATCTATACCTATCTGCTTGCCGAACATGCCCCCTCCTGCTTCCAAGCGAATTTGTAAAGGGATAATAACACGGATGATAGAATCCTACAATCAGCTGGGCGTCATGGACAGCGTTCCCCACTCCAGGGGCTCGCTACATTCCGCCTCGGGACAGAGATGCTTCGATTCCTCCGCCCTGGAAATTTCGGCGCCCAGGGATTTCAGTTTGGCTGCGATGTCCTGATATCCGCGATCAATATATATCACGTTGTTTATCTTTGTAACGCCCTCGGCGGCCAGGCCCGCCAATATCATGGCCGCTCCCGATCGTATATCCAGGGCACGGACATCCGCTCCATGCAGCGGTGTGGGACCATGAACCATGGCTATACGCCCCGAGCCTGATACGTCGATGTGAGCTCCCATCTTGTCCAGTTCGTTGACATAGGCCAGACGGCCGTCGTACATGGTCTCATAGATGGAACTGTTTCCTTCGGCCTGGGTCAACATGGTGGCAAAGGGTGCCTGCAGGTCCGTGGGGAAACCTGGATAGGGATAGGTCTGGATGTCCGTGGCTTTGATTCCTTCTGGCGCACGGACTCGATACATGTTGCGGTCAGCCTCTATCGTGGCTCCCGCCTCACGCATTTTGTTCGTGACTGCACCCAACCATCTCGCCACGGCGCCGCTCATAGATACGTCGCCTCCGCTGATCAGTGCTCCCAAGGCGAACGTACCGGCCTCCATACGGTCGGGCATGATGCGGTATACTGTGCCGTGGAGTCGTCTCGTCCCTTCCACCTGAATAGTGTTCGTGCCCACGCCGTGGATTCGTGCCCCCATGGCGGACAGAAAATTGGCCAGATCAACCACCTCGGGTTCCACGGAGGCATTCTCTATATAGGTTACCCCATCTGCAAGGCAGGCAGCCATGAGCAAGTTCTCTGTCCCCGTATGGCTGGGGTAGTCGAGGATGATTTTCTCGCCCCGAAGACGGGGTGCCTTGATGGTGTATCCTTTCTCTCGCCCATGTATCTCTGCCCCCATATGCTGAAATCCTTTGAGATCCACGCTGACCGGCCGCGTGCCTATGGCGCAACCGCCGGGATGGGGCGCCTCAGCCTGCCCAAAGCGGCTGAGCAGGGGGCCAACGGTCAAAAAGCTCGCCCGCATCTTTTTAGCAAGGGCAAAGGGTACATTAGCCTTGGAGATACGCGTGGCCTTGATCCGCAGCGTATTGGGGCCCTCAAAACGTGCCGCGACGCCCAGATGATGTAAAAGCTTGACTATATTGCGAATATCCTCGATGTAGGGCACATTCTCCAGCAGACACTCATCGTCGGTGAGGAGGGTGGCAGCAATAATGGGCAATGCCGCGTTCTTTGCCCCTCCGATCCTGACTTGACCTTCCAGTTTGTGTTGACCTTCTATCACTAATGGCATAGTTTATCCCATCCTTGTGCTGTCGTTTCTCTTTAAAAGAGTTCAAAGAGCTCTTGGACTGTCGGATCAGTTTCTCGAAGGGATACGGCATGATACAAACGCTGTCTCCGCATTTTGCCATAATAAAGATTGTAAAGAGCAGCGCAGAGCGGAGCACAGTGGAACGATCGACCGGTCTCTCGAAATCCGACAGGGCGATTCATCCTGCTGAATCATTATATACATGACCGTGCAGTGTGACAAAGGAGATACAAGGGCTGCTCTTTCATTCAGGGGAGTGTTTTTATGCCTGTAGAGATCAGCCCTCACTGGAATTCTCGATCAGTGTCAACGCCTCCTCCCACGAGGGCTGGCCGTTAAAGCCGCCCAACTCCGTGGTCGTCATGGCGCCGCAGGCCGCGCCGAAAGCAAGACAGCGTTTCATGGGCTGGCCCTTGAGCCAGGCGGCTACAAAGCCTCCATCAAAACTGTCGCCGGCGCCGGTTGTATCGACGGCCTTGACTGGGAAAGCGGGCACATCGACGCGTCGCCCTTTGTGAAGGGCCAGGGCTCCTTCCACGCCCCGTTTGACCACCAGAAAGGGCACGCGGTCCCCCATCTCTGAGATGGCCCCCTCCAGGTCTTCCTGTCCCGTGATAGCCTGCACCTCCTGCTCGTTGGGTAAAAAGATGTCCAGGTGGTCGAAAAAACCCTCCAAGTCCCATCGCTGCGTGGGGTCCCAATTGGTATCCAGGGAGACGGTCATGCCGGCGTGCTTGGCGGTACGCATCATCTGGGGCATTGCGGGACGGAGTCCTGTCAGCAAAAAGGGACTAACCACATGGAGGTGGCGCGCCAGTTCGTAGCAGGTGGGATCCACGTCCCCGTCGGTCAGGGCGGCGATGGAGCCGAGGTAAGTGAGCATGGCACGGTCGACGCCCGTGGAAAGGGCGACACTCGCCCCCGTCTTGATAGTGGGGTCGACCTGCACGCGAGAGGTGTCCACGCCCGCCTCCTTCAATCTCTGCAGCGCAAAATGTCCAAAGAGATCATCTCCCACTTTGCTCACATATAGGACGCGCATTCCCATCCTAGCCGCGCTGGCGGCAAAGATGCCTCCCGAACTCCCGGCATAGACGGAAAGATCATCGACCAGCTTTTCCACCTGACCGAACTCAGGCCGCACGTCCCCTCGGACGATGATATCCACGTTGAGTTCCCCCGCCACGAGGATATCGTAAGGCCTGGAATTCACTCGGTCATCTCCGTCCCTTCCAGACGGATGGCCATGGACACGTTCCGTGGGCGGTCGGGATTCAGGTCCCGTCCCATGGCCCGATAGTAGGCCATGAATTGCAAGAAGGGGAGGTAGAGTACGGGACGCGCCCGCTCCGGCAGGTCAGCGTTCAGTGCAAAAACCGCATCAAACTCCCGGCTCAGTCCCCGATCCTCGTTGGCGACGACCACGATGGATCCTCCGCGCTCTCGCAGGTCCCGCAGTACAGCCACCTCATAGTTCCGTGTTCTCTCGGAAAGAAGCCCCACGATGAGGTGCTCCTCGTCCAACAGGGACATGGGGCCGTGGCGGAACTCCATGAAATGGTAGGCCTCGGCCAGCGACAGGGACATCTCTTTCATCTTGATGGTGCCCTCGTTGGCCAGGCCGTAAAGGGGGCCGGAGCCCAGATAGGAGATGCGCTTATAGTCCTCGTTGGTGCCCACGGTCCTGGCCACAGGTTTGGCGCGTGCGACAAGTTCCTCTGCATGGGCGGGAAGGGCTGCGAGTTCCTGTAAGAAAGCGTCGTCATGGGCGGTGAGGGCGGCCAGGGTCTGCACGGCTATCAACATGGCGGCAAAGGAGCCCGTCTGGGCAAAACTTTTTTCCTGGGCCTCGGGTATACTGATGGTGGCAGAGGCGGCGGAGGATAATCCTGTGTCCTGGTAGCAACTGATGGCCAGCGCCTCGCTGCCCCGGGCGCGCATCTCCTGGACGGCCTTGATGGTCTCGCTGGTTCTTCCAGAGCGGGAGAGGGCTACCACCAGAGGCGTTTCGTCCTCACGGAGGAAAGTATTCGGATTCAGGAACACCTCCGAGGAGGGCGTACTTTTGCAGGGAAGGCCCGTGATACGTTGAAAGAAGAGGGCTGAGAACTGGGCCAGATAGTGTGTGGATCCACAGCCCATGAAAAGGAGCCTCTGTTCTGCATTGCGCTCGACCATGGATCGCAATTTTTCCTTTTGGCCCAGGACCACCTCACTACCTGCCTGCCATCCCCGGGCCTGGTTCGAGATTTCCTGGAACGAATGTTTTCCACGCATTATCTGTCCTCCTCTGAAATCGTCCCCCTGCAACTTGACGTAGAGAGCCCTTCATGCTAGAACGTGCGCAGTCGGTAACGTCGTGTAGCGAGGGAAGGACTTATGATCATCGATGCACACATTCATCTTTGGAACCCCCTTCATGGTAAGGATTTGGGGATCGATCGTCAAGCGCTGGGATGGGGAAAGGCCCGGGAGGGAGACAGGGTATATTATGCCACGCCGCCAGCCTTTGAGGATAGTCAGAGCACGTATGAGCGGGCTCTGGCGCATATGGAATGGCTGGGTATTGACCGCGCCGTGGTACTGCAAGAGTTTGCGGATGGCAAACAGGACGATTATCTGGCCGAGGTGCGTAGGGCCGAGCCCACGCGCTTTTCCTGTACCGCCCTCTTTGATCAGCATTACTATGAGGATCCCCTGGGACGCTTTCAGGAAGCCATCGAGAAAAAGGGTCTGCAGGGCTTTCTTGTCAAGAGCCCCGATCCCCTTCCAGAGATCGCCGTGCCCGAGTTGATACCTTTTTGGGAGCGATGCGCCGAACAGGGACTGCCGGTGGTCTGCAAGAATGGCGCTCCGGACGATATTCGCAAGTTGATAGCAGCCGTGCCGGGACTCAAGGTGGTTCTGTCCCACTTTGCGGGGTCCTTTGGACCGGAGGAGGAATATCGGGAGCGGATCGATATCGTAGCCTCGTCGCCCAACGTCTATGTGGATAGCGGCGCCCTCACGTTTCGTAAGCGATATCCTTTCTCCGAGGCCAAAGAGCGCCTGCACGAGGCTGTGGGGATAATCGGTGCGGAAAAGATCTCCTGGGGCTCTGACTATCCCCGCCCAGGATTGGTGGCCGATGCCAGTTATAAGCAGCAGTTGGAGTTCATCACTGTAGAGTGCGACTTTTTAAGCGAGGAGCAGCAGAAGCAGATCCTGGGCGGGACGGCCCTTCGGGTTTACAAGTGGGACGAGTAGGGACCACCTGCGGTGGCCTTGAAGAATTGGACCGTGCCCCGCCGTGAACAGGCGTGGCACGGTTAGGCAATTCTTCACTGTCTGCTTTACTACGGCGCCTCTTCTGCCCACGGGTTTAGAGACGCAAGATCTTGCGTCTCTACATTGCGGGTTCTGGGAATAAAGCATACTCTGCATATAACAAGAGAAAACTGCTAGAGAGCGGTTATCAAGTGCCGTGCAACTCCTCAAGCAGCTTTCAGAGGAACTAGACCTTTAATCCTCATCATCCTCAGACTCGTCGATGCCCAGTTCTTCCTTGAGGGAGTCGCTCTGTGGAAAATATTCATACCCCTCGGCTGGTACTGGAGCCGTGCGAACAGCCCAGGGGGCGGTGTCCAGTTCGGAAAAGGTGCATCCCGATTCGTAGGCCTCTTGAAGAAGTTCTTCGATTTGCTGTATGCCTACCGTCTTCGAGCCATCTTCTGCTTGGATATAATAGGTGTGTTCATCTGGCAGGCGGTGGATGCCGGCACTCGATTCAAAGGCCAGGTTGATGCTCAGCACATGGGGCGCTCCTTCTGCCAACCCACACAGGGGCACCTCTTCCTCGCCGGCTGCTACCCGGGCGATCTGACGGAAGGGATGGAGATGATTCTCTGCCCGCTGGGCGTTGACGTACTTTTCTCTGCTCCCGTCGTCGTATCTGATGGTCGCCGTATCCGTGTCCGCCTGCCAATCGATGACACCATTCTCACATATGAGGCGCGTTCTGGGATTGAACGTCTCGGTGAGGGCGTGACTGGCCAGATGCAGGGCACGGACGCCGTCCACGTCGACGGCTATGCATGAGGTATCGTAACTCTCGATGGGTTTCGCGGCATAGAGTTCGCCTCGTACGTTCGTGATGGGTATCTTTCCTTTTTGGACACCTATGAGGTAGAGTATATTAGTGAGATAGTGGGCGGTGGCGTTGGTGGCCGGGCCATCGAGAATCCAGTGTCCCGGCTCTCCCAAGCGACCGGCCCAGCTATTGCGCGCATAGTAGCTCTCATCGCGGGGCCAGCCGATCATGGTGCGTCCTTTGAGGATCCTGCCCAGGCTGCCGTCCAATATCTTTTCTTCCAGCCACCTCATGGTCGGTCCATATATCCACTGATATCCCACGGCGCACCAGCGACCTGTGCGCCGCTCGCATTCCTGCAGTTCGCGCACCTCTTGGATGGTGGCTGCCACGGGTTTCTCAATCAGCACATTGTATCCGGCTTCCATGGTCTGGATAGCCATGGATGCGTGATAGGCGATGCCCGTCGGTACGCCCACCACGTCGATCTGCTCCCGCGCCTTTTCCAGCATCTCTTCCAGCGTCCCATAGATGGTACAGCCTCTTTTCTCCAGTGCCTGTACCTGGGAATGATATTTTTCCGGACTACGGACCACCGCCGCGCCCAAGCGGGCCACGCCTCGCTCCTCCAACGTGCGAAGACTCGCCACCCATGTGGCGGCGAATCCTCCTATACCCACGATACCGTATGTGATCATGGCGTCAGCCTCCTTTTTCGCTTCATTCAGGGCAAGTGTACCCGTTTCCGGAGGTGGTTGTCAACAAGCAGCGGAGCTTGACGGGTCGGGAGGCGGCGGCTATGCTCTTATTTGCTGTGCATTTCGCTGGCCATTTATGAGTTGAGGGAAGGCGGTCATCATGAGTCATTCATCCGAACTGAGAACCCTGTATACCCCGCGTAATCCCGAGGGAAAGCCTACGGCCTACCGTGTGAGTCATCCTAATATCCTGTTTATCATGTCCGACCAGCATCGCTTTGATTGGCTGGACTGTAGGGGAATGGAGGACTTGCACACGCCCCATCTGGATCGCCTGGCCGAGGAGGGGGTCATCTTTTCCCAGGCCACATGCAACAGTCCCCTATGTGCCCCCTCGCGAGCTGCATTGGCGACGGGCCTGCGGCCGCCGCGCTGCCACGTGCTGGACAACAGTTATAGCCTGTCCCCAGATGCCTGGACCATCTATCGTCATCTGCGGCGTTACGGATATCGCACTGCCCTCTTTGGCAAGCTGGATCTGCACAAGCCCCAATTCTATAACGGAGTTCGGGGCGATCTGCCCATCGTCTACCAACTTGGCTTCACAGACCCTCTGGAGGCGGAAGGGAAACAGCATGGCGCACAGCGCATCTTTGTGGAAGGAGCCGATGGTTCCCGAGAGCACCTGTTGATCGGGCCATATCAACGGCATCTGCAAGACAAGGGATTACTGGAATCCTTTTGCGCGGACTATGCCCAGCGCTATAGGCAGCATGCACATTATGCTGCGCCCTCTGTGCTACCCTGTGAGGATTTTGAGGATGCCTGGATCGGCGAGAAGGCCTGTCACTATCTGCGTGAAGTGAATGACGATTCCCCCTGGTTCGCCTTTGTCAGTTTTGTGGGACCGCACAATCCCTGGGATGCGCCGGAGGAATACCTGCAGCACTATGAGGACGTCTCCATGCCCAATCCCATGATGGATCCGGGGGCGGATCGCGCGGCGTGGGTGCAGCAAAAGCAGGAAGAGATGATACGCGGTACAGACGAGGTCACGGCGCAGGAGATGCGTCGGAACTATTCCGGTATGGTCACCCTCATCGACGACTATGTCGGGGAGATGGTCGACATCCTGGAGACGCGCGATCTTTTGAACGATACCATCATCGTCTACACGTCAGACCACGGCGAGATGCTGGGGGATCTGGGATTGGTACACAAGTCGGTGCAATACGAACCCGCGCTGCGCGTGCCCCTGATTCTCTCCGGGTGGGGTGTGCCGAGTCTGGGTGCCTCTGACGCCCTTGTGGAGCTGTTCGATGTGACGCCCACGCTGTTGGATTTGGTGGATCTGCCGGTGCCTTCCGGCCTTGACGCGTGTTCGTTCGTGCCTCTGTTGCAAGGAGAGACGGACGTCCATCGCCAGTATCAGATCGCTCAATTGCCTTTTACCACCTGCATTCGCGATGAGGCCTTTAAGGCCATCATCAATCCCAACGATCGCCCCGAACTGTACGATCTACGGAATGATCCATGGGAGACGGAGAACGTCTACGATCAACACGAGGGGCGCTATCGAGAGTTGATGCAGAGGCTTCACGAGCACGTGACGGGTGGCAGAAATCTGAACGCCTGATATCAGCGGCGCACGACCGAGCGCCCGAGGAGTTTGCTGAGCAGTTCCTCCAACATCCACAGCGCACCACCGACGGAGAGGTCGACGAAAAGGGTATAGATGAAAGCGAGGGCCAAGGAACGCGCTATATTTTCCAGCAGGGCCAGCGCACGGTCGGCAAAGGGGCTGGTGAGGAGTTTGGGGAGTGCACCCATCATTCCCAGACCCAATGCCGCCGTGCTCAGCAGAATTCCCATATAGATGCCCATGGCCAACCATGGGCGTCGATCAGAGGGGCTGGGGAACATGCTATTTCCTGTGACCAACAAAAGATAGAGCCAGAGCCAGGACCTTGGGTGTTCCGACAGGTCGCCGATCTCTGGAATCCCGCCCTCTGCGCTTGCCGTCAGGATTGTCACGCCCAGTCCCCATCGTACGATGCTTACCAGGAGGGCGCTACCTGCCAACAGCGGTGCCACCCCGACCAAACTAGCACGCACCACGTCCGTCTCCGCCACCTGTACGGTACCCAAGGTTATGTTTCTATCACGGGAAACCTGGGGCACAAGGGATATCCGACCCGTTTTTACAGCCAGCAGCCTGGCCACAATATAGTGACTGAGTTCGTGGATCAGGGTTCCCGGCAGCATCAGGAGGGCATATAGATACGTGGCGGCTGCCCCGTTTCCGAAAATGAGAAGGGATAGTCTCTGGACGCGGCGACTGAACCAGCGGTTCACAGGGACCAGCGACGCCGCCATGGCAGATAGCAGAATAAGGGATTCCCATCTCATAATCGGCCGGTTTTTTCCCAATCCTCCTCTTTGCGCTTTATGCAAGGATGTTTATAAAAGTCCTTTGGCCTTTGCCGTGAGGCGGATTATCTCCACGAAATCCTCCGCTTGGAGGCTGGCTCCGCCCACGAGGCCGCCGTCGATATTCGGCTGAGACATCAGCTCCTCGGCGTTGTGGGGCTTGATGCTTCCCCCGTACTGGATGCGTACGGCCTCTGCCGTGTCCTGATCATAGAGTTCCTTGATCGTGGCCCGAATCACGGGGCCGCAGACGGCCTCAGCCTGCTCCGCCGTGGCAGCCAATCCTGTGCCGATGGCCCAAATGGGCTCGTAGGCGAGGATCAGATGGGCCACCTGCTCTCCTGTAAGACCGTTCAAGGCCTTGGTGACCTGACCCTTTACCCAGGATTCTGTCTCACCCGATTCTCGGAGTTCCTGGGTCTCTCCAACGCACACGATGGGCGTCAGTTCGTGACTAAAGGCCGCCTTGACCTTGCAATTTACCGTCTCATTCGTCTCGCCAAAGTACTCTCGCCTTTCCGAATGACCGATGATGACGTACGTGCAGAACTCCTGCAGCATCACGGGAGAGACCTCTCCCGTGTAGGCTCCGCTCTCCTTCCAGTGCATATCCTGGGCTCCCACGCCGATGTCGCTATCGGCGAGGGTACGGGCCACGTCAGGAATAGCCAAGAAAGATGGACAGACGACCTTTTCCACCTCGGTTATGGAGGAGGCAGATTCTTCTATCTTTTCAACGAGGGCTGTGCCCTGGGCAGCCGTCTTGTGCATCTTCCAGTTGCCGGCCAGGATCGGTTTTCGCATGGCAGTTCCTCCCTTTTCTACATGTGTATAGATGACATTGCTCACACGTTCGTGCTCTACCATGAACAAGCCTATCACAGGAGGCGCCGTCTGCCAAGCAAAGGGATGGGTTTTTCACTTGACCTGGGGTACTTTTCGGCTTAGATTATAGGCGTGTGAATGTGGGATCGTCAGCGAGTTTTCGTGTGGCCAGGAGTGGGGAGGGGCTATGGTGGTACGAGATGTGGATGCATTGCGTCGATTGGCCGTCGAATTGCGCGTTCACGTGGTGCGGATGATGGGAGCCAACAAAAAGCACCATTTTGGGGGTTCTATGTCCGCGGCCGATATTGTGACAGCGCTGTACTTTTACAGGATGCGTTATGATCCCGAGGATCCAGAGTGGCCCGATCGAGATCGCTTTATCATGAGCAAGGGGCACTGTGTACCTGCCCAGTATGCCGCCTTGGCGATGTTGGGTGTGTTGCCTGTGGAGGAATTGCCCCAGTTAAAAGAGATGGGCAGTCGTCTGCAGGGACATCCGGCGGCTCATCTGGTGCCCGGGCTGGAGGGTTGTACCGGATCCCTGGGGCAGGGACTGTCCTTTGCCAACGGCATGGCCCTGGCCGCGCGGATTCAAGGCCGAGACTATGATGTGTACTGCCTGATAGGGGATGGCGAGATTCAGGAAGGGCAGATCTGGGAGGCGGCCATGACGTCTTCTAAACGATGTCTGGGGAACCTCACGGCCATCATCGACCGCAACGGGCTTAAAGCCATGGATGCGCCGTCGTGTGCCAAGGCCATGGACCCTCTGATCGACCGCTGGATGGCCTTTGGCTGGTCCGTGTGTGAGGTCGACGGACATGAGATGGCCGATATATGTGAGGCGCTGGATTGGGCAGAAGAGAATGAGAAAGCACCCTCGATGATCGTCGCCCATACGGTCAAGGGCAAGGGGATTCCCTTTATCGAGGGTCGACCCGAATTTCATAACGCTGCCCTGACGGAAGAGCAGCTTGAGGAAGCGTTGGGGGGACTCGAGGAGCAATTGGAAGAGTGGGAGGAGGGAAAATGACGGAACTGACGGAGACTCGATATGCCTATGGTGAGGCGCTCCTGGAGGCAGGCAAAGTATATCCCGAGGTGGCTGTCCTGGACGCTGACCTGTACAGTTCGACGCGTACGATCCTTTTTCGTGATGCCTTTCCCGAGCGTTTCATCGATGTGGGCATCGCCGAGGCAGATATGGTCAGCACGGCGGCGGGCATGGCTGCTTCGGGATTGATCCCCTATGCCAATTCCTTTGCCATCTTTTTGACCGCCCACTGCTACGATCAGATTCGCATCCAGATCGCCTATCCCGATTTGCATGTGATTCTGGCCGGCTCTAGCGCAGGCCTGACGCAGGGACCGGATGGGGCCAGTCATCAATCGTTGGAGGACGTGGCCCTCATGCGCGAATTACCTCACATGCGCGTGTTGGTGCCGACTGATAGCGTAGAGACGCGGGCTATGACCATAGCCGCGGCTCGAGACATAGATGGTCCGGTGTACATTCGCCTGGGGCGCTATCCCGTTCCCGATGTATTGGATGATGATTATAATTTCGAGTTGGGGAGGGGCACCATCCTGCGTCAGGGAGAAGAAGTCGCCCTGGTGGCCTGCGGTCATATGGTCAACGTGGCTCTAGAGGCTGCCAGGCTTCTGGCCAACCGTCACATAAGCACGGCAGTGATTAACATGTCCACTATCAAGCCCGTCGACAAGGGGATGATCGAGTGGGCCATGGGTAATATTCCCCTTGTGGTGACCATCGAGGAACACAGTATCATCGGGGGATTGGGTAGCGCGGTGGCGGAGGTGATGGCCGAGGATGGATGTGGGGCGCGCCTGATCCGCCTGGGCACGCGGGACGTGTTCGGGGAGTCGGGGACGGCGGATGAGTTGCTGGAAAAGCATGGTTTGACGCCTTCCGCCGTCGCCAAGAGGGTTGGCAAAGAGTTTGGGAGGTAGCGGTGCTGCCTCATCTACCTGCGTGCACAGACAGACGGGCCCGCACCTGGGAGTGCGAGGAGCAGGTTTAGGCTTTTCTCTCTATCTTGTCAAGAGAAGGGCACAATGCTACACTAGGTTTAAGCAGGTCAGCGAACGAGATGCTATCATGCCCACACAGGCTCTCTACAATAAATGGCGCAGTCAGACCTTTGATGAAATCCTGGGTCAGGAGCATATCACTCACACCCTGCGCAATCAGATTCGTGCAGGGCGGATCGGGCATGCTTATCTGTTCACGGGGATGCGGGGTACGGGAAAGACGACCACGGCTCGCGTTCTGGCCAAAGCGGTCAACTGTGTAGGGGATACGGATGATCCTCCCTGCAATGCCTGTCATATCTGCGTCAGCCTCACCGAGGGGAATTCATTGGATCTCATTGAGATCGACGCTGCTTCGAACAGGGGGATAGACGAGATACGCGACCTGCGCGATCGGGTATCCTTTGCACCTCACGAATGCCGCTACAAGGTGTACGTCATCGATGAGGTGCATATGCTCACCACGGAGGCTTTCAACGCCCTGTTGAAAACTCTGGAAGAGCCGCCCTCCCACGTCGTTTTCGTCCTCTGTACCACGGAACCCCACCGCTTGCCCGACACCATACTCTCCCGTTGTCAGCGTTTTGACTTTCGACGTGGGAGCGTGTCCCTTTTGGTGGAGAAGCTGCAAAGGGTTTGCGATGGTGAGGGGCTTCAGATCTCGTCCGAGGCCCTGGATCTGGTGGCCAGAAGGGCTGCGGGGAGTTTCCGCGATGCGGAGAGTCTGTTGGATCAGCTGGCAGCCTATGACACGGATGAGATAACGGTGGATCTGGTGCGTGACGTCCTGGGATCCGTGCCTTCTGTGCTCGTGTCGGAACTGGCGGAGCATATGATGGCTGGCGACGTGCCCCAAGGATTGCATCTGATTAACGAGGCTCTCGAGGGAGGGGCGGAGCCGCGACAGTTCTTGAGTGATATCTTGGACCATCTGCGGGCTGTATTGCTTCTGAGCGTGGGAGGAGATGAGGGACTCGATCAACTAAGCCCCCAGGCCCTCGATCACATGCGGCGGTTGGCCCGGGACAGAGATTTTTCCTTGAAGGCGCTCGTGAGGGCCATCCGTCTATTTAACGAGGCTGGGGTGGGCTTGCGGAATGCCGTTCGTCCCCAATTGCCCCTGGAACTGGCCCTGATAGAGACGGCGCTCTCGGTGAATGGGGAGAAGGACTTGAAAGTGTCCGAGCCCGAGACCGCTGATGTGGCGGCAGAGGCGGAGGAAGCAGACGGGGAAGGTGAGGGGGAGGATGCCTCGCCGACCAGGCGCGTCGCCGAAGGGGCTCCTTCTGAGGAAACACAGGCTGTTGGGGTGGAGGAGGGTGTCCAGGTCGTAGAGGAGACAGTGGAAGAGGAGTCGCCCAAAGCACCGGTAGAGGAGGCCCCGTCTGAGCCTGAAGAGGAAGGGACTCCTCAGAAATTAACCCTGGATTGGGTGTGTGGCAATTGGGATTTGGTGTTGATGAAGATCAAGCCCAAGAGTTATCAGGTGCGAGCGCTGTTGAACTCGGCCTATCCCGTAGCCGTAAGGGATGATCTCATCACCCTTGGATGCAACGCGGAATTCCATCGCGACAAACTCTCGGAGGACAAGCGACGCGGTTTGGTCGAGGACGTGCTGTCGCAGGTCCTAGGCGTGTCGTGTCGGGTCCAATGTGTGGTCGATAGGGAAGCAGAAGAGAGGGCGCGTGCCCAGACCGGTTCGACGAACAACGATTCGGGGGATCTTTTCAGCAAGAATGAACAATCCGAGACGCCTTCTGACGAGGATGTTCGTGATGAACTGTTGAATCACCCCGCTATAAGAGTATTGAAGGAGCGGGGAGGATGTGTGTCAAAGGTTACGCTGGTTAGTCAGGATAGAGGAGGTTGAATTCATGGCACGTAAAGGAAGAAGCCAATTTGGACGTCCCCAGCGGGGCGATATGATGAAAAGATTGCAAGAGTTACAGGATCAGATGGCCGAGGCTCAGTCTTCCCTGGAAGAAGAAGTAGTGAAGGCGTCGGTTGGGGGAGGCGCGGTCACGGTAGAGATGACGGGAGCGCAGGAACTGCGATCCATCACTATAGAACCAGAAGTGGTCGATCCCGACGATGTGGAGATGCTGCAGGACTTGATTCTGGCTGCTCTTAAAGAGGCACAGGAGAAATCTCAAAAGCTGGCCGCGGATAAACTGGGCCCCCTGGCGGGAGGGGTTGACATTCCGGGTCTGACGTAATGGCCACTGTCCCCAAGGTAGTCAACCGTCTCATCGAGGCCTTTAGCCGCCTGCCCGGCATCGGTCCCAAGACGGCCTCGCGATTGACCTACTATCTTTTACGTGCGGGAGAGGAGGACGCCTTGGCGTTAGCCAAGGCCTTGACCGCCCTACATGAGGAGACGGTGCTCTGCTCCACCTGTTGTAACATCAGCGAAGAGGATCCCTGTCCCATCTGTGCCGACGTGACGCGCGAGCGGGACGTCATCTGTGTGGTAGAGGAGCCTTTGGACGTTCTGGCCATCGAAAAGACGGGACGCTTTGACGGGTTGTATCACGTGTTGCATGGGCACATATCACCCATGGAGCGGGTCGGCCCTGAGGATCTGCGCATCAAAGAGCTTGAAGAGCGGATAGATGAGTCGTCGATTCGCGAGGTTATCGTGGCTACGAACCCCGATATGGAAGGGGATGCCACGGCGGTGTACCTCTCCCGTCTCGTGACGCCCAAGGGGATCAAGGTGACACGCCTGGCCCTTGGATTGCCTCGGGGGGGCGATCTGGAGTATGCGGATCAGACAACTCTGGCGGAAGCCCTGGCGGGGCGCAGAGAGATCTAGTGTGCCGAGAGGGGTGATTGTGCAATTGGCTAAAAGGGAGGAGTGATCTGTGCGCATTCTGATGCTCAGTTGGGAATATCACCCTCATGTCGTCGGGGGATTGGGCAAGCATGTGACAGAGCTATTGCCCTCGCTGGTTGAACAGGGCGTTGAGGTGCATCTGGTGACGCCCCTTTGCCCTGGTGCAGAAACGATGGAAAAGGATGGCAGACTCACCGTTCATCGGGTGGTTCTTTCGCCGCGCACCGCGGCCAGTTTTGGCGAGGGTGTGCGGCGGGCCAATGAGACCATCAAAGAGGCGTGTGATGCGGTCATCGAACGGGAGGGCCCCTTTGATCTGATCCATAATCACGATTGGTTGACCTCTTTTGCCGCTATCCAACTGAAGCACGAGTACAAGACCCCTCTGTTGGCCACCGTTCATGCCACGGAGCGGGGGCGGGGACGGGGAGAACTGGTTGGTCCCGATGCGCAGGAGATAAACGACGCCGAATGGCGACTGACCTTTGAGGCCTGGCGTGTGATCTGCTGTACGCATTATATGGCACGGGAGTTACAGGCCTATTTTTACACGCCTTCTGACAAGATCGAGGTGATACCTAACGGCATCGATCCCGAGCCTTTGGCAGAGCTGACATCCCAGGATCTGGGGGATTTTCGTGCCCAGTATGCGGAGCCAGAAGAAAGACTCGTCTTTTCGGTGGGGCGTATCGTCTATGAGAAGGGTATGGAGATCCTGGTGCGTGCGGCGCCCAAAGTGCTGGCGGCTTTTCCCCAGGTCAAATTCGTGATCGCCGGCAAGGGGCCGGAACTGGAAAAGCTGCGCAGTCTCGTGCGCCAGATGCACCTGGAGGAGAATGTATTGTTGCCAGGATTCATCAGCGATGGGGATCGGGATAGGCTCTACTGTGTAGCCGATTGTGCGGTATTTCCTAGCCTCTATGAACCATTCGGTATCGTGGCTCTAGAGGCCATGGCCGCACGTACGCCGGTGGTGGTCAGCGAGGTGGGAGGGCTTCAAGAGGTGGTGGAGCACGCCGAAACGGGGGTCACTATCCAGCCCGATGATGTGGATTCCTGCGCCTGGGGCATCCTTCATACGTTGCAGCATCCCGATTGGGCTGCGCAACGCGTGGAGAATGCGTATCAAAGGGTTCTCACCGCCTACGATTGGGACAACATTGCAAAGGAGACCAAAGACGTCTATGCACAGATCATAGAGGAGGGCGAGCACACGGACTGGTAGCGGTCATGTTCCACGCTAAGCATTCGAGTTCGTCGGTCTTTCACGTATCGCCTCATATGTCAAGAGCGGTCGTGGAATGGAACTATCCGACCAAGTATAGGCTTTTAGCAGTCGCGAGCGTGCCCCTTCCAGGCTTTCGCTATCACGCGCGTGGATGGTGAACAGGGAGTCACCCTCTTTGACGCGATCCCCCGCCTTTGGTCCCAGGATGATGCCTACGGCGTGATCGATGTCCTCTCCTTTTTCATGCCGCCCTGCACCCAGATCCACGGCGGTCAGCCCCACCTCTTTGGCGTTCAGACCCTTTATAAAGCCGCCGCGAGGAGAGGCCACCTTTTCTTTGATGGGAGCCTGAGGCAGCAGCGAGGGATCCTCTATCACCCGCGAATCTCCGCCCTGGGCGTCGACCAGGGCGCGGAACTTTTTTATGCTGCGGCCGTTTTCGATGGTCCGGGCGAGGGTGGCGCGGGCCTCTTGCGGCGTCTTGGCCCTGTCTCCGAGGAGCAGCATCTCGGCACCGATGGTAAGACAGTGCTCGGTAAAATCCGGGGGGCCGTTTCCTTTCAAGGTATCGATGGCCTCTCGCACTTCCAGGGCGTTGCCCACGGCCCTTCCCAGGGGCTGATCCATGTTCGAGAGCACGGCCGTCACCCGTCGGTCCATGTCATTTCCGATCTGGATCATCCTTTTTGCCAGCGTTCGAGCCCTGTCCAGCGTCTCCATAAAGGCGCCGGCGCCCACTTTGACGTCTAGTACGATGGCCTGAGCACCCCCGGCGATCTTTTTGCTCATGATGGAACTGGCGATGAGGGCGACGCTTGGGACTGTCGCCGTCACGTCACGCAAGGCGTAGAGCTTGCCGTCGGCGGGCACCAACTCGGCCGTCTGGCCCGCTATGACGATGTCATTCTCCCTCACGTTGGCCAGGAATTCGTCGAGGGTGAGGGACACCCTAAAATTGAGGATCGATTCCAGTTTGTCCAGGGTGCCGCCCGAGAACCCCAATCCCCTTCCTGACATTTTGGCCACGGGGAGGCCGGCCGCTGCGACCATGGGCGCCACGGCGAGGGTCGTCTTGTCCCCGACGCCGCCGGTGGAGTGTTTGTCCACGACGAGGGGCGCCACGTCGCTCAGGTTGACGGTCTCTCCCGAGTCAATCATGGCGCGGGTCAGGGCCGTGGTCTCCTCTGGCGTCATGCCTTGCAGAAGGACGGCCATGGCCCAGGCGGCGACCTGGTAATCGGGGATTTGACCATCCACGTAGCCCTGAATGAAGAAACGGATCTCTTCCTCGGTTAGAGCCAAACCGTCTCGTTTCTTGGCGATCACATCGGTGGCTTGCATCGGTTCTCCTGTTTGATCGGTATGCGTGTCCGTTTATTTCCTGGAAATCCTGATTGAAGGTTGATGTCTCTTCTTGTGGTGGCTGTGGAATCACAGATGGGAGCGAAGGAATCGGCGAGGGGCCCCAGCCACGATTTGACACAGGGACGGCTTATGTTATAGTATTCCACACGTTGGAAGTGCCGCATTCGTCTAGAGGCCTAGGACACCTCCCTCTCAAGGAGGAGATCGGGGGTTCGAATCCCCCATGCGGTACCTGATGGGAGATAACTCCATATGGAGTTATCTCCCATTTTTTTCTACTGGGCCCTCATGTCATTCCTGTGTGTGCTCGAGGGCGGCCTCGATAAGATTGCAAAAGAGGGGATGGGGAGAATCGGGGCGCGTCTTGAACTCGGGATGGAACTGGGTCCCCACCATCCAGGGATGATCTTTGATCTCGGCCATCTCGATGAGGAGGCCATCTGGCGACATACCGCTGCATACCAGGCCCGCCGCCCGCAAAGTCTCCCGATATTCGTTGTTGATCTCGTAGCGGTGGCGGTGTCTTTCCTCGACGTACTCTTTTTTGTACGCTTTCCTCGCTTTGGTTCCCTCTATTATCTTGCAGGGGTAGCTACCCAGGCGCATGGTTCCCCCTTTGTCCGTGATACCCCGCTGTTCCAGCATGAGGTCGACCACGGGATGCGGGGTCTGGGCGGCGAACTCGGCGCTGTTGACGCGCTGATCGCTCAGCGCCTCCCGGGCAAGATCGATAATCATGACTTGTAATCCCAGACAGAGGCCAAGATAGGGAACTTTTTGCTTGCGGGCATAGCGAGCCGTCATGATCTTGCCCTCGATGCCCCGCTTGCCAAATCCTCCGGGTACGACGATGCCGTAGGCCCTCGCCAGTTCCTCGACGATGCCCTCTTCCTCGATACGCTCAGAGTCCACCCATCGTATCTTCAGCCGACAGTCCTGGTACGCAGCGGCGTGTAACAGGGCCTCGTGCACGCTCAAATAGGCGTCATGTAGTTCCACATACTTGCCTACAAGAGCTATCTTGACCTCCTTTGTAGGGTGCTCTAGGTGGTGAATGAGATCTCGCCAATTCTCCAGGTCCGGGGGGCAACTTTTTAATTCCAGACGCTGTACGAGATAGCGCCCGAGACCGCACTTTTCCAGAATCAGGGGTACTTTGTAGATTGAATCGGCCGTCTCCAGGGGGATGACGGCCTCGCGATCCACATCACCGAACAGGGCGATCTTGTCCAAGAGTTCTCCGCCGATGGGATGATCCGCGCGGCAGATGACGACGTCGGGATGGATGCCGATTCCTCGCAGTTCGCGCACGCTGTGCTGGGTCGGTTTGGTCTTGAGTTCTCCCGTGGCCTTGATGTGGGGCAGGAGAGTGAGATGTATGTAGCAGGTATTGTTGGGTCCCACATCCTTGCGCATCTGGCGGATGGCTTCCAGAAATGGTTGCCCCTCGATGTCACCCACGGTGCCGCCGATCTCAACGACGACGACGTCGGGATCCCCCTCCTTGGCCATCAGGCGTATGCGGCGCTTTATCTCGTCGGTGATGTGGGGAATAACCTGCACGGTCCCGCCGAGAAAGTCGCCCCGACGCTCTCGAGCGATCACCTCGGCGTAGATCTGCCCCGTGGTGACGTTGGCGTTGCCAGTGAGGGAGACGTCGGTAAAGCGTTCATAGTGGCCCAGGTCGAGGTCGGTCTCGGTCCCGTCGTCCAGCACAAAGACCTCTCCGTGCTGATAGGGGGACATGGTGCCCGGGTCGACATTGATATAGGGATCAAGCTTTTGAATAACAACTTTTAGACCCCGTGCCTTGAGGATGCGGCCAATGGAAGCGGCTGTCACGCCCTTGCCGAGCGAGGAAACCACGCCGCCGGTGCAGAAAATGTAGCGGGTCATTCATATCCTCCCAGGTGTTGTGTGGGACAATTAACCTGGGAAGATAGTATAGCATCGATCCCGCGGGTCACCAAACATCTACGACCCTATAAAAGTTGGAATAGACGGTTCAGTCCCCAACTGCCTGTAAAAGCGCTTCTTTCGCCCTCTCAGTCAGGCCAAAACTGTCCAAGTCGCGTTGCAGGGATGCCCGCGTCCCATAGCCGCCAAGATAGCCGTTTACGCGCGTGGCGGCCATGGACGCGATAAAGTCCGCCATATCAGGATACATGCGCTGAAAGTCGGCCATGATGGTTTCCCTCTGTTGCAGCATGTATTTTTGGTGGTAATCCTCGGCCAGATAGAACTGGGCAAGGGGCTTGATCTCTGTAACGATCTCGTCCCCCCGTTCGGTAGCCTTCT
This sequence comes from Anaerolineae bacterium, assembly GCA_041685915.1. Taxonomy (GTDB): domain Bacteria; phylum Chloroflexota; class Anaerolineae; order UBA1429; family UBA1429; genus JAWLEV01. The sequence goes on along the minus strand of JAWLEV010000001.1, from coordinate 22,031 downwards.
GTGTCCTTGATGCTTTGGCCAGTTCTCTTTGCTCCTCGTTGTGGGTGAAGATGATGGACATGTACTGGCGTGATGGGGAAGGATAGGTTGGGTTATGGGCCTCCCAAAAGACTGCCAGCAGCTCCTCGTACGAGATCTTGGTGGGGTCATAGTCGATCTGGACCGTCTCGCTATGGTTACCAAGGTTGTAATAGGTGGGATCCTTTTTGTCTCCCCCCGCGTACCCGACCCGCGTGCGCACCACACCATCGAGAATCCCAAACTGGGATTCGGCACCCCAGAATCAGCCCAGGGCAAAGCTGGCCGTCTCTGTTTCCTTTGGCGTTTGGCCATCGATGGAGGGCGTGGGCAGGGGTGGGGATTCCGACGCAGAGGGCGCCCCATCGCGCCCTTTTGTCAGGGCGAAAAAGGCGCCAAGGCTCGAAATCAGAAGCGTCATCAGCAGCGCGATGATCAGCATCGGCGGTTTCCTCCTGTCGCTTTGTGTGTTCGTGTTCGATCCTCTCATGCTATTCCTCTCCTTGGGTAAACTTGGCCGCGATGGGCATCCTTCGCCCCGTGCCAAAGGCCTTGGTTGTCACGCGCAGGCCGGGCGCTGCCTGTCTGCGTTTATATTCGTTGCCATCCACCTTTTCAACGACCCAGCGCACGGTCTCCTCCTCGAATCCCAGATCCAGGATCATTTCCACAGAGCAGCCCTCCTCGACGTAATGTCTGAGTATCTCGTCCAGGATGGGATAGGGGGGCAGGGTGTCCTGATCGATCTGGTCAGGTTTTAATTCTGCTGAGGGAGGTTTTTCGATGGATGCGCGTGGGATGATCTCACCCTCACGGTTCGCGTAATGTGCCAACTTGTACACCATGGTCTTGGGCAAGTCGGATATGACGGCTAGACCCCCGCTCATATCTCCATAGAGAGTACAGTATCCCACCGCCAACTCGCTCTTGTTCCCCGTAGAGAGGACGAGGTATCCGAACTTGTTGGAGAGGGCCATAAGGATGTTTCCCCTGATCCTGGCCTGGATATTCTCCTCCGTGACGTCGGGCTCCGTGCCCGCCAGGGGGTCGCCAAGGCCATCGAGGTAGGCCCGAAAGATACTTGATATGGGAATCGTTTGCAAGCCGATGCCCAAGTTCTCGGCCAGTTGTTGGGCGTCGCGAATGCTTCCCGGAGAAGAGTAGGGTCCGGGCATGGACACGCCCAGGACATTCTCTGCTCCCAGGGCCTGTGCGGCCAGATAGCAGGTCAGGGAGGAGTCGATCCCTCCCGAAAGGCCGACGACGGCCCTGGAGAAGTCGCATTTCTCCATATAGTCCCGTAATCCCAGAATCAGGGCCTCGTGCACCGCTGCCACGTCGTCCATAGGCGCGTAGGTGTCGGCTGCTCCCGGATGCTCTGTTTCTAATATTTCCACATATTCTTGAAAGGAGGGAAGGACAGCGATGGTGCGCCCCTTGGGGTCAAGAGCCAGGCTGCGACCGTCGAATATAAGTTCGTCGTTACCGCCGATTTGATTGACATAAATAAAGGGAGTGCTATGTGTCTGTGCGTGTTTTTGGAGAAGAGAGTAGCGGATTCTCTCCTTGCCGACGTGAAAAGGGGAAGCCGATATGTTGACAAACAGTGTTGTCCCTTTGTCCGCCAAGGTCGCGAGGGGATTTCTTTTGTAAGGGATGCGTTCTCCCCAAAAGGCAGGATCCGCCCAGGCATCCTCACACACGTGGATGCCCAAGATCTCTCCCTTGAATGGCACGGGTGTTATCTCGGATGCTGGTTCAAAGTAACGCACTTCGTCAAAGACGTCGTAGCTGGGGAGAAGGGATTTGGGAGAGGTGGCCACGATTTCGCCACAATGTGCCAGGATAGCGGCGTTGTACAACGGTTTGCCGGTCTTTAGGTTCGTGGGGATGGGCGCTCCGAATAGGATACCGGTATCTGGATAGTCCAGGGACAGTTCCTCGATCTTTTCCACGCCCTGCAGTACACGGCTGATGAACCAATCGCGCTCCAGCAGGTCCCTGGGCGGATAGCCCGTCAAAAAAAACTCGGGAAAGATCATCAGGTCCGGCGCTTCCTGGCGGTAGCGCCTCATCGTCTGGGCGATTCGCTCGCCATTGCCGCGTATGTCGCCCACCAAGGGGTTGAGCTGGGCCATCGCCACGCGCATCTGTCTATTCGCTCCTCGATTCGCAGATCTCCTGCAGAACTTTTTGATAGATGTCATACGTGCGGTCGCCGTAGCAGACGAGGACGACGTGTTCCGGTGTGTCGTTCTCCTTGAGAAATTCCAAAACCTCTGTGATGGCTATTCTGGCCGCCCGCTCCACGGGAAAGCGGTAGGCTCCGGTGCTGATGGCCGGGAAGGCGATGGTCTCGATGGGATGCTCCTGGGCCAGGGCCAGACTATCGCGGTAGCATTGGGCCAGGATGTTATCCTCGTTCGCGTCTCCTCCCTGCCACACGGGTCCCACCGTGTGGATGATCCAGTCCGCCTTCAGGTCGTATCCGCCGGTGATCTTGGCCTGACCCATCTCACAACCACCGAGGGTGCGGCACTCCTCCAGCAATTCTGGGCCCGCGGCGCGGTGGATGGCCCCATCCACGCCGCCACCCCCGAGGAGCATCTCGTTGGCCGCGTTCACGATAGCGTCCACGTCGAGTTCAGTAATATCGCCCTGAATGATGTTGAGCCTGTCCTCCATGGTTCCTCCTCCCCCAGCTTCTACTTCACTATGCATTATACGTCTGAGCGAGTCAAATCCAAAAGGAGCGTTTGGCTCCTATTCTCTGATCACACCTCTGCTTTCATGCGTATCCGCATGGAGAGACCCTGTCGGAGAGCGAACGATTCAAGGTAGAGGTTTTCGCGAGGGAGTCTTCACTTGCATTCTATAGGGGATCGGTTCATACTAAATGTATGGTTTGGTTGCCGGATGGGGATGGGAACCTGGCAATGCTGACTGGGCCATTCCCTCCGAGTTTTGCAGAGTGGGAGGTAACATGAAGGTTTTGATAGGCCCCAATCCGATGGGGTTGGAGGAGTCGATTCCGTACTTTTGTGAGGAGTATCCAGAGATCGACTTTGTGCATTGTGAGGAGCGAGAAAATCTGAAGGACGAGATCGAGGATGCCGATGTTTTTGTGGGCTGGTTCAATCGCGAGATATTTTTGAACGCCAAAAAACTCAAATGGGTACAGTCCCCGAGTTCGGGGATCAACTACTATCTGGCCATTCCCGAGTTTGTGGAGAGCGACGTACTGTTGACCAGCGCCCGAGGTACACATGGCGCCTGTCTGGCGGAAAGCGTATTTGCCATGATCTTTGCCTTTACACGTCAGATAAAGGATTTCGTGCTCGATCAGCAGGACCATCAGTGGCGGGAATACGGATCCCGCGGCGAGATGCGCGAGTTGACGGGGAGTACCATGGGCATCGTCGGTTTTGGTACTGTGGGGCGCGCCGTGGCCAAGCGGGCGCAGGCGTTCGACATGTCCATTGTAGCCGTAGATATGTTCCCCAAGGACAAGCCCGATTATGTGCAGGCGCTGTGGGGCACGGATCAGCTCGAGGAGTTGTTGAGAACCTCTGATTATGTGGTGGTCACGGTGCCCTACACAGAGGAGACGGAAGGTATGATAGGGGCCGAGGAGATAGGCACGTTGAAGGAGGATGCCATGCTGGTGGGCATCTCGCGGGGCAAGATCATCGATGAGGAGGCCCTGGCACGTGCTCTACGGGAGGACGAGTTGTATGCTGCCGCCCTGGACGTCTTTGCCGAGGAGCCTTTGCCCGAGGATAGCCCCCTGTGGGATATAGATAATCTCCTGATCACGCCCCATGCGGCGGGAGGCACTCAGTACGAAGGGGAGCGCGTCATCGAGATTTTGAAGGAGAATATGCGGCGTTTCACAGAGGGAGATCTTCCTCTCAGGAACCAGATCGACAAGGAGCAGGGTTTTTAACGGTCTTTGGTTCGAGAACAGCCCAGGACTATGCAACGATCTCCCCCGTCAGATGACGGGGGAGATCGCACGTTTCGGAGGATACTATCTCGTGGGAGGCAGAACCTTTAGACAGACGGGCATGGAGACGTTGGCCTGATGTCCCGTCGGGGTGAGTCTACCGGTGTCCTGATCGATGTGGAAACTGACGATGTTGTCCGTATCCTGATTGGCGGCCAACAGGAAAGTGCCGCTCGGGTCTATGCAAAAGTTGCGCGGCGTCTCGCCCTGGGTGGATTCATGGTCCACATAGGTGAGTTCACCCGTCTCCTCGTCGATGGAAAAGATCACGATGCTGTCGTGTCCGCGATTGGAGCCATACAGGAATTTACCAGAGGACAGGATGTGAATGTCCGCACAGTAGCTTGTTTCCTCAAAGCCCTCAGGAAGGGCGGAGACCGTCTGGATCTCATCCAACGCGCCCCGCTCCTCGTCGTAGGAGAAGGCGACGATGGTGTTGGCGAGTTCGGTGATGACGTACACGTAGTCGCCGTTGGGGTGGAAGGCAAAGTGTCGGGGGCCCGCTCCCGGCGCCAGTTCGGCCCAGGGCTCGTCGTTGGGCTTTAGTTTTCCGGTATCGAGATCGAGTTTATAGGCCAAGAGTTTGTCCAGGCCGAGATCAGCGGCAAAGGCGTAGCGGTTTGTGGGGTCTGGCTGGATGGAGTGGGCGTGGGGACCCGCCTGGCGTTGGGGGTTGACGCTGGAGCCAGTGTGCTGGACAAAATCGCTGGCGGGGGCCAAACTTCCGTCTTCCTCGATGGGCAACATGCATACGCTACCCCCCGCATAGTTGGCCACAAGGGCGAACCTGCCCGTCTGGTGAACACTGATGTAGCAGGGCCCCGGTCCCTCCGATGATTGCTGGTTTATCAGGCTCAACGCTCCCGTCTCGGGATCTAAGGCGAAGGCAGTTACCCCGCCGGCCTCTCCCTCGCCAAAGTCGGTGACCTCGTTTATGGCGTAGAGGTAGTTGTCCTGCGGATGCAGCGTCAGGTAGGTGGGGTTATCTATGCCGGTGAACTCGGTGACCGGCTCCAGGGCGCCGGTATCACCATCCATCCTGTGAACATAGATCCCCTCACTCTCGGCGACGGTGCGCGTACCTACGTAGACCAACATGTCTTCTGCCATGATCACGCCTCCCTTTTATCTGATATGTACCGTATCAAGTCTTTCCGTCAATCCTATTATGCCCCAATTGTGTGGTGCGTGCAAGCGATTTCGATTTTCGGCTCTTCCCTGACTGGTCAAGCAGCGAGGCTTGTGCTATAATCTGTCAGGTGTGATGTGATCTGAAGGAGTTCTTGTCTCGTGGAGACGGAGCGCTTGTACTGGGCGGCCCCTTATGGACGCGAATTCGATGCTATGGTAATGGAGAAACTGGTGGTTGAGGGAAGGCCCGCTGTTGTACTTGACAGGACCTGTTTCTATCCCACGTCCGGGGGGCAGCCCCACGACACGGGCGTGTTGAACAACATTCCCGTCATAGACGTTGTGGAAAGGGCTGAGGAGATCGTTCACGTACTGGCCACACCTCTGGAGACGGAGAGGGTTCACGGGGAGATAAATTGGGATCGGCGTTATGATCACATGCAGCAGCATACGGGACAGCACATTCTCTCCCAGGCCTTTGAGCGCGAGCTGGAAGCAAGTACCGTTTCTTTCCATCTGGGAGATGAGGAGAGCACCATCGACGTGGCCGCTTTGGCGTTAAAGGTGGAGGAAGTTGAGGGTGTGGAGAACGCGGCGAACGATTTTATTCTGACGGCTTGTCCCATTCAGGTGCGCGAGCATGATCGGGAAGAGGCCCGCTCTTTGGTCCGGGGTGACATTCCTCAGGGGCTGGAACGGGTTCGCGTCGTGCATATGGGGGACTATGATCGCTCTGCCTGCGGTGGTACCCATCTGCGTTCCACAGGGGAGCTGGGGCTCGTGCATGTCATGGGATGGCAATCGCATGGCGACCATACGCGGGTGACCTTTCTCTGTGGCCGTCGGGCCCTCGCTGATTATTTTTCCAAGGACAGGATCTGTCAGGAGGTGGCCAGCCATCTCAGCGTGGCCGTGGAGGAGACGCCGGAGGCCGTAGCACGCCTGGAGGAAGCAGAGAGGGATGCCCGCCGCGAGGCGCGGGATCTGCGCACACGAATGCTGGATCTGGAGTTGCCCCACCTGCTTGACGAGGCGGAGGTCGTCGAGGGGGTGAGGATCCTTGATCGGTTGCTGGAAGGTCACGACGGGGGCAATATGCGCTATGTTGCCCGGAACCTTGTGGAGGGGCGAGAGAGTATGGTCGCCCTGTTGGCCGTCACGGATCCCGCCCCCCAGATATGTTTTGTCCGTTCGGATGACGTCGATGTGGACATGGTTGGTCTCTTGCGGGACGTGACGGCGGCCTATGGCGGGCGGGGAGGCGGGGAATCCCATCTGGCCCAGGGAGGGGGGATGGACGTAGAGGATATCCCTGACGTCCTATCCCGTGCCAGAGAAGAACTGGTCTCAAGATTGTGGTGAATCAGGAGGTAGGTGTGCTCAACGAGCTTGCAGACGGTATCTATGTGGAGGATGGGTTCGAAGGTGGCAATGTGGGCCTGGTCATGGGTGAAGAAAAAGTTCTGCTTGTGGACACGCCCATGTTACCCCCCGATGCGCGGCAGTGGCAGCTGAGCTTGATACAGATGAATATCGCCGAGATATATGGTATCGTGAATACCGACTATCATCCGGAACATTTTGCGGGGAATGCGTTCTTTTTGCCCACCATCACGTTTGGCAACAATCTTGCCGAAAAGGCTCTCTCGAGGTATGACAGCACCCTTGAGGATGTAAGTGAGCGCTATCGTGACGAAGATCCGACGCTGGCCGAGGAGATATTGCGCATCGAGATACACCCTCCTCAGATATCTGTCGATGAGCGCGTGACTCTTTATCTTGGGGGCCTTCGGGCTAAGGTTCTTCATCTGCCTGGTCACACCCCCGCTTCGCTGGGTCTCTATCTTCCCGCGTCTCGCATCCTCTTTGCTGGGGATAATATCGTCGATAATGAGCATCCTGCCATGTACGACGCCGACTCCCTAGCCTGGTTAGATACGCTGGAGCGCATAAAAGAGATGGATGTGGAGGCCATCGTACCTGGCAGCGGCGAGGTCTGCGGTAAGGAGGTCATCGATCCCCTGTACGAGTATATCGTGGAGATGCGCAAGCGCACAAAGAAGTTATACGAAGAGGGAGCCAGCCGTCGAGAGTGCGTGGACAAGGTGGGGATGCTCGACTGGTTCCCCGTTCCGGAGGATCAAGCGTCGCGTATAAAGGAACGCCGCCGTCACAGTGTGGAGCAGGTCTATACAGAGATTCGCCTGGCGAGTGGATGAGATTCTTGGGGAGATGCTTCCTCATAAAGAAAGAGAACATGCGTTGAGGAGATCCTCAACGCATGTTGCTATGTGTCTATGAGCGGAGTATCGTCTTTTTGGCCACAACCTGTTCTCGTATCTCCTGCAGGTGCTCAACGGCCTCTTGGTCTCCCTGTTGTTCAAACCTGCTAATATAGTTGTCGTAGGTAGCGAGAAACTCGTTGGTCAAGAGGCTGCGGTGTTCCTCCAGGATCTGATCCGTCTCCTCGGGATACTCGGCACGCAGGAGCCTGTTGATAAGTCTGGCTTCGGGGGGAAGTTGTTCTTCCAGGGCCTCTTGGGCGGCGTCCATGATGGCTTCCAGCTTCTCCACGCGCTCCGTGTCGTCCTCTTTTTCCGCGGTCTCCCGGTAGCGGTTCAGGAGCACAAAGAAGACCGTATCCAGTTCATCTGTGTGCTCACGCATGGCCGCTTCCAGGTCGTCGGCCTCGGAGAGCCTCATGAGCAGCAGCGCTGCTCTGTCCTGTGCTTCCTGGACCATGCGGTCCTGTTCCTCGATCTCTTCCAGGATGCGTTCTCGCAGGGATGTGAGTTCCTGAACCGTCTGATCGTCATCGGCACTCCTGGCGGCGTCGATCTTTGTGGTGAGATTCTGGAAAAAGCCATAGTCCAGCCGTGAACGGTTGAGGGCGACGGCCTGTCGAAAGGCCTCGTCGTCGTCCGTTTCCTGAAGCATCTGAATAAGGTCGTCATAGGATGCGCCCTCGGAAGCAGTGGAGGGAATACTGATGTCCACGCGCTCGAGCAGTGCCTCACGAAGCTCCTGAACATGTTGGGCCTCTTCACCTTCGTATGCCTCGGTGAGGTTGCTCAAGGTCAAAAAGAACTCGTAGTCGAGCTGGTCCCTGTTTTCCTGGACGAGTCTGTCGAGTTCTTTTTCATCTTCCCTGGCGGCCATCAACCGATCGATGAGCTGTACTCGTTCGCGGTGTGCTCTCAGAACCTCTCTGCTTATCCCATCCGCCTCCAGGATCATGTCGTAGAAGCTTTCCAGGCTCAGTGCCGTCTTGGGCTGGAAAAAGTAGCCCTTGCGTTCCTCTTCGGGCAAGTTGTTCATGACGGAATTGATCAGACGGCCGGTAAGTTCCTCGCGCTCGTCGGCCGACATATCGAGCTGCGGCGGGATAAAGGATATAAGCAACTCCCTTTCAGGATCGTGGTAGAGGAGGGGCGTGCTTATGACGCCGCCCGCCCCGCATTCGGGGCATTCGGCATAGTTGAGTTCTCCTCTGAGAAGTTGTTCCTTGAGTTCCGGCTCCTCGCCTACATCTATGATCGTCTGTATGGAAACCACAAAGTTTCGATTGCACTGAGGACAAGTGACCTGGGTTGGCGTAGCAGGATAGGGCATATATTCACTCCTTGTGAACTATGGGTAATACTGTCTTTTATCGTGTCCGTCCTGTACGAATTCGAGATAACAAAGAGCGCGGGTTCGTATGCAGGGCGGCGAGGACTTTTTCTTCCTCGAGGCCGGCGCCCCTGGCCACCTCCGCGGCGAATTCGGCGGTCACCAAGTCGTCGGGGGCGTGAGCGTCGGTATTGACGAGCATCTTGGTCCCCTCCTGGTGGCATACATGCACCACGTGGCCGTTGGTCAGGGAATGGCCCTTGCGCGTTGTTATCTCTACAAAGCAATCGCGTGCCGCCGCCATTCGTGCCTCCTCCAACGTCAGGAAGCCAGGATGAGCCAGGATATCTACCGCTGGCGATGCTACGGCGGCTTTGTTTGTGCCCGGGGCTACGGGCTCAACGATGGTCTCGCCATGCACCACGACGATCTCGGCGCCGCAATCCTTGGCCCGTCGGGCCAAGGGGTCTATGCTTTCCGGTGCCACGTGGGTCAGTTCCACACCGAGCACCAACTCGGTGGAAAAGTCGTCGCCTTGGTCGCGCTGTACTCGCACAAGACCGTCAAGCACATAAGCCATGTTACTGGCGTCGACGTGGTCCGTTATGGCCAGCGCCTCATAATCCATCGCCGAGACCCTGCGTAGCAACTCGGAGGGCAGCAGGACGCCGTCGCTGAAGAAAGAATGAGTATGAAAATCTATCCTCTTGATTTTATCCATCACAGGAGGTAGTATATTTAAGCTTGGTCTGTTGTCAATGGCGGCGATCCTTTCCCATACGATTATGGGGATGGATGGTGGCGTGGAGTCGGGCTGCGTCTCGGCGGTCTGATTTGCGCCCTCGTTGGCTTTCGATTATCGTCTGTCCTGGAATGGATTATGTTGGAGGGAGGGAAAAGGATGTTGGAGAATGTTGTAGGAGCCCAGCTGTATACGGTGCGCGATTTTACCAAGGATATCAAAGGGGTAAGGGAGACACTGGAAAAGATAGCCGACATCGGTTACAGTGCGATACAGATATCGGGGTTCGGGCCGGTGGATGCCGAGGAGGTAGCCAAGATCGTGGATGACAACGGGCTCACGGTGGCCTCCACCCATACAAGTTGGGACCGGTTCTTGAATGATCTGGATGGAGTGATCGAAGAGCATCGCCTGTGGAACTGCAATCATCCGGCCATTGGTGGACTTGCCGCCTCGTATCGCAGTCTGGAGGGCCTGAATCGCTTTGTGGGTGAGCTGGTTCCCATCGCGGAGAGATTGGCCGAGGCAGGCATGGACTTTTCCTATCACAATCACAACCACGAGTTTGCCAAATATGGGGACAAGACGTGGCTGGAGATGTTGTGTGAACGAACGGATCCCGATATGCTCAAGATGGAACTGGATGTCTACTGGGTGCAGGCTGGCGGAGCAGATCCCGCACTGTGGGTGAGGAAATGTAGTGGTCGGGAACCCCTTTTGCACCTCAAGGATATGATCGTCACGCCAGAACGCGAGCAGCGCTTTGCGGAGGTGGGTGAGGGGAACCTGAACTGGCCAGCGATTCTGGAGGCAGCAAAGGAAGGGGGTGTGGAGTGGTATCTTGTGGAGCAGGATCAGACCTATGATCGGCATCCCTTTGAGTCCCTGGCTATCAGTTATCGGAACCTAAAAGCCATGGGATTGAGCTAGGGGGAGGCGATAAAGGTTCTGCAGCCTTTTCCGACCCAGACTGTTCTGGGGATAGATGATAGAGCCATGGGAGCCGGCCTGGCCGGCTCCCATGGCTTTACAGATTCAGGGTTTGAGGTTTACGGTGACCGAATTCAGATGCTCGATGGCGCCGTCGCGGGGACTGATCTCGTAGACGGCCACACGGCCAGGCTGGGCCGAGTCGGGGGGTGTAAAGGTGACGGTCCCTGTAAAGGGGCCGTCCTGTCCCATTTCGGCGTCTATCGTCGCGTAGCCCTGGCCGATGGTGTTACCTTCCCCATCAAGTATGTCCACGGCCAAGTTATTCTCAAAGCCGCTGCCCCATCCGGTCACTGTCACGGGTGAATTGATCTCCTCATTCATGGTGGGGGCGGTGATGATGATGGTCTCCTGGACGTCCGGTCGGGTGGTGGGGGGCGCAGGGGTTCCTTCTCCTTCACCGGGAATGATGAGCGTGTCCCCGACAAAGACCAGATTGATATTCTGTATCCCGTTACGTCGCGCGACATCCCACACGCCCACACCGTACTTGGCCGCGATGCTAAACAATGTCTCTCCCGGCTGTACGACGTGTTCCACATAGTCCCCTTCGGGTATTCCTGATATAGTCAGTGTCTGGCCGGCATATATCAAGTTTCGATTCGCCAAATTGTTGGTGTCCACGATGTCCTGGACGGCCACGTCGTACATCCGGGATATCTGGGATACAGTCTCACCCTGTTTGACAATATGTGTGATCGGCGTGTCAGCGGCGACATCCATAATGAGGTTGCTGACCAGCATGGTATAAAGTAGCGTGACAGCCACGAGCATGGCGGCAAAACTTTTCTTCCACATGAGAACCTCCTACAAACTGTGGGTTGATTATCCTCCTCGGCCAGTATAACACACCCCCGAGTGGTCAACAAGGGCGTTTATCTGGATTTGAAGGAATATACCTGCTTCTGCAACACGAAACTCTGAATAAAGGGTTTATCCTCTTTGACTCATGATGCGCTGCAGGATAAAGATTACGGCGACGATGGCCACCAGCGTTATGAGTTGTGGTGAGGGACGAGCAAGCACCAACCAGGCTAGGATGGCCGCCAGAAGCAGGCCGATAATGATATAGCGTCCCGTTCTGCTTAGCCATATCATTTTCCAGCGTGCTGCAAGGCCATCCAGGGAGCGGAGGCCCTTGTCGAGGGCCTGACGATATTGAGAAAAGGCTTTTTCCCGCTGTCCCAGTTTGGCCAGAGCCATGCCATACGTATAGCGGATGGCGCCATCGACATCGGGAGTGAGGTCGAGGACCTTTTCCAGCACCTCCGCTGCTCGCTCGTGTTGATTCTGAACTAGCAGTACCCGTCCCAGCACGCCTCCAGCACGATAGAAATAGGGGTTCAGCCGAAAGGCGGCTTCCAGATGCTCGGTGGCCTGCTCATAGCGGCGTTTTCGCGCCTCAAGAATTCCCAGGTTCGCATAGGCCAGGCAGGAGGCATGGGGGTTCGCCTCTCCCAGGGCGATGATCTCCTCGGCGAGTTCCATGGCCTTTTTATCGTCACCCTCGGCAAGATTCTTGTAAGTTCTGGCGTGTAGGGCCATGGCCTGAAGGGATCTGCGTTGTTGCCGTTCCGGGATGTCCTCAATCAGTTTCTGGGCTCTTTCCAATTCATTTTCGGCATCCTCGGTACGTCCCAGATCTGCATATACCTGGGCCAGAGTCAGGCGGGGTTCGGGACGCTGGGCGTTCAGTTCGATGGCCCGCTCCAGGGCTTCCCGGGCCTTTTCATTTTGGTCGGCAAGGAAAAAGAGGGTTCCCAGTATCGCATGCCCCTCGGAACGCCGGGGGGCCAGTTCGAGGGCCTGATGGGCTGCGGCCAACGCCTGTTTCTGGCGACGCATGCGGGTGAAAGTCTTGGCCAGCCCCAGATGCACAGCGAAGGATGCTGGTTCCAGCCGCCTGGCTTTTTGGTAAAGGTCCAGGGCCTCCTCCAGACGAAGAGCATGGTAGGCTTTTTCAGCCTCGCCCAGCAGTTCCTCAATCTCCTCCGACGTTTTTTCCCGTTGGTCTGTCATCTATGGTTATCTCCGTCCATTCTCGATGGGGGGTCGTCGATGCTCCGGCCTCTGGAAAGAAGTCAGGCTATTTCCAGGAGGTGTCTACGAACCAGATCCATGGCCAGATGAAGCAGCCAGCCGCGGCCGGCGGGACCCGTTCTGCCCTGGTGAGATGCGCCATGCAGCACCTCATCCGCGAAGGCGAGGCCAAAGTAGACGGGAGGGGCGTCCGCTGCAACGGGGTCTAGGGGCCCGATAACGGCCAGCCCTATATCTGCCCGGCACATCGTACGTGCCGAACGTGCTGCGGCGTCGGCAACGGCCTGACTGGGGAATCCGTGTTCTTCAAAAAGCTGCCGCTCTATGCCCAATACTTCTTGCAGATTCTTTTCTGTGGGAAGGACGCTGCCCCCTGCGAACGTTTCGACTCCCTTGCTAGCCTGGCTCAGGTGCTGGGCCAGTTCGCCCTGGGTGACAGTCTCGGTCACGGACAGCCGCAACTTCCTCTGGGCCAGGAGTTCGGTGACCACGTCGGCGAGGGTCTCCTCGTCAGCACCGAATACATGGTCACCCAGACGGGCGCGGATATCGGCCTCGATGGGTTCGATAAGTGCTTCCGCTTCCTGTGCGTTCTCCGCTTTGGCGGTAATACAGACGTCGGTCTGTCCGGGATGGGCTCGGGTGCCCACCGTGGGGTTTTTCAACCCCATCAGATCGCCGATCTTGGAACCCACCGTGCTTTCCCCAATGCCGCACGTGTGGAGGAAGCGGCTGCGAATCACGTCTTTCAGGTCGTAACGCGCCTCGAGATAGGGGAGGACCTCGTTTTTCATCAGGTATTTCATCTCGTGGGGCACGCCGGGGAGGGAGATGATGAGATGATCGTTCTGTTCTACGGCAAAGGCTGGCGCCGTACCCACGGGATTGTGTATGATCTGCGCCCCCTCGGGCACATAAGCCTGGCGGCGGTTGTTCTCCGACATGGTATGATGGCGCTGGGCAAAGAACTCTTGTATTTCTTTCAACAGTTGTTCATCCAGTATCAACTCACGCTCGGTCGCTGCTGCTACCGCCTTTCGTGTCAAGTCGTCCACTGTGGGGCCCAGACCTCCCGTAGTAATGACGACGTCCGAACGCCCCGAACTCTGTTCAAGCACCTGGATGATACGCTGAAGATTGTCCCCTACCGTCAAGGTATAGTACAGATTCAAGCCGATGGTGGTCAGGCGCTGGGCGATCCAAGTAGAATTGGTATCCACGATCTCTCCCAGCAACAACTCTGTGCCAATGGTGACGATTTCTGCCTGCAATGAACCTTGACTCCTCGCCTTTATAGATACTCTTTCAGTCCACGTGCCTCAAGTTCTTCCACCAAGGTGCCAACCTGCTGTGCCCGGTCCTTGGAGAGGACGAGAAGGGCGTCTGGCGTGCTCACGATGATCATATCCTCCAGTCCGATGGTGGCCACCAGTTTGTTCTCGCTGTGGATCAGGCAGTTTTTGGTGTCCATTCCCACGTGTTCGCCGTCCGTGAGCACCACGTTGCCGTCCTTGTTCTTGTTCAGAATCTCGTATAGGGCGGCCCAGCTCCCCACGTCGCTCCAACCCATATCGCAGGGCACGACGGCGACCTTTCTTGCCTGTTCCATGATGCCCACATCGATGGTGACGGGGTGGATCTGATGCCACAGGGTATCCGCGCTCTTTGTGGCTATCCTGCCCGTCATGGTGTCCAGACGGGCGTACATCTCGGGCAGAAGGCGTTGAAACGCTTCGAGGAGGTTGTCCAGCGTCCAGGCAAAGTATCCGGCGTTCCAGTAGAATCGACCACTTTTTACGAACTCGCGAGCCCGTTTCAGAGGAGGCTTCTCTCGAAAACGCACCACTCGATAGATGCTGATTCCCTGCTCCTCAAAGAGGGGGGCGCCCCGCTCTATATAGCCAAAGCCCGTCTCGGGATGTGTGGGGATGATACCCACCGTGACCAGATGTCCCTTGCGTGCCGTGGCCGCCGCCGCGCGCAGGGCGTTACGAAAGCGATCCTCACGCGTGATGGCGTGATCGGCATGGAGGGAGATCATGATACTTTTGCCGTCATGTTCTTGCCGCAGTCGCATGGCCGCCAACCCCAGACAGGGGGCCGTGCCCCGGGGTGAAGGTTCGATAAAGATGTTCTCCTCGGGTAGTTTGGGAAGCTGTGCAGCGATGGGATCGGCATGCTCGGGTCCGGTGAGGATGTAAATGCGCTCCAAGGGCACGAGAGGGAGGATACGCTGCACTGTCTGTTGGAGCATGGAGGCCTCATCGTCCACCAGGTCAAGCAGTTGTTTGGGGGTCTCTGTCCGGCTTTTTGGCCATAAGCGGGTACCACTTCCCCCGGCCAAGATGGCGATGTGCACGTTGCTCATATCTAACGGGGTCATATCTGCCTTTCTAGTGGGCCAACACGTAACTCATGTTATCCACCCGCCGCACCATGCCCTTGAGTTCCATCATACACAGGGTGCTCGACACCATGGATGTGGTGAGTTTTGATTTTTGTACGATGTCGTCTATATGCACCGGTTCCATGCCCAGACAAGATATTAACGTCTCCTCCGTCGCCGTCTCGGGAACGATCTCGCGCATCTGCGTCTGCTCCACTACCATAGAGAGGTTTAGTTCTTCGAGTATATCCCTGACGGAGGTGATGAGCTTGGCCTCGCCCCGTTGGATTGCGCCATTGGTGCCGGCGCAGGAACGTGCATAGATATTGCCCGGTACGGCAAAGGTCTCGCGCCCCTGTTCCAGGGCATAACGCAGGGTAATGAGAGAACCGCTTTTGGCGCCCGCTTCCAGCACGACGGTGCCCAGTGAAAGGCCACTGATGAGCCGGTTGCGGGGAGGAAAGTTGCGCGCCTCCGGTTTCGTTCCCAGAGGATAGTCGGAGATCAGGGCACCGGCCTGACAGATCTGTTGAGCCAGACCACGATGTCGGGCCGGGTATACAGTATCCAGACTGCAGCCGAAAACGGCCAGCGTGCGTCCTCCAGCCTCCAAGGTAGTGCGGTGAGCCACGCCGTCGATACCCAGGGCGAGGCCACTGACGACCGTCACGCCATTCTGTGCCAGGCCCGTTGCCAGGCGCCGCGTCACCTCTTTGCCATAGGTGGTGGCGTTTCGGGTGCCGACCATGGCCACCGCCCATTCGTCCGTGGGGAGCAGTTCACCTTTTATGTAGAGCAGAGGCGGCGAATCGTCAATGTGGCGTAACAGGGGAGGGTAATCGTCGCTGTCCCAGGTGACCACTTTTAATGCCAAATCCCGGACCCTGGTCATCTCCGTTTCCAGATCCATACGATCGCGCCAATAAAGGAGGCTTTCCAGGGCATCTTTGGGGAGCCGGGCGGCGCGAAGTGCCGCTGGGCTGGCCCCCCAAGCCGTCTCCAGGTCTCCGAATGTCTCTAGAAGGTGCCCCAAGCGAACAGGGCCGATATTGGGGACACGGTTGAAACCGATCCAATAGCGAATGTCATTCATCGTGCCGTCCCCATGAAACCTAACAAAGGCCGTCGGGTAGATCGACGATTATTTTTCCTTCTTCGATGTCGATTTCCCGTATCACGCCCCTGATAACGGGAATCAGGATCTCTTTTTGTCCCCCCCGGATCACGTACACATCGTTCGACCCCGTTCGGAGTATCTCAGCCACGTAGCCCAGTTTTTCCCCCTCGATGGTAAAGGCGGTGAGCCCCTCTATCTGGTGATAGTAGTATTGATCCTTGCCCAGCGGGAGGGCATCCTCTATGGAAACATAGACGGAGGTGTTTCGGAGTCGCTCGGCCTGATTTCTACTATCGATGCCCTTTAATTGCAGGAGAGCCTGGCCCTTGAAAAGCCGGGCCCGTTCCACCTCAAAAGGCGTCAGCGCGTCTCCCAAGTAGATGGTATCCAGAGCGTAAAAACGCTCGGGGTCGTCCGTTTCTATATTTACCTTGACCTCTCCGTGGACACCCCTGGGGGCGACAATCTCGCCGATTTGGAGATGGGTCAGTTCTTCTTCTCTGTTGTCATTGACTGTTGCGCTTTCCATGATAAGGCCTCGTTCGGTTTTGTTATGATGGGTGGTTAGACGATATCGAGAATGGCGCGCGGTTTGTCCTGGACGGTAGACGCCACGCGGAGGAGCGTCCGCGTCGCGTTGGCCACCCGGCCATTCCTACCAATAACCCATCCCTTATCATCGGGGTCCACGTACAGTTTCAGGATGATGGCGTTACGCCCACGCACCGTCTCAACTCTGACCTTATCGGGTTCATTAACCAAGGACTTGGCGATGTATTCTACAAGTTCATCCATGCGGGGTGTTCGCCCTCCCTTTATGCGTCCTCAGTTTGTTCTTCTGTCTCTTTTTCCTCTTCTGCATCGGACTCGACTTGTTCTTCGGAAGCCTCTACCTTCTCGGCTTTGGCCTCCGATTCCTCCGCTTCCTCTGCGATGGTCTCACCCTCGCCGAGGAGCCCCATATTCTCAAGCATGCGGGCGACGGCCTTGCTTGGCTTGGCCCCCACTGAGAGCCAGTATTTAGCCCTTTCCTCATTTATTTTTACCGTGGGAGGATCGGTCCGCGGATCATAGTGTCCGATATTCTCGATGAAGCGGCCATCGCGTGCGGTCCTTTGGTCGGCCACGACGACGCGGTAACTGGGCTGTTTCTTTGCGCCTACTCGGCGAAGTCGGATTCTTACCATATGCTCTGTTTCACCTTCTTTAGATTCTGTTAGAAAGACTGGATCGACTCGATGCCTAGCGCGACCAGGGCATCATATTGGGCATGCGCCCTTTTTGTACCTGTTTCATCATCTGTTGCATCTGTTTGAACTGTCTGAGGAGCTGATTCACCTCCTGCACCGAGGTGCCACTGCCTTTGGCGATGCGGCGCTTGCGGCTGCCGTTGATGATTCTGGGATTGCGGCGTTCCTCGATGGTCATGGAATTGATGATGGCCTCTGTGGCGTCCAGCGCCTTGTCCGTAACATCCGAGGACACTTTGCCCTTTAACTGCTGGAACCCCGGGACCATGCCCATCAATTCCTCAAGGGGGCCCATCTCCTTGACGGCGCCCAACTGTTCCTGAAAGTCCTCCAGAGTGAACTGGGCGCTGCGCAGTTTTTTTTCCATCTTGCGGGCCTGTTCTTCCGTTATGGTAGACTCGGCACGTTCGATGAGGGTGAGGATATCTCCCATACCCAGGATACGAGAGGCCAACCGATCAGGATGGAACTGCTCCAGGGCAGTGAGCCTTTCCCCGACGCCCAGGAACTTGATGGGTACGCCCGTGACGGAGCGCACAGAGATGGCGGCGCCGCCCCTGGCATCGCCATCGACCTTGGTTAATATCAACCCCGTAAGCCCGAGACGATTATTGAACTCGTCGGCGACTGATACGGCCTCCTGGCCCGTCATGGCGTCCACGATGAGCAGGATCTCGCGCGGGTCGACGACCTCTTGGATCTCTTCCAGTTCCTGCATCATTTCCTGGTCGATCTGGAGGCGCCCGGCGGTATCCAGTATAAGGACGGTGTGTCCTTCTTTCCTGGCCCGCTTGACGGCCCGCCTGCAAATTTCAGGTGGCGAGGCACCATCTTTTTCGGCGTGGACGGGGATATCGATCTGCTCGCCCAGCGTCTGCAACTGCTGGATCGCCGCCGGACGATAAATATCCGCAGCGACGAGGAGGGGACGCTCGCCGCGCTTTTGCAAGTCGAGGGCCAGCTTGGCTGCCGTGGTCGTTTTGCCGGAGCCCTGCAGGCCGATAAGCATGACGACGGCGGGGAGTTGACCGCCCAGGTCGAGCCGGACGGGTTCTCCCAACAGATCGACGAGTTCCTCATGTACGGTCTTGATGATCATCTGGGCGGGGGTCAAGGATTTGGCGACCTCGGAGCCGACGGCGGCCTCTCCGATACGCTCCGTAAACTCTTTGACAACGCGGTAGTTCACGTCCGCCTCTAGCAGAGCGAGGCGCACCTCTCGCAGGGTGCGCTCTACGTCCGACTCGGATACACGTCCCTTCCGCGACAGTTCTTGAAAAGTATCCTGTATTTTGCCCGAAATATCTTCAAACATTTTACTCACTATCTATCAGCAATGGCCACCCTAAAAAAGGATAGCCAAAAGAAAAATGTGAACGCTACGTTACGGTATATGTATTCAACAGTTAATCTATTTTATAGGGAAAAGGCTCATTCGTCAAAAGCCCCGCTCATCTTTTATTGCCATGTTGGTATTGCCTGCATGGGGACGGTATTGTCCTACTGAGAAGCGGCCTTTTTCTCTCCGAGCAGGGCCTGTTGAGAAGCTCCCGTATATACGATGGCCTCGTGGAAGGCGCGCGTATCGGGCCATTCTTCAGAGGACACGATGGCGGCCACTTTCCAGATGACCTGACCCTCCTTTGTGGAAAACGTAGGGCGGCATTGGGCAGGGACGTCCAGGCGGAAGCGATAGGTGACGGGTTCGGCGAGATCAAAGTGAATGTCCTGGCCCAGGTTGACCTCGTCTTCCAGCCAGACATATGTGGTCCCCTCGTCGCCAGGGCGTATCCTTCCCTGAAATCGCCCCGACTCGGGATCCCAGGCGCTCATATAGACGATCTCGCCGGACCCCTCGTGGGTGCTTTCGATTCTGAGCAACAGCGCCCGCACTTCAGTAGCCTCGAATTCTTCAAGGGGAGAAACGCGCAGGATGCCTTCGATACTTGCTCGCTCTGCGCAGACTACCTGGGGCAGCGTGAGTGTGAGTTGGCAGTTATTATTCTCTTGGGTTGATTTGTACGTGCTTTTGGCGATGGTGGGGGGGATGGATTCGACTGTAAGTTCCCGATACTTCCTAGTGTGTGACAGGTCCGGCACGTCCAGTGTCCCGTACAATCCCCAGCGCACGGAGCATGCGTGGCCGTGGTGGGTGGGGAGGGCGTCCTCGGGGATCTCGGCCTGGAAAGTGTAGGTTGGGGATGAGGCGGGAAGAAGAACTCTTGGAGGCACGCTGCAGAGTCGCTGCACGGTGTAGAGATGGGGGGTATGCACGAAATCGGAGTCGTCGGACGCCTCCCGCCCCTCTTTATGATGGATGTATACGCCACGACATAAAAGGTATACCTCGCCCCCCGATATGTTGAGTGTATTCTGGGAGGAGATTTTGATCTGTCCCTCTATAGTCTGTCCGGGAGTGTAACAGTCCTGTTCGTCGGTCACGTCTATGGTGAGGGAGACATCCACCTGGGAAGGGAGTGCGAGTTTCCCGATGAGGGCGCCACCCGTGCTTCCCAACAAAAGCCCCAACAGGGCGCCGGCCAGGGCGCCGATCACGGCCCCGGGGGTCTGTCGGTTGATGCTCCCGAACAACATTCCCAACACGAGGCATATGGTGGAAGCAATCCACATACCGAGCCACATGCCCCTGCGCGTGCCGTATCCCAGATGCGCAAACAATCCCATGCCCTGGAACTTTTTCCAGAGTCTTTCGTGCCATTGCTTGATACGTCTCATAATCGTATACCCCACGGCCGTCGAGAATCTGAAAGAGATTATAACACGAGTGGGGATGTGTGAAAAGCGGTTTTTGTAATTTCGGACATGGACGGTGTGGTCCAAAACGTTCACCCGGTGGAAAGACGGCGGGTGAGGTAAGCGGTGCGTAAACGGAAAGGAGGACATCCGGCGCGGCGACGACACCTGTCAGGCGTAAAAGTACGTTTTTGTCAGCGAAGGGGCGGTGTGCTATACTATTTTGTGTAAGCGGGGCGTAGCGCAGTCAGGAAGCGCACTTCAATGGGGTTGAAGTGGTCGGAGGTTCAAATCCTCTCGCCCCGACAAAGGGCCAGCCATCGAATGGCTGGCCCTTTTGCTTTTTCTTCGAATGACTGGGAGTGCTGAGGAGGATCATCATCAATGTCCAGTCAGGCCAAGGATCCCTTGAGAGATGACCGTTTTCCCGCGGTCCCCTTGCCGCTAATTCATGCTGCTTGCCACTCTACAGACACGAGCCGCAGGGGAGTGGCAGCGTCCCCTTTGGATCTTGCGGATAGGATAATGCCTATTCGGTCACCACATTCGATTGACAGCATACGCGTCAAAGGTCCTATCCGCCCCAACAATGGGTATATCCTCGATCTGAGCCTGCGCAATGAGCAGCCGGTCAAAGGGATCACGATGATGGAACGGAAGTTGTACAACTCGCGACACATGGTCCATCTGGATGTTCAACAGCCCAACTCCGTTCATGTTCATCTGTTCCGGGATCAACCTCTCAAAAGGCTCCGCTAACCTCAATTTGCCGATGCTCACCTTTATGGCCATTTCCCACAGACTTGCCATGCTCAACAGAGGGTCGTTTGCTCTGTCCTCAATTAAGCCCCTCGCCGCCATACTGATCTTGTTGCTTCCGGCTATGAACCACAAGAAACTGTGGGTGTCGAGCAGCAATCTCATGGCATATACTCCACGAAATCCTCTAGGGGAGCGTCGAAATCGTCTGCCATAGTTATCAGGCCCCTGGCGCTGCCGAACTGAGGACAGCGCTCTGGAGGAGCGACAGGAACAAGCTGCACAGCCTCCTGATCATCCTTGAGGATGAGGACGCGCTCCCCCTTGATGGCAGCGTCGATAAGCGTCAACAATTTGCTTTTTGCTTCATCGAATGTGACACGATACATACTCGCACGCCCTCCAATCTGTTGGCGCCCCGAGAACGTACACAGTCTACGCGCTCTCTCGCCGATGCATGGATTCTGATCATCATCAGATGATCAACTCAGCTTTCGATCATACTCCAACTCACCATAAAAAGCAAAGAGGAGCTTGCCGAAGGCGTCTCTTCTTCTCTTGCCCAAGGCTTGAGCGACTTTCTGATTTACGTGTAACCATACAGCTCTGATAGAGCCGAACGGGGGTGGGAACAAATCCCGACCCCCGTTGCCCTTCTCGCTTGCGAGACAACTATGCTCCGTACTTTTTGATCACCACAGCGTTGATATGAGCGATCTCAGCCACGATTCCAGGAGTTCCAGCCTGCTTGCCGGGCGACTGAGGCCGCCGACGGGCGTCCGGCCGCTGGCAAAGGGTCCACCGCTCAAGTAATCGAGATCGGGGTTGGTGGTGTCGCTGATAGTGACGACCACGCAACCCGTTGCTGGGTCGAACGCCTGATCCGAGCAGGCCACCCAGTCATCCCCGTCCCAGTAGTAGATGGTCGTATTGGCATCCATATTTTTGCAGAATTCGATGGTGACGCTGTCCACGTCGTCGGTATTGTCGAGGTGGATATCATAGTACCCTGTGGCCACGAAGGCATGGTCGCCGCCGGGGTTGTTGTCATACTTGGCTGTGGTCACGGTGTGCGTCGTGCTGTTGGTCGTGGTAATGGTGACGTCGCCACCCGTCAGCGTGTCGGTGATGGTGGTGGTGCCAGTGATGGACTCCGATTCTGCGTCTTCCACCCCGGCTCCGAGCCAGGGGTCATAGTCTACATTGGTGGAGACCGCATCGCCGGT